>NZ_JBDPNU010000084.1:0-9394 GCF_050468105.1 Fictibacillus sp. NRS-1165
GTCATAGACTATGATTAATTACCGACGAAAAGAGTGAAAAGACAAATGAGTATACGGCTAGGAACGTCCAAACAGGAAATAACTCCCTTTCAGCCCGTCTATTTAGCTGGTTTTTCTCACCGAAAAGAACCATTTACAGAAATTAAATCGAAGTTGTATGTACGTGTTTTTTGTTTCTTAGATGAAACAAATAAGAACCCATCGCTGTTAATTACGGCGGATTTGATTTGGTGGGGATCCGATCTTGTTTCAAAACTCGAAAAGAAAATCATCGAACAATTTTCTATTCCAGCAGAGTCAATCATATTTCACGCGACACACAATCACTCAGGCCCGCAAACAAGCAAGTTATTTACATCCTATCTGGGAAGGTACAGTGACTCCTATATCGCTTTTTTGGAGAAACAGCTTCTTTCGGCGATAGAGGCTGCAAAACAAAATGCAGAAGAAGTGACGGTACAAAGAGCAAGCAGTACGGCTGATATAGGGGTTAACCGCAGAAAAGCAGTAAACGGAAAGATCATCATGGCGCCTAATACTGATGGTCTGGTAGACAATGAAGTAATACTAGTTCGCTTCGAAACCCTGCAACAAAAGACAAAAGCTCTGCTGATTCATTACGCATGCCATCCCACGACAACCGGAAATAATTATGTATCTTCTGAATTTCCTGGAACTGTGCTCGAAGAAGTTGAAAAGAGAATCGGCAATGGGTGTATAGCTGGTTATTTACAGGGGTGCTGCGGTGACATTCGGCCCGCTCTGATTAAAGGAAATGCCTTTTACAGGGGAGAGGAAGAGGATGTGGAACGTCTTGGAAAACGATTAGCCAGCAACGTACTGAATTGCTTCAATGAAAACCATTGGAAGGAAGTAGCAACTTCGAAACTACAAACTTCAACCAAGGTTTTGCACTTGAATTTTGAACACTTGCCTTCAAGAGAGTTCTACGATCCCTCGGCATTTCCTGAAGACCTTTTAATGAAAGAATGGTGCACCATTATGAACGAACGTTTTTCGGCATTTGAAGCGGGGGTACCGTTAAAGCTCCGTTTGATGACGTTTGGTGAAGAACTGTCCTTTCTTTCCATGAACGCCGAAATGGTGACACAGTACGGACTCAAGTTAAAAGAAAAATATGGAGGACGAATCATCCCCCTTCCATATAGCAATGGAATGATTGGTTATGTTCCAACAGCAGGCCAACTGAGTGAAGGGGGATACGAAGCCAATGACTCCATCTATTATTTTGCGCTTCCTTCTCCGTTTTCCAGTTCGATTGAAAACAGTATAAATAATGCAATTGATAAACTCATTCGGAAGGAAGAGAGGGAGGAATATGACGGTTTATCCATTCATGTGCAAGGCAGATCGTTTAAATGTAAAAGTATTTGAAACGAGAAAAGAGATGGGACAGCAAGCAGCAGGGGATGTCAGCAGCAAGATTAAGGAACTTCTCTCCGTTCAGGAAGATCTTCGGATGGTTTTTGCTTCTGCTCCTTCTCAAAACGAATTGCTGGAAGGTCTGGCAGCAGATAACAGGATTGACTGGAGCAGGATTACCGTTTTCCATATGGATGAATATATGAATCTGCCGCCCGGAAATTCAAAAAGCTTTGCTTCCTTTTTAAAGAATAAGTTATTTGATCGTGTTCATCCAAAGGAAGTCCATCTTATTCAGACGGCGAATGGAGCAGAAAAAGAATGTGCCCGCTACACAAAACTAATCAAGGAAAAACAGGTTGATATTGTTTGTTTGGGTATCGGTGAAAACGGCCATATTGCCTTTAACGATCCTCCAGTGGCCGATTTTGATGATCAAAAAACAATGAAAGCGGTCAAACTGGACGGAGCATCCCGTCGGCAGCAAGTGAATGATGGCTGCTTCGCTTCACTCGATGAGGTGCCAAAAGAGGCGCTGACATTAACGATTCCTGCATTGGTTTCAGCAAAATTCCTGTACTGTGTGGCTCCTGGCAAGACAAAAGCAAAAGCTGTACAATCGGTCCTTCATGGGAAAATTACAGTAGATTGTCCTGCTTCTGTTCTTCGAAAACATGAAAATTGTACTTTATATCTAGATCAAGATTCATTTGGCGGTGGCTGTTAAGTGAAACAAGTCTCAGGCATTCATTATAAAACGGGCAAGGCGGTAAAAGTGAGTTTTGAAGATGGCGTGTTTGTTTCTATTGAAGGCGAGGAACAGCGAAAGGAACTGCCGATTATTGCACCTGGATTTGTTGATCTGCAAGTGAATGGCTATAGAGGTATTGATTATAATGATACAGCGCTCACAACAGCTTCTATTGAATCTACCGTACGCCATTTATGGTGTCAGGGAGTGACTTCATTCTATCCCACAATCATTACCAACGAGCCTGAAAACATAATAAACACGATGTCTATATTCCAAGAAGCCGCTGAAACAAACGCAGCGGTTAATCAGGCCATACCGGGCATTCATTTAGAAGGGCCATACTTATCTCCCGAGGATGGCCCAAGGGGAGCTCATGCTAAACCATTCGTTAAAGCTCCTGACTGGACTGAGTTTCAGATGTGGCAAAAAGCTTCTGGAGGACGGATATCCATCATCACCGTTTCACCCGAATGGCCAGAGTCGGCATCTTTTATCAACAAATGTACAAATCATGGGGTTCTCGTTTCCATAGGGCATACAGCTGCCACTCCTGAAAATATCCACGATGCCATTGAAGCGGGAGCGAAGATGTCTACCCATTTAGGAAATGGTGCTCATGTGATGTTAAAGCGGCATCCCAATTACCTTTGGGAACAGCTGGCAAGCGATGAGCTTGCCGCTTGCATGATCGCTGATGGCTTCCATCTTCCCGATTCAGTGTTAAAAGTTATTCTGAGGATGAAAGGGGAGGGGGCCATTCTTGTCAGTGATTGTGTTTCCTTAGCCGGAATGCCTGCTGGGTCCTACCATCTTCATATTGGCGGCGATGTCGTTTTGGATAAGAGCGGAAGGTTGTATATGAAAGAAAATGAAGACCTTTTGGCAGGTTCAGCTCAAACGCAGTTATGGGGGGTCAACCATTTGTTAAGGAGGGGGATGTGCAGCTTGCCTTTTGCTGTTGATCTGGCTTCAATCCATCCTTCCTTGGTGATGAATTTGCCGCAAAGGAAAGGCATCTGTGAAGGTGCACCAGCAGATTTTCTTTTGCTTCATCAATCAGGCAAGAACGGTATAACCCTACTCGAAACGTACAAAAATGGCATTTCAGTATACAAGAACAGGGAGGTTTGTTCTCATGAAAACACCTTTAATGACTGAATACTTGCAGGGGATTATCCTTCATTTGGAAAAAATAAACAAGGAAGAGCAGCATGCCATTAAAGAGGCTGCAAAACTGGTGGCAGAACAAGTGAAACAGGATAAACTTATTTACGCATATGGGCCAGGAGGCCATTCCAATTTAGGTTCCCAGGAGTTATTTTTTCGTGCCGGCGGTCTTATGCACATCAGTGCTATGCTGGATGAAGGAACGCTCCTGAGCGGAGGAGCTCTTCGTTCCATGGCGATAGAGCGTAAACCGGGCTATGGAAATATTGTGATCGAAGACTATGGGCTGGTGAAAGACGACCTTCTAATCATTATCAACGCTTATGGCATTAATGCCGCCACCATAGATGCGGCATTGGAAGCGAAACAGCGAGGTATAAAAACCATCGGTGTAACCTCTGTGGAGCATGCATCAAGCACTCCTGCCAACCACCCTGCCCGTCACCCTTCCGGACAAAACTTGTTTGAATTGGTGGATGTCGTTTTGGACAGCAAGGTTGGAGTGGGGGATGCGATATTGCAGATCAGCGGACTGGAGCAAAAGATTGCCGCTGTTTCTACCTTTGCGAATGCCTATCTGTTAAATGCCATGACAGCTGAAGCAATAGAGATGCTGGTTGCTGAAGGCATTCAGCCGCCGATTTGGATGAGTGGAAACGCTTCAGGAGGGGATGAATGGAATGCTCAATTTATCGATCGATTTAAAGGAAAGATTAAAAAGTTATAAAGAAGTACGGAAAAAGGACAGGAGAGTAGAGAATGCCGGCAAAAGGAACTTCGGTGTTACGGGAAATCAATCAAAAAAATATTTTAGACTATATTCGGGCTCATGAACCATGTTCAAGAAAGGAGATTGCTCATGCGCTGAACGTGAGCAAAAATACAGTGTCACTTGTCGTTGAACAATTGCTGAATCAAAACATGATCGCTGAGTCGGGAATAAAAGAACCGGTTGGAGCAGGAAGACCGAGAGTTTTGCTGCAATTAAGGCCAGACGCGCTGCAAACCATCGGGTTAATGGTTCAGCGAGACAACATCTCCTATATCGTGTTGGATTTTCAGCTAAATGAACTAGAGGAAGGGTCAGTCGCCATCGACAGACATTCGATCCTGGATGAGGTGATCAACCTTTCAAAAAACTTAACATGCAGATTCCCAAAGGCAAAAGGAATTGGTATTGCCATACCTGGTATTGTGGACCAGACAAGAGGATATGTATATCAATCGGCAAACCTGAATTGGAGGAATGTTGAAGTAAAACAAATCCTTAGCTCAGTGGTAACAGTGCCTGTGGAAGTGTATAACAATGTAAAAATTGCAGCGGCCAGAGGAGCCGAAACGGTCCTGCAAAAACCCAAATCCAGTTTCTTTTATATAAGGATTAGCGAGGGGATCGGAGGAGCCTATGTGGCAGACCATCATGTAATGAATGGCAACAGCTGGACAGCTGGTGAAATTGGCCATCTATCTGTTGCTTCACAGGGTCCAATATGCAAGTGCGGACAACAGGGTTGTCTTGAAAAAATAATCAGTATGGGAGCTTTTCGGGAATTTCTTCAAAGCCTCACTTATCGTCCTTCAAACAATGAAGACTTGGATATTGCAAAGTTAGCTCAGCAAGACCATAGGGTACACCGTAAGATAGGAGAATATGGAGAGTATTTGGGCCGTGCTCTGGTACAGGTGATTCATTTGCTAAATCCTCAAGAGATCATGATTGAAGCTCCTTATAACCAAATTCATGAATTTCAAGAGAAGACGATTTCGTCCGCAAAACAACGTACCCTATCAGACGCTTTTGTTCAAACAAAGATTGTTTTTTCTAAAGAATTCTATTCTCCGGCGAAGGGAGCAGCGGCTTCTATACTTCTGAATGCTTAAATTTTCTCAAGTTTGTTCCATCTAACCGGAGAAAGGAATGATGATATGAGGCAAGTACGTGAGCTAATCGAAGAATACAGTGACTATAAACCAATTCTATCCGCAAGACATGATTTTCATTCTTTTTGGTCCCATGCACTCCAAGAGCTGGATCGTATTGAATTAAATGAAAAGGCAGAAATCATCGATTATCCCATCAAACAAATCCAATGTGAAAAGGTTACCTACCGTGGAGCATACGGAACACCGATCAAGGGGGTATTTCTAAAACCAAAAAGACGGGAACAAAATCTTAAATGTCTTATCTTTTTTCATGGATACAACAGCAGTAAAGGATCGATCGCCCAGTATATGCAATGGCTGATTCAGGATTATGCTGTATTAGCAGTGGATTACAGGGGAATGGGAGAGACAGGGGATGATTCCTGTTATGGTTCGGGAACATTAGGCAGCTGGGCAACACAGGGACTTTTAGATAAGAAAGAATACTACTATTATAAAGTCTACCTGGACTGCAAGCGGGCCATTGATTATTGTTTGACTCGCCCAGAAATAAACCCGCACAAAATCTGTTTGATAGGATCGAGTTTAGGAGGGGGGATTGCCCTAGCCGTGGCAGCTTTGGATTCCCGGCCGCAATTGGTAGTAGCCGACGTACCAAACATGTGTGATCTGGAGCTGGCCATTCAGATAAAAACAGAAGGTTCCCTCGTTTTTATCGAGAATTATTTAGCCAGGTATCCACAATACACAGAAAAGGTTTTTGAAAACCTTTCTTATTTTGATAATGTTAATTTTGCTTCAAATATTAAAAGCCAAGTAAGACTATCCGTTGCGTTAAAGGATGCGGTGTGCCCTCCAAAAACAATTTTTGGCGTATATAATCTCATACCTTCTGAGAAAACGATAGAGATCTATCCTTTCTCGACACACAACGCTCCAGGAAGCCAGGAACATATTGATAAAACCCTGCACTATATCAATACGAATCTTTAAGGAAAAACCCTCTGGAACATTCCAGAGGGACGATGCTTACATCTCGCTTTCATAGTAGGTTAGCAGTTCGTCAGATATGGATTGCCATTTTTGTGCCATTTCCACGGGAATCTCCCGTCCGCTTTTCACCCGTATTTTGTTTTTCAGCTGGCGAAGCTTATTGATCGCTTTTCGATTTTTCTCTGCGAAGTAATGATCCATTACCATCTCTGCCTTATCTGCTAAATCAGTCTTTAATTGTGGCTTAAGATCTGCAGTATAAATGGAGTGATACAATCCATAGGTTAAATAGGACTTTTTCGTTTGTCCATAGGCTCTTTCTGCTCGTCTTTCATCGTATTGCATAATCTCGCCAATAATGGCGGCAGAGCTAGAATTAAATTTCCAGTTGGTTGTATCAGCAAAATCACCATTTTCTACAGTAAATCCTTCTGGTTGAAGACCATCAAAACCTGCATAAGTCCAGAAGTTCTTTACAGGTTTGGCCTCATAAAAACGAAATGAGAGTTGGGCAGTCCTTTTGCCGCTTAAATATGGCGAAAGATCGACGTTAATCGTATTCCACTGCAAATCTGTTTTAATTTCGGCAGCATCCTGTTCCCATACCACCTGGCCATCAATCAGCAATTGTTTTTTATGATAACCCATCGAGTTGGGGCCATGATCCATTGTCTGGAAAGTTAACGCATATTGATCCGATTTACGGTCTATCCGGATTTTCTGTGAAGCTTCTTCGTATTCACCGGCTGAAGTAGGTGCACCCGCACCGACAAAAAAGTTAAGATACCCAGTATCGTTATAAGCCTTGTCATCTATCGGTTCAGGTTCAAAGTTCTTTTTGAGAACATACGTAATCACCCCTTTAATTTTGCCTGTTATCATGTTATCCAGGGCAATTTGCACCACTTCTCTTACGTAGTTTGCTGAAGGATTGGCCGGGGTAAGGGAAAGCTGTGAGGCATACAGCATCCAATAAAGCGGAAGGTTATAGGAACTTAAGAGGCTGTACGCGTTATCAATTTGCTGTTGAGCAGATTCATAGACTTGTGTATTCCGATAGATTCCATCTCGGAAAGCCAATATGACGCCATCGATGTATGCACCTCTGGTTTGTAGAAAGCTTTCATTCAAGGAGTCAGTATACATTTGCGGAGTAAATACGAGTTTTGGGTTAATGGCTTCAGAAGTTTGTTTCATTCGAGCCATATATTCGGGGGTGTAAGTCGTCAGGTTGTGGTTGAAATCATCAATCGCCCATCCAGTAAGATTTGGGAACTCAAGTGATAGTTGGGCGATGGCTTTTGACCATGCAATGTAATCGGTGGTGTAGGGGTAAGACTTTCGAACGCCAGTAGATTCTGAGGGAGGCACGAGATAGACGACAATGTTAATATTGGCATCACGCGCTGCAGGTAAAAACTCGTTTTTTAAATCGTCCCAATCCGTTTTCTCATGCCAAACAAGGTAGTAGTACGTATTAATATGAAGTTCTTTCAGTATTTGAATGGATCTTGGGGTATCAATGTGGTATATCCCATCAGAGCGAGGGGAGGTCTCCCTGACAACACCAGCATAATCCGCCAAAATCTCTCCTGGCTGTCCGTCAGTCTGGGCCGCCGCTCTTGGGAGAGGAGCGAATCCTGTCAGCAGGCTGTACATGAAGATGGAAAACAAGAGTACGATAACACTCATTTTTCTTTTCATCATTATTCCCCTTTTTCAGGTTATTTTATTGTACCTTAACGTTATCAAATAGAGACGCGTCTTTAAAATGTCTAATATTAATAAAGGAAAAAATCAGGAAGTTAGTCATGCTTTAAGAAAGGAGCTTTTAAAATGATTATTTCTAGCATAGAAGTTTTTCCTTTAACATTACCCATGCTTCAGGACTTTAGGATTTCAAGTGGTTCAGTTGGTGATAAGCAAGCAGGAGCTCCACATGTTTATGTGAAAATTACCGACAAGGACGGAATGATTGGATGGGGGGAAGCGCGGCCCAGCCATCGATGGAGCTATGAGACGATTGAATCAGTTACTGCCACCATCAACACTTATTTCACTCCGGCTCTTATTGGAAAAAGGATCGATAATTTTTCTTATGTGCATCAAGTGATGAACCGGGAAATTAAGAGTGGACTCACTGTTGGCCAGCCGATTGCAAAAGCGGCGATCGATACTGCGCTGCATGATTTAATTGGACAAAGGAATAAAAAGACCATTGGTGAACTATGGATGGGGCCAACGAATTCAACGATCAATCTGTCCTATCTTATTAGTACAAGGGACGTGAAGGAAGCGGTTCAAAAAGCAACAGATGCGAAAACGAAGGGATACAAGGGCTTGGATGTTAAGATCGGATTTGATCCTGATCACGATATCTATTTGGTCGACGCGGTAAAGGAAGTTGCTCCCGGCCTATTTTTCCGGGTGGATGCGAACCAGGGGTACACAGTGGCACAAGCCATCTATGTTGCCAAGAAGCTTGAGAAATTGGGAGTGGACGTATTCGAACAGCCGCTCATCGCAAACAATCTCCTTGGCCACGCAGAAATCCGAAGGAAAGTGCATATTCCGATCGCTCTGGATGAAAGTATTTGGAGCCCTGGGGATCTTTTGCAGGCTTTTCGCCTGGAAGCATGTGATACAGCGGTAATAAAGCTGACAAAGATGGCCGGTCTGGACCGTGCAAAAATATGCGGGGAAATAGCAAGGGAGGCGGGCTTGGATTTACTAGGAGGAGGCTTGACCGAATCAACCCTTGGTCTTGCAGCGAGTGCCCATCTTTTTAATTACTTGCAAATTTCAGCGCCGGTAGATTTGAATGGACCTTTTTTTCTTGCAGATGACCCTGTTTCGGAAGGGCCAGTACGGGAAGAAGGCACCGTATTCCTTGGTGATCGGTACGGGCTCGGGTGTAAGGTTAGCAGTGATAAGCTTCAAAACTACACAGTGGAATAGAATGGTCTATTCCACTGCTTCTCTTATTTTTTTTAAATGGTCGGCAACAAATGAAAGCCGGTAAATTTGACGGGGGCGGCCTTTTGATGAGATTTTTTCCTCTCCAACAACGTCTACCAAACCTGCATCTATCCATTGTCCAAGGATCCGGTGAGAGCTTCGGATGGTAATACCAAGGATGGCTGCGAGTTCTTGAGCGGTGTAGTTTGCTTTTTTGTACCTCGCGACTTGCGCCATCAATTTGCTCATATAAGC
>NZ_JBDPNU010000085.1:0-819 GCF_050468105.1 Fictibacillus sp. NRS-1165
TCGCAGGATGAATATCAGCGCGCTGAGACACAGTCTTTTATAAAGAGAATTTACGGTGGGACGCTGAAGTCGATGCTGGTTCAGTTCATCCAAGAGGAGTCCTTATCTGAAGAGGATATTAAAGAATTACGCTCAATTTTAGATGGAAAGACTAAAAAAACCTCAGGATGAAACAGTAAATCAAATGGAGTTAGTGACAGTCAGTGATGATATCGTTCCATCCATTATCAATAATGAATTATTGATATTGCCTTTGTCTAATCGTAAATTGATGGTGGCTAGTAATTTTTTATAACTTTGATCAGATGATAATGGATCAATTTATTGAATACCAAATGATAATCTTGTTTTTATAATTTTTGAAAAAAGGAGCATCTACCTAACTACGAGATGCTCCATTTTGACGTGTTTCTTCCTATTATACATGCCTTATGCATGCCCTATTCTTATAATGCCTTTTCAAACTCCTTAACAAGTTTATAAAAAGTCGTCTTTTTTACTCCCATTTCCTGCATGGCCTTCACAGCCGTCATTTCCCCTGCTTTCCATTGTGTATAAATCTGTTTAAACTGTTCTGTCAAGACGACCTTGGGTCTACCAGAAGGCTACGTGATTTTGCAAAGCAACCTCAATTCCTTCACGCTGCCGTTTGCGAATCCAATCTCGTTATTCTTGTGCCATCCAAGAAAGAATCTGCAAAAATAAATCAGCAATAAAGGTACCTAAGCTGTCTTTAAATTGGGTGGTAACTAATAACGGCATATCCAAAACCACAATGTCAGCCTCAATATTTTTTGTAATGTCATTCCATTCATGAAG
>NZ_JBDPNU010000086.1:0-3211 GCF_050468105.1 Fictibacillus sp. NRS-1165
TTATCGGACAATAGGAGTTTTGTAAGAGCTTAAGAGAGTGGTGATGTGATTGAATGGATATCGAACATGGATGTTTGTTCCAGGGTCGGATGAAAAGAAATTACAGAAGGCAGGCAGCTTGAGTGCTGATGTGCTCATTTTTGATTTGGAGGATGCTGTGTCTCCAAATGAAAAAGAAATGGCCAGATCAAGAGTGAGAAAAGCAATCGCTCTTCATAAACAAAAAGTGAATTTTGTAAGAGTGAACAGCTGCCATTCTCCTTACTTTTATGAGGATCTGACGAGTATGGTAACTGCGGGTGTATCAGGGATTGTCTTGTCAAAGGCAGAAACGAGCGAACAAATCCTTTTTCTTGACCGCATGATCAGCGAATTAGAAGCAAAAAGGAACATGGATACACCCGATATTAAAATTGTTCCTCTTATCGAATCCGCTTTAGGGCTGCATCAAGCCTTTGAAATCGCGTCAGCAAGCCCTCGTGTATTACGGATGGCGTTTGGATCCGTGGATTTCGCATTGGATATCCAGGCGGATCTGACGAAAGACGGATTAGAGCTGCTTTATGCACGGTCCCAAATCGTGATAGCATCCAAGGCGGCCCGCATAGAAGCTCCAATTGACACGGTGTACGTTGATATAAGAGACAGCGAAGGGTTTTTGAAAGAAACGACATTGATCAAACAGCTGGGCTTTCAGGGAAAACTGGTTATTCATCCTGACCAGATAGAGCTGGTTAACCAGGTCTTTGTTCCAACACAAGAAGAGATAGAAGACGCGGAAAGATTAGTGAAAGCCTTTGAACATTCATTAGAAAACGGCTCCGGTGTTTTGCAGCTGGACGGTAAAATGGTGGATTTGCCGGTTGTGGATCGGGCCAGAAGGATACTGAGATTAGCAGGGGTCCTTTCTTCTTAAGCGGACAAACGGATGGGAGAGAAGAACGTGAGGACGATACGGATTGGTGCAGGTGCAGGCTATGCCGGCGACCGGATTGAACCTGCCGTTGAATTAATGAAAAACGGCCGTTTGGATTATATCATTTTTGAGTGTCTGGCTGAACGAACCATTGCCTTAGCTCAACAAGAAAAATTGAAGGATACAGAAAAGGGCTTCAATCCATTGCTGGAGTACCGAATGGATAAAATATTGCCCTTGTGTGCTAAAAACCATATTAAAGTGATTACGAATATGGGTGCTGCCAATCCCGTTTCAGCAGCGAAAGCAATCAAAGCAATGGCACAGGAACGGGGAATCCGCGGCCTCAAAATTGCTGCAGTTACAGGAGATGACGTGTATTCGAACATCGGGCAGTATTTGGAGCTAACCGTGATGGAAACTGGGAAGAAGCTGAAAGAAATCCAAACATCCATTATTTCCGCGAATGCCTATATCGGCATGGAGGGAATTGTTAGGGCTTTAAAAGAAAATGCGGATATCGTGATAACTGGGCGGGTCTCTGATCCTTCACTAACGGTCGGCCCGTTGATGCATGAATTCGGCTGGGAGCCTGCAGATTACGAACGGCTGGGTAAAGCGACGGCAGCAGGCCATCTACTGGAATGTGGAGCCCAGGTAACTGGAGGATATTTTGCCGATCCTGGCTATAAAGAAGTGGAAGGCCTATGGAATGTCGGTTTTCCTATCGCTGAAATCAATGAGAATGGGGATATTACTTTAAGTAAACTTCCTGAGGCAGGCGGGGTTGTTTCTACTGCGACAGTAAAGGAACAAATCGTGTATGAAATTCATGATCCGGCGATGTATTTAACCCCGGATGTGATCGCGGATTTCTCCCAAATTGAAGTGGACGAGACGTCTCCTGATCATGTTTTGGTCACGGGTGCGACAGGAACAAGAAAAAGCGGCTTTTATAAAACAAGCGTAGGATATCAGGACGGTTACATTGTAGAAGCCGAAATCAGCTATGGGGGTTCAGGCTGTTTTCATCGAGCAAAGCTGGCTGAGGTAATCATAAGGAAAAGGATCGAACACTCAAATATTCAAATGAAGGATTTTACCATTGATTTTATCGGCGTTTCCTCATTGTACGGGGAGTCTATATCAAAATCATTGAATCCGAACAACTTGCCTTCAGAGGTTCGGTTACGAATTGCGGCAAGGACCACCGAACAGAAAGATGCTCTGGCAATAGGACAAGAAGTAGAAGCCCTCTATACGAATGGACCAGCAGGAGGCGGGGGAGTAAGGGTCAACATTGAGGATATCGTTTCCATTGCCTCAATACTCATCCCGGAAAGTGATATACATATAGACGTTCTTTGCGAGGAGGTGTAATTGTTGAAACTAAAGGAAATTGCCCATTCCAGAACAGGTGATAAAGGAAATATCTCGAATGTTTCTGTCATCGTCTATGAAATGGGTGATTATGAGAAGGTGAAGAATTCTGTAACCGCGGATCGGGTAAAAGATTATTTTCAGGAAATTGTAAAGGGAGACGTGAAACGATATGAACTCCCTAAGATCGGAGCTCTAAATTTCGTTATGGAAAACGCATTAGGCGGGGGTGTCACTCGCTCCCTTGCCATCGATCGCCATGGGAAAAGTTTGAGTTCAGCTCTGATGGATATGGAAATCGATCTGCTTGATTGAAATGGAAGGAGATAAACATCCCTGTATTGACAGGGGTGTTTTAAACATGCTCAAGACTTTTTGGATTATAATGAAGTGATTCAGTTCCTTTTAATAAAAAGAGAGGTGAGAAAAATAAAAATTAATAATTTACTAGTCGTAAGCCCCATGTACAACAAACTTAAGACGATTATTGATAAGGAGGATCTTCATAAAAATTTTCGTTTTCTGCCTGAAGAGGAGATGACGCAGGAGGATTTGGTGTGGGCGGATGCTTATGCCTCCTTTAATTTGAAGTCCGATTATGACTACAGTTCACTTAAATGGGTGCACTCCCTGGGAGCGGGTGTTGACTGTTTTTTATACCAAAAACAGTGGAACGAAGATGTCTTATTAACCAGAACGATTTGTTCCTTTGGACAAAGAATTGCCGAATATTGCTTGAGCTACATACTTAAGGATTTACAGTTACATGACCCCTTTCAAAAATTAAAGAATCAAAAAAAATGGCATCCCTTGACACCTAGATTATTAAATACACAAAAAATCATGGTCTATGGAACTGGTGAGATCGGCCAAACGGCTGCGAAGATTTTCTGAGGATTGGGGATGGAAGTATAT
>NZ_JBDPNU010000087.1:0-2595 GCF_050468105.1 Fictibacillus sp. NRS-1165
CGTTTGAAAACAAAGAGATTACTCTGCTGGATTTATTGGATGGCATCATTGATACAGGAGTGGTTGTAAGGGGAGAGATATTGATTTCGATTGCCAATATTGATCTCATCATCATCGATTTAAAGCTCCTTATTTCCTCGATAGAAAGTGCCTTTGAAAACCATAGCCGCAAAATAGCAGAGGAGGCAGTTGCCAGTGGAACGGTTACCTCTGGATAAAACCAATGTTGAGCAAGGTCTGGCTAAGCTGGTGCTGACGGTTATTGAGCTTCTTCGCCAGCTGATGGAGCGGCAGGCAATGCGTAAAGTAGATAGCGGCTTGCTGTCTGATGACCAGTTAGAAGAGCTCGGATTAACCTTGATGAAGCTGGAAGAAAAGATGCTTGAGTTAAAGATTATCTTCGGTTTAGAGCATGAGGAATTGAATATCGAATTGGGACCTTTGGGAAAGTTGTTATGAATCTGCAGACAGGAGAGAATGACCATGCCCGTTCAACAACCGGTACAATCAGGAAATCTGCTGGAAGTATTAGAAAAGATTTTGGACAAAGGGGTTGTCATCGCTGGTGATATTAAAATATCGCTGGCCGATGTCGATCTGTTGACCATAAAAATCCGTCTGCTCGTCGCCTCTGTCGATAAAGCCAAAGAGATTGGCATGGATTGGTGGGAGAAGGATCCCTACTATTCCTCCAAAGGACTGATGGCAGAAAAGGAGAAAGTTTTATTTGAGGAGAGAATTAACCGCCTGGAGAAGCTGGCAGAGGAGGCACGGCCTGTTTTGATGCCAGTGGATAGCAGGAAAAATGGAAATGACCAGGATTTGGACCAGTGAAGAATTGTGTCTGAAACATACTATTTTTCGGTTTTTTATTTTTATGAAAACACGGCTAACACTTAAAATAAAGAATCCGAAGGAAGTTTAGTAGGAAGCCTTATTATGGGCTTCTTTTTTTATTGATGAGGGAAATCATAGTGATCCTAAAGGAGTGAAAAAAGGGATAAAGAGCCTTATTCTTCCACCTTGTGATAATAGTCACAGATATGAATAGCGATGAAATTGAGAGATATCCCTTTCTACATAGAGGGAGCATAGTTGAACAACTTGGTGAATTTCTAATAAGAGCAATTTTTAACCTTAAACGAACAATGTCAGGGGGATAGAATTTGAAAGAATCCATTTACGACCAAATGAATGACTTTTTTGTTCAACTGGTCAAAAAAATCAATCCAAAATACATAGCTGATTTAGGTTGTGGAACTGGAAGATTAGCCTTGTATTTAGGAAAAAAAGGGTATGAAGTATTGGGGATTGACCCAGATATTGACGCGATAGAAACTGCTAAACAAAAAGATAAAAAACAATTAGTTAAATGGAAGATAGGAACTTCAGAACACTTAATGCGTGCATCTTTTGATTTAGTAATGATGACATCCAACGTAGCACAAGTTTTTTTAAAAGATATTGACTGGAATAAAACATTATTAGATATTTTTCATTCATTAAATAACGGCGGATATTTAATATTTGATACAAGAAATCCTCTTCGGCGTGCTTGGGAACAATGGATAAAAGAGAAGACAAAGAAGTTTATTCAAGAGCCGATAACAGGAAGCCAGATGATGGTTTGGCATGAGTTTTTGGAGATAAATGGTCCTGTGGTCAAATATAATACAGTCTATCAAAATGACAATTTGCAAAATACTGCTGAAGAAAGTGCTTTGATTTTTAGAACTAAAGAACAAATAGGAAATGATTTGACCAAAGTAGGTTTTATTGATATTAAAGTTTATGGAGATTGGGGATTTAATGAAGCGAGTGAAAATGTGAATTCTTTTATATTTACAGCCAAAAAGTGATAGAGCAAAAATGAAAACTATCTTAAAACTGAAACTGATACACCATAGATAAGTTTTCTATAATTAAAGGGCAGGTCATTTTACGCATTTCTTACAATCAGGTTCCACCAAAGTAAGTGGTTTTAAAATCGATACTTATCTTACCAAAAGAAAAATTGTTGGAATTATATAAAATGTTAGAGTTGAATCGTGACCCTAAAACCCTTTTAGTACTTTCTCAATTTTGTAAAAATTATTCTTAATTTCATAAGTTAATGTAAAGAAAACTTTACATTTCGCAGAAAGGAACTTTTGACCCACATAAACACGCACCACTTATCCAATCGTATAATACGAAAGTTATTTTACGGATAGTTTCAATAGGTTGTATAGTGTAAATCGATCGTATAAGGCCTTTCTTTCTTTTGTTAACTATCAAAAAAGAGGTCACATTTAAGTCAAATTCACTATACTAAAATACCAAACGCAGAGGTATTTTTCGAACATTACACGGTCGAGTACATTACAATTTTTGGATTAGGACTGTAGTTTACTAAAGGAGTGTTTTTTTGGATATACTTATCTTCTCTTTTTTCATAATAAGTGTTACGTTCCCAGTGTTACATTTATACCATTGTTTACCATGGTTCCGTGAATCTAACGAAACGGTCAAACGAAATCCAAAACTAAAAAAATGGATGATTGATCATGGTTATGAAGATGAAAAGGGAATGAGCATTTTAGTCCCATGTTACAA
>NZ_JBDPNU010000088.1:0-28946 GCF_050468105.1 Fictibacillus sp. NRS-1165
CCCATGTTCAGCATTTCATCCGCTTCGTCCAGAACAACGGTATGAACGTCTTCAAGCTTCAATGTTTTACGATTGATATGGTCGATGACACGGCCCGGGGTACCAACGATGATATGCGGGTTGTTTTTAAGCGCTTTGATCTGCCTAACGATCGATTGTCCGCCATAGATCGGCAATGTCTTAATCCCTTTATATTGGCCGATCTTGTTTAATTCTTCCCCCACCTGTACCGCGAGTTCACGGGTCGGAGCAAGCACGATCCCCTGGATTTTACGCGCTCTTACGTCGATCTTCTCGATCAACGGAATACCGAAAGCTGCTGTTTTACCTGTTCCGGTCTGTGCTTGTCCAATAAGATCCGTTCCTTTTAAAGCGGTTGGAATCGTATCACGCTGGATCGGTGTGGCCTCTTCAAAACCCATATTATTAATGGATTTTAGCAATTCGGGACTTAAACCTAATTCACTAAATGTTGTCAATGTGTAACTGTCTCCTTTTTCGTCAAAACCATTTCCTTATACTTCCAAATAAATCTCCTGAAATCATCTTTTACAATCTTAAATATCACTGGTTTAGTGTTCAAAATAAAGATCATTAAATAATGTAGGCCTTAAAAAAAGGCACATATTTAGATATAATATGCCCCTATACAGAAGTATATATAAACAGTTTTGCCTTACAATTTATTATCGAACATAACCTTAACATGGCAGAAGAAATAATGCAACCTTTACATGCTGACCCTTCTGACGCATGCATCATATTGTATGCCGCTATAGCACTGTTGGCGCTTCCTGATCTGCCAAGAATAATTTCCCTTTAGCATCACATGATAATGATTAGTCAATATAGATGGAGCGGAGGGCATTATGAAGCAGACTTGGCTTTCAATCATACCTTTTCTTGTTGTTATTCCTATAGCTGTCAAAACGAGGCAGGTATTGCCTGGTTTATTTATCGGCTTTCTTGCAGGCTGTTACTTATTGGAGCCCACTCTTATCGGCGGTCTGAAGAAAATGATCGTTTTTGTCATTGAAGGCTTAACCGATAAAAGCAACCTGAAAATACTGCTGTTTTTGTACGCATTTTCGGGACTGGTCGGAATTATAAAACTTTCTGGCGGAATCCGGGGATTCGTTGAAGCAGCTTCTTCCAGAATCCAGTCAAAAAAAGGGGCACTGTTCTTAACCTACATTTCAACGATCGGTACGTTCAGCGCGCCAAGCTTTCGTTTTGTAACCATCGCCCCCATCATGAGGTCTTTGTTGAAAAAAGTAAAAATGTCTACACAGGAATTGGGATTTGTCATCGAGACAACAGCGACACCGATCATCGTTCTCATTCCGATTGCCACTGCCTTTGTCGGTTACATGACGTCCATAGTGGATATGGCTTTGGAAAATGAAAAAATAAAGGGTGATGCCTATTCACTATTCATCCAAAGCATCCCCTTTAACTTCTTTTCGTTTGTTATGATCATCCTTGGGATCTATTTGAGCTTTTTCCATCACTCCAGCTCAAAGCCAATGAGCGGCAGCGAATCCATCGAGAAGGAAGAGGATGACTGGCATAACTGTGATCCTGCTGTGTCAACCGAACTGCCCATCAAACCCTGGAACTTGCTCATCCCGTTGGCCATTGCGGTTTTCCTCACGTTATTCCTCACCTGGTGGGACGGGAGCAAAAAAGCTCAAGGATTTCTTGACGCCTTTATTAAAGCAGATGTGCTGGATGCCATGGTCATGGCGCTTGTCATAACCATTTTGTTCTCATTCATCTACTACCGGATTCAAGGGATTAAAACGGGGCCCCTTCTGAATGGCTTCATTTCTGGAGGAAACGAGCTGATGTCGGTTATCGTTCTGCTTACGGTCGTTTGGGGGCTTTCCTCGGTTACCGATAAGCTGGGTTTCTCGCGTTTTATCACCGATCATTCAGGCTGGATCCCCTCCGCTTTTGTTACACCGGCACTGTTTATCTTCGGTGCAGCGGTCTCTTATTTTATCGGTTCGGCCTGGGGGACATGGGGCATTTTAATGCCGCTTGGAATCTCTATGTCACAAGCAGCCGGCATCTCTCTTCCGCTTGTCATCGGAGCTGTATTCGCGAGCGGTACATTCGGTGCCTTTGCATCTCCGCTCAGCGATGATACGAATACCATCGCCAGGATATTGAATCTGCCGGTGATCGATTATGCAAAATATAAACTAAAACCCGCGCTGATCGCCGCGGGAATTACCGCCGTGCTTTACGGCGCGAGCATGCTCTTTTTCTTTTAGCTCTTTCTATACCTCTGCTACGGCTTCAACGACCTCAGTGATCTGTCCGCGATACCGTTCCTTGGCCCAAGAATTATAGGAAGGATGAGGCACATCGTTTACGACTCTCCACTTGGAAGAATGAACATCAGCAAGCCTGAATTGCTTCTGCGCGAACCGTCCGCAAGGTACGATGACCAATGGCTGGTTGAGGAGCACTTTTAATCTCTGTTTAAAGTCTTGAAGCATCGTTTCCTGAAATGCATTCCACGTTTCGTTCCTGTAAACATCCTTATCATTGCCTACACGTACTTTTTCGGCTGCCTGTACAAATTCAGCATGATCTTCTCTCCATTTCCTGTCTGGAATGGCTGCAGCCTGAAGGGGAAAAGAGCAAACATTTAAGATGCCGAGACGGCAGTATGATTCTTCATCTCTGTTTTCTTTCAGGAGCAAGCCTAACGGCGTATTTTGCTGTCCGTCAAATAAAACTTTACTTACCGACCTGCCTGAAGAACCAGCCAGGGGAGTATGATGTTTGATCTCCTCTCGATGCGGAGACTCTAAAATGAAAAGGATCTTTACGTCAGGGGAAATCAAATCAGCGACTGAAAATTGTTCTTTCGCCTGCTGGAATGCGTGTTGGATCGTTAAAAGGTCCATGATCTCTTCCTTCCTATGATTTTTTATTCCACTGTCTCTCTATACCCGATTTCACAGAATGCAAAAAAGCCCGCTGCTAACGGGCTGGAATCTTCCCTATTTTTTGTCCCATCTTTACAGCTGTACCTGGCTTGATCGATGGATCGATGTCTATTTGTCCGTTCTGAAAGAGTAAGATGACCGTGGAACCAAATTCAAAGTGTCCGATTTCTGACCCTTTCTTAAAATGTTCAGCAGGTATCGCCGTTTTAAGCACCTTTCTTCTTGCCCGTTTGTACGGTTCGCTATAGACCACTTTTACACTTCCGACTATAAAGGCTCCTACCTTGACGATCGCGACTTCCCCGGCATCAGTGTCAGCGAACGTGATAAGCCTTTCGTTCTTCGTAAAAAGCCCTTTGACATGATTGACACCGATATCGTTAACAGGAAACAGCCGGCCGGGTATATAGGTGCTCGACGTGATCTCGCCGTCGAGAGGCATATGAATGCGGTGATAATCTTTAGGACTTAGATAAATGGTGATGAAGCTCCCTTCATCAAAGTCCTTTTTAGCCTCCCCCAATAAGGAATGAACGGAATAATCAATTCCTTTAGCCTGAATGAGCGTTCCTTTTTGAATCCTTCCCATCTGGGACACGACTCCGTCAACCGGGGAGATGATGGAGGCAGGCGATTGTTCGATCGGCCGTGCATTGATTTTTAATCTTCGTGAAAAAAATTCCGTAAGATGTTTATAGTCCTGTATGGGCTTTTCTATCTCTGATACGTTAATATCATACATTTTGGCATAAGGCTTCACATACCATCTGCTCATTTTGGATCGCCCAAAGGAACCGGCAATTCGAGAGATTCCGTTCTGCGGAAGCATGGATATAAAAAGCTTTGCGACTCGATGTTTCACTCTATTGTCTCCTTACAAGTTACCTGTATTTCTCTCCGCTGTACATCTTTCTTATTATAACATGTTTCATTTAAAACAAAATTCTTTATTTGGTGCGGTGCTTCCGCTATAGTAAGCAATGATAAAGGACGAAACTAAACCTTAACAATCAGGCTTTCAAGGAGGTTTTTCTCAAAAATGAAATTGACGATTACCAAACCAGCTGTTGATTGGTATAAAAATGAAATGGAGATTAAATCAGGGGACTTTGTGCGTTTTTATGTCAGACTCGGGGGCTGCAGTACAGTTCAGAGCGGTTTTTCACTCGGTGTTGACAAAGAGCAGCCAAAAGAATCAGGCGTTAAAGTCATGGACGATGGGATCACCTTCTACGTCGAAAGCGAAGACATGTGGTATTTTGATGGTCATGACCTGGCGATTGATTTGGACAAAGACGGAGAAACAGTTGTATTTAAATATGAATAAAGGCAAAAAAGGAATCGGCATCTACCGATTCCTTTTTTCCGCTTTCATCAAAAGCCTTTCCAGCTGATGGATCAACTTCTCCGACTGAAGGATCTCTTTTTGTTTCTGACCCATCAGATCAAAGTGGGGATAGCCGTGCCGATGGTGTACCCATTCCTTCTTTAAACCATATTTCTTTCCCCAATCTTCCAAGATGTGCAGATTAGAACAGCCCACTTTTGTGACTGTCTTTACATCAGGAAACCGGGGGTCATACCAAAAATGTGTGATAAAAGCGACCTCACCGTCCGATGCCTTTTTCTTCCACTCGTTCAGCTCTTGTCTAGTTAATCCAAATGCCATGTTTATCCCTGCTTTTGTTTTTTCTGTGCTTCATATGCCAGATGCCAATCAGGAAAATATTTTTTGATGGAAATGGGACGAAATGTTGCTTTTCTAACACAAACATGTGTCGAATAACCTGTTACACACAGCTCGTCTTCAGAATTTTTGATCTCATAACCATAGGTGACCTTCAGTCCTGAATATTCCTCGACCCACGTGAATATTTTTGCTTGATCGCCATAGGTGAGAGGCTTTTTATAATTGGCATGGATCTCAGTCACCGGGGACAAGATCCCATCCTTCTCCATCTGCGCATAGCTAAAGCCAAGATCATCAATAAAAGCGGTCCGGCCGATCTCAAACCACACTAAGTAATTCGCATGATAGACGACGCCCATCTGATCCGTTTCTGCGTACCTGACATCCACTTTTGCTTCTGATATTAACATGTTACGTCATCACCTGTCTTAATATTTCCTTTATTCGCCATTCCAATCAAGTGTACCATAGAGGAAGACCGGAGCTCTAACAAAAAGCAAACCCCCTATTGTAACATGAGTTACAGCAGGGGGCTGTCTGCATTTATTGGTTATTGCGGTAAGCTTCCTCGTCCTCAATCTCGTTCTTGAACGATTGGATGCTCTCTTCTCTTCTTTCATTCTTGTTCTTGATCTGTTCTTGCTGCTCTGAAGTCATATCTGTATTCTGAAGAGATTCATTTGCTTCCTGAATGTTATGCTGCGTGTTTTCTACCATCTGCTGCAAACGTTCAACGTTGTTGCTTCTGTCGTCTGGTTTAGCCATCGCGATCTTCCTCCTCTAAATTTGAATCAAACATAGTTTGTATCAAAGAGGAAAAAGATATTCCGCGCTAATTTCTATTCATGATGACAGGTGAATGGTGTTCAATACTGAGTTCACACAGTTCTTTAAAGGTACTCCAGCAATCCACCACTTCCTGGTCTTCATAATTCTGCATCGTGATTTTAAGCCAGTTCAGCTCTTCAGCCAGCCGGACCGACGAACCGATCCAGATCTTTTTATTCTTCACTGTAATGAAAAATGGCTCTTCAAATCGGAATGGGAGATAAAATCCCTCCGTGTTTGGATGCAGTATAATGTGCTGATATACGGTACCTTTTGTTAATTTTGCGTAAAGCAAAAGAACGCCATCACTTTTGGCGGCTGCTTTTTTTAGTTTATTTATGATCGAGTCTGACCCTATCTCAACCGTACCTATTTCTTTTCCCCAATTCAATTCTTCTCGAAAAGGAACCAGATGACCGAGACGCTGCATCTGCAATTCAAGCTCTCGGTATAAAACGTCCTGATCTTCTTTCTTGGTTGAGACGGGCAATGGTTTCACTTCAGCAGTTATCAACCGTACCCCTCCTATTTCTCATCTAATAAATAATTCGCTTCGTGTCGATTTATATGGTGGTAGTGAACAAAACAAGCAGGAAATCCCAGCGCTTTCATTCAAAAAATGGTGAAGAAAGGAAAAGAAACACGAAAAAAGGCCGTACCGCTCAAAAATGATAAGCGATACGGCCTCCAGATTCGAACGTTTCTCCTCAGCCTTTTGGAGGCACGTAATCCGGATGCTCATTGCCTTTATTCGCCATTTGTTTTCCCTTGTTTCCCTTTCCTTCTCTTGGCTGTGTCCCAAGGTGGCTGGGTACAAAGGCTTGCGGATGCCTTTTTGGATTGCTCATTCAATATCTCCTCCTTCTTCAATAATATTTGCTCTAAATGAAAAAAAGAAACAGGTACTTCCTGTCTCCATTAGGCTCTTTTTGTATGCTTTTCTTCGAGTTTCTTCTCGATTCTCTCCATGGCTTCCTGATCTCCCAACAGCTGCCTTTTGTTCTCTTTCACGAGATCCTTAAACGATAGATGACGGTTTTTTCTCATTTTCATCACTCCAATAACCATATTCTGTTATTGTTATGGACACAAAAATGCTCTTTTATTCAAATTTCTGAAATTTTTAGTAATCAAAAAAAGCCCTCCCGAAGGAGAGCTTTTTCTATGGTTTAGTTTTGAGGCTGTTTGTTTGAAATTTTGTTGCGAAGTACCATTGGAAGAATTCCTCCATGGCGGTAGTAATCGATTTCTACTTCGCTGTCGAAGCGTGCGATGACTTCAAACTCAGTTTTTGTACCATCTTCAGATACTGCCGTAACTTTAATTACGTCACGCGGCTTAACATTTTCGTCAACTTCAACGGTGAACGCTTCTTTGCCAGTAAGACCGAATGTGTCTGCATTTTCGCCTTCTTTAAATTGAAGTGGAAGAACTCCCATCAACACGAGGTTGCTGCGGTGGATACGCTCAAAGCTTTCCGCAAGAACGGTTTGGATGCCAAGAAGGTTTGTACCTTTAGCTGCCCAGTCACGGGAGCTGCCCATTCCATAATCCTTGCCAGCGATAACCATCAAGCCAGTGTTGTTTTCTTTGTACTTCATGGCAGCTTTATAGATGCTCATCACTTCATTTTTCGGCCAGTACGTTGTCCATCCGCCTTCTGTACCTGGTGCGATTTGGTTGCGGATGCGAATATTGGCGAACGTTCCGCGCATCATTACTTCGTGATTACCGCGACGGGAACCGTAAGAGTTAAATTCGCGAGGCTCTACACCATTTCTGATCAAGTATTTCCCAGCCGGAGAATCTTTAGCGATCGCACCTGCTGGAGAGATGTGGTCAGTTGTTACTGAATCACCAAACTTAGCGATCAGGCGAAGATCTTTCAACGGCTGGATCTCTTTTAAATCAGCAGAAAGTTCTTCGAAGAATGGCGGGTTCTGAATATAAGTGGAGCTTTCATCAAAGCTGTAAAGCTTTTCAGCAGATGTTTTCAATTCGTTCCATCGTGCGTTCTCATCAAAGACACTTTCGTATTCTTTTTTGAACACTTCCGGTGTAACTGCTTGGTTCATCGCTTCTTTGATCTCTGCAGATGAAGGCCAAATGTCTTTGAAGTAAACGTCATTGCCCTCACTGTCTTTTCCGAAAGAATCATTTTGAAGGTCGATGTTTACAGTTCCTGCCAGCGCATATGCCACTACTAGCGGAGGAGAAGCGAGATAATTCGCTTTAACGAGCGGGTGGATACGTCCTTCAAAGTTACGGTTTCCTGAAAGAACTGATGCAACGGTTAAATCGTTTTTAGCAATTCCTTGTTCTACTTCTAGAGATAGAGGACCGGAGTTACCGATACATGTTGTACAGCCGTATCCGACGAGGTTAAAGCCTAATTGATCAAGATAAGGCATAAGTCCTGCTTTTTCCAAATATCCTGTTACTACTTTTGATCCAGGAGCAAGAGAAGTTTTCACGTATGCTGGAACTTTAAGGCCTTTTTCGATCGCCTTTTTCGCAAGCAGACCTGCACCGAGCATCACATAAGGGTTGGATGTGTTCGTACAGCTGGTGATCGCTGCGATTGCGATAGCACCTGTCTTCATGACAGAAGTCTCTCCGCTTGGATGCTTCACTTTCACTTCTTTATTGATCTCTTCTTCTGTTAGACCAAAGCCTGCATTTCCTTGTGGAGAAACAAGCGCTTTGTTGAAGGCTTCTTTCATCCTGGAAAGCGGAATCAAATCTTGTGGACGTTTCGGACCGGAAAGGTTGGATTCGATTTGAGCTAAATCGATTTCAACTACGTCTGTAAAGATTGGGTCTTCTGAACCTGCAGTGTAGAACAATCCGTTCGCTTTGCTGTACTCTTCAACAAGCTTGATTTGTTCTTCACTTCGGCCAGTGAGGCGAAGATAGTTGAGCGCTTCTTCATCAACCGGGAAGAAACCGCAGGTCGCACCGTATTCAGGAGCCATGTTGGAAATCGTCGCACGGTCTGCGAGCGGCATTTCGGCAAGGCCAGGTCCGAAGAACTCAACAAAT
Source organism: Fictibacillus sp. NRS-1165 (assembly GCF_050468105.1). Taxonomy (NCBI): domain Bacteria; kingdom Bacillati; phylum Bacillota; class Bacilli; order Caryophanales; family Fictibacillaceae; genus Fictibacillus; species Fictibacillus sp. NRS-1165. The sequence goes on from NZ_JBDPNU010000088.1 coordinate 8,524, forward strand.
TTACCGACTACTTTCTTCTCGCGAAGGACTTGAGTCACTTTTAATGCAAGGTCAGTCGCTGTTGCGCCGTCTGGAAGTTCACCGATAAGCTTCACACCGATTACTTCAGGCACAGGGAAATAAGAAGGCTGTCCGAGCATTCCAGCTTCGGCTTCGATACCACCAACACCCCAGCCCAGAACACCAAGACCGTTGATCATCGTAGTATGGGAATCCGTTCCGACTAGTGAGTCTGGGAAAGCTTCAAGCTCCCCTTCTACTTCGTGGCTTTGCACGACAGAGGCAAGATACTCGAGGTTAACCTGGTGAACAATCCCTGTAGCAGGCGGTACTGCACGATAGTTATCGAACGCCGACTGAGCCCAGCTTAACAGCTTATAACGCTCTTCGTTTCGTTCAAACTCCAAGTTCATGTTTACATTTAATGAATCAGCTGTTCCATATTTATCAACCTGTACAGAGTGGTCAACTACAAGGTCGACCGGAATGTCAGGGTTAATTTGTGCAGGATCTCCGCCCATGTCCTTCATGGCTTTTCTTAAAGAAGCCAAGTCAACGACGGCTGGTACTCCTGTAAAGTCCTGCAGGATAACACGTGAAGGCTTGAAAGGAACATCAATATTCTTAAGTTCAGGAGTTCCCCATTTTGCAAGGTTTTCAATATGTTCTTTTAAAATAACTCTTCCGTCATGCTGCCTTAAAACGGATTCAAGCAAAATTTTAACGGAATAAGGCAATCTGGAAACGTTGCCGACACCCGCTTCTTCGAGTGCTTTCAGTCGATAGTAGTTATACGTTTTTCCATTGGCGCTAAATGTGGAACGCGCATTAAAAATGTCATTTTGTTGTTTAGTCATTACTCCACTCTCCTCCTTCAAACCAATCATACACCAAACTAGAGAAAAATTGTCGAAAAATTGCACGTACCCTGCAAAATTCTCTTTTTATCGTTCTACAATTTTTTTCCCTTATTTATCATACGAAAGTGCTTTCAATAAGTAAATAACAGATTTGTTATTAAACAGTATAAGAAAATGTTATGTTCAGTGCCTAACACCAAAAATTGACGTTTTCGTATGATATATAGACTTAATTTAATTTTTCTTTCAGAAAGGAGCTGAGGCACATGGCTATTCTAAAACAGCTGGCTACACTTCTTGTTGTTATCGGAGCATTGAGCTGGGGTCTGATTGGTTTATTTGATTTTAATGTAGTCACCGCCATCTTTGGAAGCGGTTCCACTTTAACGCAGATTATCTATGTATTGGTCGGTTTAAGCGGTCTATGGCAGCTTGTCGATTGGTTTAAGAGTAAGTAGAGATCTTTTTAAAAGAAGCACTCCAGAAATAGGGAGTGCTTTTTTTTATTGTTCTGCGCAAACTAAAGGGACAAGGGGGTGGATCTAATGGCAAAAGCTAAAGGAAAAGCAAATCATGTACGGCCAGGAATGAATGCGGCCAAAGCACAGGGCGGAGGCGCAGGGTACAACACTGAATTTGGAAATGAACAGCTGCTCGCTTCAAACGAACCTTTAACCGAGGCTCAAAAACAAAACAACAAAAAAACAAAAAAACGAAAATGACTCAGCCGTTATATTGCGAAATATAGCCTTGAAGCTCTGAACGGTACTGCTCGAGCTGCTGTCTTTGATGTTCGGAGGATACTTCAAGCGCGTTATCGATCTGCTGAAGTGCTTCTTCCGCTTCTTTCTTCAGTTCTTTAACCCTTGTGCCGTAATCGGCAGCCTGGTCCTGAATGAGCTGGTGTGCTGTGACCGCTTGGGAATATCCTTTTTCAGCATCCTGAAAAGCTTGTTGTTTATCTTTTTGATAAGGCATCAGTCGTTCTCCCTTTGCTAGATGTCATGATGTCCTTACTATGCCAAAACAAAGAAAAATTTATGCAATAATGGAGGATCTTATGACAGAACATAATACATTTCATGATATGCGCAAAAATGCTCCTAAAGGCGAAAATCCAGGACAGCCGGAGCCGTTGAGCGGATCCAAAAAAGTAAAGAACAGAAACCATACCCGCCAAAAGCATGGCGGAAAAATGTAGCTACCAAGCCAACCTCTGTGTTGGCTTTTGTTACACACTCAAAAACGCAGACACAAGATCTCTTTCATCTTTTTCATCCAATGTTCGAGGATCGATGACACAGCTGTTGTTTTTTACGTTTACAATGACAGGGATCCTCTGCCTTCTTAACTCTTTTGCGAGTGCAGAAGGCGAAAGATTCGGGGCTGTTACTTCTATTATATAGGTCGGCAAGAGTACGTCCGGCATGGTACCGCCTCCTGGCAGAGAAGTTCCCTCTCTCACATGGCAGCAGTACATTCTTTCTAACTGTTCAGCGATCCGCTCTGCCTGAGTCTTCAGTTCCTCCGGAGTTTTCAGCATGTCGCGGATGGCTGGGATCTCTTTGGTTCTCTCCTCATTATGATAAGCGAGTAACGTAGCTTCCAGTGCAGACAGAGTAAGTTTGTCCACACGAAGCACCCTTGCGAGCTGATGCTTTTTCAACGTGTTTATAAGTTCTTTTTTTCCTGCAATGATGCCGGCCTGTGGGCCGCCGAGCAATTTATCACCTGAAAATGAAATAAGGTCAATTCCCGACTGAATGGCTGGCTTGATTTCTGGTTCATCACCGATCTTATAATTTGAAAAAGGAAAGAGCGAACCGCTTCCCATGTCTTCATAAATCAAAAGTTCGGGATGCTGCTTTTTCAGCGCCGTCAGCTCCGCTGCAGAAATGCTCTTCGTAAAACCCCTCATTGTGAAATTGCTGCTGTGGACTTTCATGATCATGGCCGTTTCACTCGAGAGGGCTTGTTCATAGTCGGACATATGCGTCTTATTCGTCGTCCCCACTTCCATCAGGTGGGCACCGCTTTCCTTCATGATGGATGACACCCGAAAGGAACCACCGATCTCGACAAGCTCTCCCCTTGAAACAATGACTTCCTTCTCTTTGGCAAATACACTCAAGATAAAATAGACCGCTGCAGCGTTGTTGTTCACAACCATCGCTGCCTCACTGCCTGTTATGGCAGTGATCTGATTTTCAATGACTGCATGCCGTGAGCCTCTCTCACCATCTTCAAGATTAAATTCAAGGTTCGTATAAGAAGCGGCTGCTTTTGCCACACGTTCTGCTGCAGCTTGGCTCAGCCTTGCTCTCCCCAAATTCGTATGGAGAACAACACCTGTAGCATTAATGACCCTTCTCAACAGATAAGGTCCGTCTTCGGCCAGCCTGCGATTGACAGCCTCACATACCTGCGTCAATAGTTCAGATTGTTCGGTACCGCCGTTATAGCTTCCAACTTGCATGGCATGGCGAATAGCGGCTATCTCTTCCTGAATCCATTTCGTGATGACTTCTGCAGGAACCTCGGATGTTCCTTTTTGCCAATCCTTTGCCTGTATGACAGTATTTACAGCAGGCAGTCTCCTTAATTTGTCCTTCACATTCCTGCTCCTTTCCAAGCATTTTCTTTCAGCTTTTATTCAAAATGTTTATACTAATCTAAGGAGGTGTAATATATGACGAGCCAGGATAAAATCCGTTTAACTCAATTTTCAACCAAAGGCGGCTGAGGCTGCAAAATCGGTCCCGAGGACCTGGCACAAGTTTTGTGCCATTTACCAGAAAGAGAAGCCGACCCTAACCTGATCGTCGGCATGGAAACGTCCGATGATGCTGGCGTATATAAGCTGAATGAAGAAACAGCAATGATTCAAACCGTCGATTTCTTTACACCCATTGTAGATGATCCGTACAGGTTTGGACAAATTGCTGCAGCGAATGCTTTAAGTGACGTTTATGCAATGGGCGGCACACCGAAAACCGTATTAAATATCGTCGCTTTTCCGCTGAAAAAATTAGGCCATGAAGTATTAGCGGAAATTCTAAGGGGTGCTGCCGACAAAGTGAAAGAAGCCGGAGCCTTGATTATCGGAGGTCATTCCATTGATGATCAGGAGCCGAAATTCGGTTTATCTGTCACAGGGCTTGCACACCCTGATCACATCTACCAAAATGTAGGATCAAAGCCCGGCGACGCTCTTGTTCTTACAAAACCGATCGGAATCGGCATTCAGACGACGGCCATCAAACAGAATCGGTTAGATGAAGGACAGGTCCGGTATGTATCGGACATCATGGCTTCATTGAACAAAACCGCGGCAGAATGTTTGGCAAACTACGAACCCAATGCCGTCACCGATGTGACAGGATTCGGATTGCTCGGACATGCCAGTGAGATGGCGAGAGGAAGTGAATCGGTTTCTATCTCTATCTCTTATTCCCAAACACCGATCGTCGAAGGAACAGATGCACTCGCCGAGCTGGGAGTCGTCCCCGGCGGCACGAAAGCGAACCATCGCTGGATTAAAGACTTGATCGCATACGATGGGTCGTTGACGGAAACACAGCAATGGATATTATGTGATGCTGTTACTTCCGGCGGTTTACTGGTCAGTCTGCCGGAGGACCAGGCCGATGCTTACCTGCGTGATCTGCACGATGCAGGATTGAAACAAGCGGCAAAGATCGGCAGAGTGACTGAACGAAAAGAAAAATTAATCAACATTGAACCCTAAAAAACTCCGGTTACTCCGGAGTTTTTTTCCATCTTCTCTGACCATCTGCACGTTCGGTAAACCCTAACTGATCCAGCAATTCTAGAAAAGGAATAAGGAATTTCCTTGAGGTATTCAAGACCGTTTTTGCTTCCTGTATGGAAAATGATGATGGGCAACCTCCTTTTAATGTCCTCAAATGTGTTTTCAGGGCTTTACTATGGATCAGCCTGTTTTCACCCACTTGGACGGCCTGGCCGGAGCGGCGCATATAGGACAGGATGTCCAGATGAAGACACTTGGGGAGCCCCGCTAGTGCGTAAAGCCGGTCAAAAGGCTCTGATTCCATTCCTTGTTGATATAGTTTTTGTTCTAATTGCCGATACCGGCCTCTCCATTGTTCTGGAATTCCGGGCTTGAAATCGACTCGTGCGATCATGTTCTGGTTTTGCCGCAATCCACCTTCATGGATGAGTTCTTTTAAAACAAACTCATTCAGCAAGACAGGATATCCTTGGAACCGCTGCAGCAGTTCTGCTTTATCCATTCCTTCCCGCAAAGGATAATGCCGGTGAAACTGATCAGCTTCTTCTACCATCTTGTTTTTAATTTCTGTGACACTTTCAGCAAGTGTGAATTGCTCAGGAGAAACCTCAACGATCTGGTTTTCAGCCAACAAACGCTGAAGATGATGAGACAGTGCGACAGGAATTCCTGTTAATTTTGCCATCTCCTCTGCATGCAGCAATTGATAAGAGTTCAGATGGCGAAGGATCCATTCTTCAGGTGAACCCTCCTTTTTCTCTCTGAGAAAGGCAACTGTATCCTCACCAAACCGGTATTTTTCACCGTTTGGATCGATCACTTCTCCGCCGCCGATCGTCTCTTCTGGAGATGGCCTCCTCACAATGAAACGGTCCCCGCGCTTGGCAGTGACCGGGTGGATTAACCGAATCTGGCAATAGGCTTCACTCTCTTTTTCCGTAGAATCGTTTCTGTCAAAGAATACAATCCTCCCCATCACCTCTGTTGTCCCTATGTGAAATTTAATCCACTGCCGCTGCTTGATCTTCCTATGATTCCTGGAAAAACGGAGCATGATGTCCAGCGTATCCGTAACGTGATACGCTCCCGGAGTAAAAAGGACATGGCCTCTTTTAACGTCATTCAGCTTGATTCCCGCAATGTTTAATGCGGCCCTTTGTCCTGCTTGGGCATGATCCACTTGTTCGTTGTGTATTTGCAGCTGCCTTACTTTGACAAAAGCTCCGCCCGGCTCCATTTGCAGGGAATCACCTGCTGAGACTGAACCTTCCAGGACCGTTCCTCTTACAACCGTTCCCTGTCCGGGTATAGTGAAAGCGTGGTCGATCGGAAGCCGGAACGGACCGCGTTCGTTCTTGGCAGATACGTTTTCCGCCATTTCGAGGAGTTTCAGCCGCAATTCCTCCATCCCTGTTCGTGACAAACTGTCAGTAAATAGAACTGAACGGTCATGGAAAGAAAAGCGGTTCAACATCTCAAGGATTTCATCCGATAGCATTGCCTTCCATTCTTCGTCAACCTTATCTGCCTTGGATACGGCACAGACCAGATTCGTTATCCCCAAAAATTGCAGGATTTCCAAATGCTCAACGGTTTGCGGCATCACTCCTTCATCTGCGGCGATCACAAGGATGACCATATCGATCCCCGCTGAGCCTGCAATCATCTGGCGGATAAACCGTTCATGCCCTGGAACATCGATGATTACGGCCCGTACACCGTTACCAAGGTGAAAAGGGGCGATGCCTGGTTCAATGGTCATGCCTCGTTCTTTTTCCTCTTTTAACGTGTCCGTGTCCATGCCGCTTAACGCCTTGGTCAACGCCGTTTTCCCATGGTCAATATGGCCGGCAACCCCTATCGTGATATGCTGTGCACCGATTACAGACACCTCCTTTTTTTCCTTTTTATATCGTATCATTTTTTGGGGCAATCCGGCAGTACCTCTGAAGCTTTATTCGGGTGACGCTATCTATTCGATCACCAATGTGTTATACTTATTAAAAGTGAGGTGGCGTTTTTGAACGTTTATAAGCCTAAAAAAAGTAATCTGAAGTCATTAATTGCTAATAAGAACATGAAGCTTCAAGCTCTTTCAAAAAAGACCAATATCTCTGTTGACCAGTTAAAGGATTACCAATCTAAAAAAGTAATGAGTCTAAGCAATGCGATGACCATTGCCAAGGAATTGGATTGCCAGATTGAAGATCTTTATGACTGGAAGATAGTAAAAGAGTGAAACTTTCACTCTTTTTCCTTTTTGTTAGTCGCATGGATGAACAATATTTTATTACGAATTAGGGAGAGAACCAAGCTGAAAAATAATCTTTTTGCCGCCGGTGAATCCGTAACGATAAAAGCTACAGATGAAACGGTAACGGTAATGCGATGCAAGTTCATTAAGAACATGAAACGTTATTCTTATATCGTGAAGGAAAACCCTTCAACCTTTTATTTTGAAGAAGAGCTTGTTAAGAAATAATTCTTTACACGGGGCCAGAAGTGATGCTGGTGCTCGCCTGGGTCTTCAAAACCTTTTGGGAGGCGCGTGCCGTCTCCGGTGGGTTCGATTCCCACGTGGTCCCGCCAATGAAAAAGAAGAATGGACATAAAATAAAGGGAGACGGCAGATGCCGCCTTCTTTTTTTTGTTCTTTTATTCTTCTGCCAGTTCATCCGCAAATGCTTTCACATATGGCGGAAGGTCCGGGGGACGGCGGCTTGAAACTAAATGTCCATCAACGACCACAGCCTCATCCAGCCATTCAGCTCCGGCGTTCTCCATGTCATCCTTAATTCCCGGTGTACTCGTTACTTTTTTACCTTGAAGGATCTTAGCGGAAATCAGAACCCAGCCGGCATGGCAAATCTGCCCGATGGGCTTTTTATGGTTGTTCATGTGCTTGACTATCTCGATGACGTTTGGTAAACGTCTCAGTTTGTCTGGTGCCCATCCGCCGGGTACGAGCAGAGCATCATAGGCCGAAGGATTGATCTCATCAAATGAGTAATCCGCTTCGGCTGGCACCCCGTATTTCCCCTTATAAATTTCTCCCTTTGTTTCTCCGGCCAGATCGACCTGGGCTCCTTCCTCCCGCAACCGCAGGATCGGATACCACAATTCCAGATCTTCGAACTCATGATGTACCAAACTTAAGACCTTTTTGTTCGCTAACCTCATGTACGGCACCTCCAAAATATTCGTGTAGTCTTTGTCCGATAATGTACCGTGAGCCATAAGGTGAAGTCAAGCCCTCCCGCTTGCTGTCATGATCAATATTTCCCAGCGGCCATAAACGGTAGGGAGGTATACCTCCTAGACTTCAGCTGGACCAAGCGTTTATGCACCCATGAATATTTATGCATGCGTAGTTATCCCAGGTTTATCCACAGCTCGAGTTATTCACAGTTATCCACAGCAAGTCCTGTTATAGTGTTTATAACCTTCTGTACCACTGGAACAACTGTTATACCCCAGATTTTGATCTGTTATAATCTGCGGCGAATGTCGGTTTTTGTCGCACGAATTATTTCCCATACAGGTGCTGCCCTCCTCCCCTCTTCAGGCATTTCCAGATGTTTTATTGATTCGACTTGTTTCTCAAGATATAATTGTTAGAGAATACATAATAATTGAGCGGGGTGGACAACATGTCTGCAGGTTTTTTTCTATTCATTGCAGCCTGGACTATATTTTTAATCTCATTGTTTGCGATCGGCGGTTATTTTATGTTCCGAAAGTTTTTGAAACGGCTGCCGAAAGAAGACGGAAAATCAATTTTGGATTGGCAGGATTACTATATCCGTGAGACGATTCATCTATGGACTCCCCAGCAAAAGGCGTTTTTGGAGGAACTGGTCTCGCCTGTTCCCGAACTTTTCCGTGATGTTGCCCGTGAAAAGATTGCAGGAAAAATCGGCGAGCTCGCCATTCAGGAAAAAGCATCCGCGATGACACAAGATCTGATTGTACGCGGCTATATCATCGCCACACCAAAAAGAGACCATAAATGGCTCATCAAAAAATTAAACGAAAAACATATTGACCTCTCCCCCTATAAGACCCTTCTAGGATAAAAAAACTCGATCACCAAATGGTGATCGAGTTTTTTTATGATTTCAGCGCTTTTTGATATCCGAAATACATCGCGATTCTCCATGGGAGAATCATCCCAAAGGCGACAATAAAAAACAAACCGCTCGTTTCTGTATAGGTGATCTGATGGCCAAGATACGTCTTCATGGCCATTCGGATGAGGAAGAGCGAAATTAAAATCGCCACAAACGCTTTTGACCGGATGAGATAGATCTCCCTTCCCCTCTTTTCGAACTTGCTTGTTTTTATGAGAAAAATGGAAAAGAGACAGCCGACAAGAAACGACTCTCCCGCCTCCCACCAGGGCATGCGGAATTCAGGGAACAGAAACATCAGAAAACCAGTGGACATGAATAAAGGAGGAAGTATAATTTTCTTAAGTGAGGCAGGTTTTTTCGTCGCTTTCAAACGTACAAAAATGACTGTGACAGCCATGACTGCTGCCAGGATACTGCTTGCAATAAAAAACAAAAGCTTTTCCTTCTTTCTTGATCAGATCTATCCCCATCATCCTTTGAATCAGTAAATTATAGCACCTAAAATCCCTGAAATCCGCCGAAAACCCGATTCACAAGGAACGAAGTGAACTTGGTCATCCAGTCAAAATATAACACTACCCCCATAGCCACCATGAGAAAACCGCCGGATTTCATAATTTGAACGTTGTATTTTTTTATACTGCTCAGTTTGTCTAAGAAGAAACTCAAAAAGAAAAATGGCACCGCAAAGCCGAGAACGTAGCAGGCCATATACAGCATACCTGCCCCGGGATTGGACACAGCCAGTGCAATCACTGTACCAAGAATGGGACCTGTGCAAGGCGTCCATCCTGCAGAAAAACCGATGCCGATCAAAATGGAACCCATATACCCTGCCGGTCTGTTCCTGAACGTTAATTTTCTGTCCTTCATTAAGAATGCCGGCTTAAACACGCCGAGGATCAGCAAGCCAAAAATGACAATAATGATTGCACCGAACTGGCGCAGAAAATCTTTATACTGCGAAAAGAAGGTGCCGATAAACGAAGAAGATAATCCTAAGACAATAAAAACAATTGAAAAACCGAGCAGAAAATATGCCGTATGCAGCATTGCCTGCTTTCGTTTCATTCCTTTATCTTCCTTGATCTCCCTGACTGATATACCTGTTATGTAAGAAAGAAACGCCGGATAAAGCGGCAGGCAGCACGGGGAGATAAAAGATAGGAGACCGGCTCCAAAAGCCAGCCAGATATTCAAGTCTGCCATCATGTCTACTCCTCTTAATGTATTACTTTTAGTTTATAGATTTGAGACCGCTTGTTCAATGCAAAAAAAGAAATTTCTACATCGAAATCAGCTGACATCATAGGTAAGCTTTCCCTTTTGCTGAAGAGCATACATTTTATGATACAACCCTTCTGCCTGCATCAGTTCCTGATGTGTTCCCCTTTCCACGATCTCTCCCTGATGCAGAACGAGGATCTGATCAGCATCCTGAATGGTGGACAAACGGTGAGCGATAGCGATCGTTGTTCTTCCCGCTCATTTTCATTAATACCCTTTGGATAGCATCTTCTGTCTGGGTATCAATGTTAGAAGTCGCTTCATCCAATATCAAAATCCTCGGTGAGAAGGCCATGGTTCGTGCAAGAGATGAGCTGGCGCTGTCCGCTTGAAAAAGTCGCGCCCCTTTACCCTATCTCCTGGTTGTAGCCTTCAGACAGGTTCTCAATAAACTCATCTGCCTGGACAAATTGTGCAGCTCTCCTGATGTCTTCATCGGAGATGCCATCATTAAACAGCCTGATATTATGCGCGATATTACCGGTGAACAGGAAGGAGTCCTGTAGGACTAGACCCATCTTTTTCCTGAGTTCATTGTCCGGATAATACTGGATTGGAATAGAATCAATATATATTTCACCCTGGTCAAAATCATAAAACCTCATCAGCAGATTGGTGATCGAACTCTTCTCCCGGCGATTCCGAGTGTTTTCCCCTCCGGGAGTACAAAAGTGATATCCTTCAAAACCGGTCCTGAATTCACATCATACGAAAACTCCTTTACATCGAGTACAAGAGAACCTGCTGGAATCTTTTTAATCCCTTCTTCTCTTTCCCTGATCCTCTCATCCTCTTGAAGAAGTGCTGTTACCCTGTCGTAAGATGCTCTTCCTCTTTCAACGATATTGAAGAGCCAGCCGAAAGCCAGCATCGGCCAGATGAGCAATCCCAAGTAGCTGGTAAAGGAAACGAGCTGGCCGATCGTAAGTTCTTCTTTAAGAACGAGGGAAGATCCGTAGGACACCGCCAAAAAGAAAGAAGCTCCGATAATGACAGCTATCGTCGGATCAAACAATGCATCCACCTTTGCCACTGAAATATTCTTTTGGACGACATCCTTTGAAAGGGTCTTAAACGCTTCCACATCCTCTTTCTCTTGTCCGAACGCTTTGATCACCCGTGCTCCCGAAATGCTTTCCTGCACTTTGTCATTCATGCCAGAGAACGCCTGCTGCGCTTTATGGAAACGTTTATGCAGCATCGATCCATAACGGCTCGTTGACCACGCCATCAAAGGAAACGGCAGAAGACTGACAAGTGTCAGCTTCCAGCTGATCGTAGAGGCCATTGCGATCAATGTAAAGCCACCCATCATCGCTGAGTCCACAAGCGTCAGTACACCGTCACCGGCGGTTTGCTGAATGACCTGCAGATCGTTTGTGGAATGTGCCATTAGATCTCCCACTCTTCTTTTTTGATAAAAGCGGGGGGACATGTTCGTAAAATGAGAATAAAGGCGGTTCCGCAAATAAAAGCAAGTTCAATGGAAGCCCCGTAGATCATGATTCTCCAAAAAAAACGCAGGATATAGACAGCGGATGCCACCGCCAAGAGGATCACCAGATAGAGGAACAGCATTTTCCCGGTTAATGTTTCCTCCCTGATATGGTCCACCGTAAATCCGATGATTTTAGGCGGCACGAGCAAGCATAAAGAAACAAGCGCAAGCAAGAGAATTCCTGTTATGTACCTTCTTTTTTGTTGCTTGAAATACCACAATAAATCGATAAAAACGTTCAACCCATCTTCTCCCTCCTATAAAAGGAAACATACCTATTTTACCAAATAATGAAAATTAAAAAAATGTTTCAGCATTTTTTCAAAAAAAAAATAAACTGTTCAACAGAACAGTTTATGATTTTTTTGTATAAAAAAGCACCCACGAAAATGAGCGCTCGTCCACCTTACTTCATCTGGTTGTTCATTGCTTTCATCATCTGGTTGATTTTCTTTTGGGACGGCTTCTGACCCATTTGCATCATCATCACCCGCAGCATGTTTTCGTTGATTGGTGGATTCTTTTGTAAGTAATTCATCATGTATTTGCGGGCAATGAAAAATCCGATGGCTACTCCTGCAAGAAGTGCCAAGATACCCACAAGGATATAATAAAACATAGTAAAACTTCCTCCTTCGTGTTGTCTAGCACTAGTTTACTATAAAAAGCCAACGGGATACAAGATACAGTCCAAAATATTTATGACCCGTAGCCTGTCCTTGCTTTTAGCGGATTGAGCCAGCCATAACGATAATATTTAAAATCCATCGCAAAAAAACAGCGTTCATACTTTCGGATATTTTCAAAAATAGCGGTTTCCGCTTCAAAGCTGCCTACACTTTGAAGGATCATGTAACGTTCGGAAAAACTGAGCCGTGCAGAGCTTTTTTCACACTCCAAAAGAAAGGAATGGGCTTCGGCTTGAAATCCTTTCGAAGACAAGAGCATCTGTTTGATAAAGGATTGAAGAGGACTCGGCTGAAGTGGAGAGGTGATGTAATGAATCTGTTTTAGCAGAATGTCTTTTTGCACAGTAAAGGTTTTGTATTCTTCCAAAAAAAGCTGAAAGAGCTTGATTTCTTTCCCGAAATATTCCTCTGCGACATCTTCGTTGATCTTATAGATGAAATACTCTCTCAAGACCGCCACCCCTCTCCTTTTTTACATCAAGTATAAAGGATTCTTTACAAAATACTTGTCTTATACTGGAGCATGCGTCCACTTCTTTTGTCGAAAACAGAAAAACCCGGAGGACATCTCCGGGTTTCAATCCATTATTTATTAAATAAAGCTTTTACTTTGTTTGAAACATTTTCTACGGTGAAGCCATACTCAGCAATGATTTTATTCCCAGGTGCTGAAGCTCCGAACTTGTCGATTGCAAGGGTATCGCCATCTAAACCTACATATTTGTGAAGCCCTTGAGAGGCTGCCATTTCAATACCAAGTCTCGCTCTTACAGATGAAGGAAGAACGCTCTCTTTGTATTCTGCAGATTGCTGCTCGAAACGATCCCAAGAGGGCATAGAAACAACGGAAGTTTCAATTCCATCTTGTTTCAATTGTTTTTGTGCTTCAATGGCCAGACTCACTTCAGACCCAGAAGCGAGCAATAGTGCTTGAGGAGTCCCTTCAGCTTCAGAAATCACATAAGCACCTTTTTTAACGTTCTCATAAGCACTTTCTTTCGTCCCGTTCAGGATTGGAAGATTTTGTCTCGTAAGAACAAGCGCTGTTGGCTGATCCACACTTTCAAGTGCAAGCTTCCATGCAGCAACTGACTCATAAGCATCTGCAGGACGAATGACAGAAAGACCAGGCATTGCACGCAATGATGCAAGCTGTTCGACCGGTTCATGAGTAGGGCCGTCTTCACCTACAGCTACACTGTCATGTGTAAACACATACGTTACAGGCAGCTTCATGATGGAAGCAAGACGGATGGCCGGACGCAAGTAATCAGAGAAAACGAAGAACGTTGCACCGAATACTTTTAGTCCTCCATGAAGGGCCATCCCATTAACAGCTGCACCCATCGCAAATTCTCTTACTCCAAACCAGATGTTTCGTCCGCTATAATCTTCACGGCTGAAGTTTGTTTCACCGGTAAGCATCGTGTTGTTGGAACCTGCAAGGTCAGCAGATCCTCCGAATAGCCATGGAATGTTTTGCGCAAATGCATTCAATGCTTTACCAGAAGAAGCCCTCGTCGCGATCGGTTTATCGAATTCCGGAAGGTTTGTGTCAAAGTTTTCAGGAAGCTTGTTCTCAATTGACATTTTCAGCTGTGTAGCAGCTTCGCTGTGCTCTTTTTCATATCGGGCAAACAATTCGTTCCATTCTTCTTCTTTCTTTTTGCTCTCTTCTTTAATGGAAGCAAAATGTTCTCTTACTTCTTTAGGCACGAAGAAGTCTTCTTCAAATACCCAGTTATACGCTTCTTTAGTCAACTTTACTTCATCAGATCCAAGAGGCGCACCATGTGATGCGGACTTACCGGACTTGTTAGGGGAACCATAACCGATCACGGTTTTAACTTCGATCAGTGTCGGATGTGCTGTATCTTTCTTCGCTTCAGCAATTGCATTTTCGATCTCTTTCAGGTTTGTTCCGTCTTCTACTCGAAGAACTTGCCATCCATAAGCTTTAAAACGGTCTTCTACACTCTCGGAGAAAGAAAGATGCAGATCCCCGTCCAGTGAGATGTCATTTGAATCATATAGGACTACGAGTTTGCCCAGACCAAGATGGCCAGCCAAAGAAGCAGCCTCAGCGGATACACCTTCCATCAAATCTCCGTCTCCACAGATGGAATACGTATGGTGGTCAACAACCTCAAAGCCGTCTTTGTTGTATGTTGCAGCAAGGTGGCGTTCTGCCATTGCCATACCTACTGCCATCGCGATCCCTTGTCCAAGGGGTCCCGTTGTTGCATCCACTCCAGCTGTATGCTTGTACTCAGGATGCCCAGGGGTTTTGCTTCCCCACTGACGGAATTGCTTTAAGTCTTCCATGGAAAGGTCATAGCCTGAAAGGTGAAGCAAGCTGTATAGGAGCATGGATCCGTGCCCTGCAGATAACACGAAACGGTCACGGTTAAACCATTCCGGATTTTCTGGATTGTGGTTCATGAATTTCGTCCAAAGACTGTAAGCCATCGGCGCGGCACCCATCGGCATGCCCGGGTGTCCCGATTTGGCTTTCTCAATGCTATCTATAGCCAAAGTACGGATAGTGTTGATAGATAATTGGTCAATTGAAGCAGTAGACATTATTTAATCATCCCTTCATCTACATATGTAAAAGATTTCTCGATACCATCATAAACATATTGAGCATTTTATACAAGCACAATGCCCATCAATAGTGTCCCATAAAATGAATCTTTGATACAAACAAAGAAACCTGTATTATAACTTTTTTGTTATAATACAGGTTTACATTAGTTTAACGCCGGAAACTCACAATAGAAGATATCTTCTCCTTCGTCATAATCCAGTTTCATATCATCTACCAGCCACTGGTCATCCGGCTTCACAAAAAATTTCAATCCGCTTACTTCCTGTATTCGATCCCCATCTCCAGGCTGTGCAGGGCTGATTCCCAAGGCGTATCCTCCATTGCTTGCACTGCCGGCGTACCGTGCGTATAACCGGAGTGCCTCACCCTCATTTAAGTCGATTTCACTATATAATCTGATAACAGAATCCGTTATTGAAAAGGCCAATTTGTTCTCCCCTTTCATCGTTGTTATATAACAGTATATACGATATTCAGAATTTTGCAACAACAAAAGAGCCTGATTTCATATTACAGAAATCAGGCTCTTCTCTTAATGTTTGATATTATTCTGGCTTTTTTTGCTTTCTTTCAGCTTTTGCGGGGTCACATCATTGCCTTCAGGGTCAATAATTTTAAGTGAGTGCAATCTATTTTGAAAAGAAGATCTGACGTTTTTCAGATACTCCTCCCTTAGTTGCTTTTGTTCTTGGGCTTCTTCTGTAGACAAACCTTCTAGCTTTGACTTTTTAGCAAGAAAATTTATACGTTGCAGTTTATCTGGTGTAAGCATGGAGCACCTCTCCTTTTTCTTCGATATGCCTATCGTAACGAATATTAAGTAGAGTTTCCAGTCGGAGCACTTTCTAAATACTCCTTATACCTTCTGTGAACGGTTGCTTTCGATGCTTCATAACCGAACCCCTTTAATGTTACAGCAATTTCGGAAAATGTAAGATCCATATGTCTGAGACGTATGATTTCTTCAATCGGAAGCTGTTTCCGTTCTCTTCCCCCATGATGGATATTCTTTAAGTTATGTTGCGGTTTATAGCCTCTCTGAACGGCCTTTTTCATCCCTCTTTTAATTTTCAAATTATGAAGCTTGCGCTGATATTCTTCTACGACAGCTACGATTTCAAGCACCATGGATTCTGCTTCAGAGAGCTGGTATTCCCCCTGGCTGCTGTATGTATATACCTTAATGTTTCTTTTTTGAAGTTCATGAAGGAGTACGATTTTAGCGTTCCCTCTGCCCAAGCGGGTATCATCGGTTATGAGGAGAACGTCAAATTCTTCAGCCTGCGCCCGCTCGATCATCTCAAAGAGACCCTCTCTCTCTAAGCTGTATCCGCTTTCTCTTTCCTTGATGACTGACACAATTTCAAATCCATGCCTTACTGCAAGTTGTCTCAATTCCTCTTCCTGTCGGGATAAGGAGGCAGTCTGCTCCTCGTTATCCGTGCTTACTCTGCAATAAATGATCGATCTCAATTTTATTTCACCTGTCTTTATCTGCTTTGATCGGTATCGTTAATTTCTGGCCAGGAGTGATCGTCCCTGCCTGAATCGCATTGTTCTTTTCAACCCACTCTACAAATTCCCAATTTGAGCCTTTGCTCTTGGTGTATTCCTCTGCAATCTCCCATAGTGAATCTCCTTTTTCCACTGTGATCTCCATATATTCTTTGGATCCTTCTGCATGTGATTGATAAGCGAACATAATAAACCCTGCTGCAACAATAGATATTAGTATAAATACTGGTGAAAATCCCTTCAACATAAATCCCCCTTACGAATGTGTGTTCTTATTAATTGTTATTATAATAGGAACACCTGTTCTTTACAAGAGTTTTTTTCGAACTTATGTTTGTATATCTTGTTCCTGCATGCTATACTTTTTTCAAGAGTATTCAGTGAATGAGGTGTAATCATGACAAAACTTTCCAGAAGGCAGATTGATATACTGGAATTTATTAAAGAAGAAGTGAATGCAAAGGGTTATCCCCCATCAGTACGGGAAATCGGAGAAGCGGTTGGACTGGCATCCAGCTCCACTGTCCACGGCCATCTATCCAGGCTTGAAAAAAAAGGGCTCATCAGGCGAGACCCTACCAAACCGAGAGCGATTGAAGTACTAGGCCTCGACTCCGAACAGATCATAACGAAAACGCGTTCCGTGAATGTACCGATCATCGGTAAAGTTACCGCAGGTTCCCCGATAACAGCCATTGAAAATGTGGATGAGTATTTTTCATTGCCCGAACATGTAGTTGGCGACGATAATGTTTTTATGTTAACTGTCGAAGGAGACAGTATGATCGAAGCCGGTATCTATGACCGGGACCTCGTCGTCGTCAAACAGCAGCCCACTGCTGAAAACGGTGACATTATCGTAGCGATGACGGAAGAAAACGAAGCCACCGTTAAACGGTTCTTTAAAGAAAAAGATCACATCCGCCTTCAACCGGAGAATTCAGCGCTTGCTCCGATTCTGCTTCCAAACGTCACCATCCTGGGAAAAGTAATTGGAGTCTACCGTACCCTTCAATAAGAAACAAATTAAGCACCACGGGCGATCTCGCCTGCGGTGCTCATTTTGTTCACCCGTTTTCTTTTCACTTACCGTTCCGGTTACATCTAAAGGGCAGCTAAGAACAAGGGCAGCTAAGAACCAGACCTTTCGGAAATACTTTGAGCTTATTGCTAACAAAAACCTCCAAAATATAGATGGTGCTCTATCATCTCTCTATTCTCTCGCAAGGGGCTATGTTCACTAGAAAAAAGTAAGATTATTGCGATTCTCGGAAGTGCCAGCGGTTTTGATCCGCTCACTTATCGACTTCTCCGCAAGTCCATACCCGTCCATAGTCTGCCTGCGGTGACCTATAAGCGTCAGATTCTGCAAGGGCATAAGTTGGACTACCTGCTAATAGTCCAGTCATTATGCCTCTTTTACGAAAGAGGCTCCAACATTCTTGCCATCCGGCCAATCATTTGGTGAATGGGAGAATTGGTTGGAGATCCTGTGATTGGTACCGCCATGTTAATCGAAAAAAAACCATTTTAATTAAAGAATCGCGCCGAGCCGTTAAAGAAGGAATCATTATCGCTCTCCAGGCTTCACTGTCAGAAACCATGTTCTATACGATTACCTTCGGATGAAAAGCAGCACATTTGAACTTTCAAAAACAATCCGAAAATTATTTCTTAGAAGACAACTTTCGGCATGAACGACATCTTCCCCTCTTCGCAGAAACTCCCTGCATGGCCCTGCACTTCCGATGACCGCAAAATCAACAATTCGAAATCGTCTTGTTGTTGAAGCGCTCTCGAACACAATAACGACTACATCCCTTGTTCGAGGTGACAATAGTTTACCTCCTTGTAGATAGTTGATACTCTATAGGATGCAATGACCAATCGATGCGCAATGGACAAAGATGGAGTTTAATCAATTTTTGTCCTGTTCCCTCTTTCCCAAGGCAAATATTCATCAAGTCTTACACAGTACTCACTATTTTTGGATGCTCTCAAAAAACACTATACGATTTCCGAATGGGTCATTCATGCACCGCTCTTGAGTGTTCCATGGCGTAGTTTGGATTCCAGGACGAGCATACTTGTATTTCTTCGCAAGCAGATGAGAATGTAATAACCTGATATTTTCGACTTCGATTCTGAGTGCAGCTGTTAAATAGTTATAGTCAATTTAAAAACAATACACAAGATTAGCGCTAGCCAGATCATGATGATGAGAATAGCAACAAACCAATTTTCAGGTCTGTTATCTTCGTTAAAATCTTTTGCTTTAATTTCACATTCGTTAAGGACATCTTCGGGAATCATCTTTAAGGCTAACATTATTCCCAACGGTACTATAATTACATCATCTAAATAACCTAAAACCGGAATAAAATCAGGTATTAAATCAATCGGACTGAATGCATAAGCTACTACACATGCAGTAAATACTTTAGCATACCAAGGTACTCTATTATCCCTGCAGGCCAAATATAGAGTTAATAATTGTTGTTTTAGCTTTCTTGCCCAAGCCTTTATTGTCTTCATTTGCCCTCCTTATAAAATCGACAGGCGGGATTTGATAAGAATTTCATCTAATTTAAAATGTACTTTATGTAGATTGTCAGGCTGGAATTCGTCTGATGAATCTTCATCTCACCGGTTATCAAAAGAGTTGTTTGAAATGGCGGTCAGTGGGCTAATCCCACGAATGACTGGATTACTAAAACTAAATATATCATACAATGGGATGAACTGCTTCAGCTGCAATATTTTAATCGGCAGCTTAGTTTATCAATTCATTTAACAAATTTATAAGTGGATAAATAAAAAAAGAAGGCCTGAAGCATTTAACTGCTGCCAGGCCTTTTTTTATGCTATAGAAGAAAAAGGACATTTAAATATACCCAAACGCTCTAAAAAGCAATTAGAAAGCAAGTTACTTATACCTCATTTTCTCTTTGCTGTTCAGTAGAGAAAGATGCCGTTTCACCCTCATTGCCCGGTTCTTTTTGAAAACCCTTATCGAGCTGACCGGCATTTTCAATATCTCCCGAAGCCCGGTATCCTGCTACTTCCTCATTGCTGGTTGTTCCATATAGACCCATGCCACCGAGCTGTGCTCGTACGTTTTCCTCAATTTTATCTTTTTTATCAGCCATTTTGTTCACCTCCGCTTGTTGTTAATGTAACCAACAATTAGTAAGGTATGTAAGAAATAATAAGGTTTCGGCTCAAATTATGATCCCTTTTCATGCACTGATTAGAATACAAATGAAACCACTTTATTGAAGTATAGTTTTATTTTTTTTTGTAACTATATTAAATGGAGGTGGTTTAAAAATGGAAAAAAATGGAGATTCTCCAAATACAATCAAATATAGTATATGGAATACACGGACGGATGAAAATCAACCTGGAAATAAAGAAAAGTATACTGAGTCAATGGACAGATCTAACCTAGAATCAAAAACAGCAGACAATCAAGAATAACAATCACGCCCGCTCGTGGGACGTACTGTTGAATAAGCCGATCTTGTTTAAGCAATGTATCGGATAAAATGAAAATGAAGTTAGTGTAAAACACAAAAACAATAACCCCGGTATCAAGGGTTTTGAATCTTAATTGTTCACGTTCCCAAGGATGAACTAGTGTGCGGAACATATCCTGTATTCACAAGTTCTGTCGAACGATTAAGAAATTCCTTTTTAATAAGGATTTACTTTATCATTTATTGAATAAAGATAAAGCAGGACAAGAAGATGACCCACCACTTTCCCAGTGGTTGTTATAGTGAGGTGCTTATATGAGGGACAGCATGGAAAAACAAAAATATAAAGATCTTAAAATAGGTAACGGGGAGCCATCCCTCTACCTATTGTTTTCGAAAGTTTCCCCCAACATTCTGGCCCTTTAATGAAAATAAGCGCTAGTCCTTGTTGCAGGAAAGCGCCCGATCGGAAGGATTGTGGAATAAGACCCTATAAAGTAACATCCCCATTATGTTCAAGCAATAAAAATGCTAAAAGCACTGCGATTGAAGTGACCCCTGAACGGGACTCATACCGGC
>NZ_JBDPNU010000089.1:0-1895 GCF_050468105.1 Fictibacillus sp. NRS-1165
AAGAGCTGGGAGCAGACCATGTCATCAACGGTGGCGAAGCTGATGTGCTGAATGAGATTGCCCGCATCACCCATGGCACGGGAGCAGACGCGGCGATCGACTGTTCGGGAAGTCCATATGCCGAAAACAATGCGCTGGACTGTGTCAGAGCCCACGGCAGGGTCGCTTTTATAGGAGAAAGCAGGGAAACAACGATCAAACCGAGTGACCAGCTCATCCGCAAGCAGATTACGTTAATTGGCTCATGGTACTTTCCCATCCATGAGTATGACGAAATTGCAGATTTTATCATCAAAAAGGAATTGCCTGTCGAAAAGCTGGTGACACACACGTTCAAACTGGAAGAAGCGGAACGCGCCTTCCAACTCTTTGATGAACGGAAGACAGAAAAGGCGGTTTTTGTTTGGGAATGACCCGTTTCAAGAGAGAGGAGATGTAGAAGTGAAAGGAATATCTTTTAATACATGGGTGTACAGCAGTTTTCCGGTTTGGGTACCTTCCTATCCGTTGGATGAGGTCATAAGCAGGCTGTCTTCCTTTGGCTATGATGCGATCGAAATCGGGTGTGCGAGCCCCCATGCCTGGCCTGATTATTTATCAGGCGACAGAAGGCAGGAGGTGCTCAAGCTTCTAAAGCAAAAGGATTTGAAGGTATCGGCGATGCTTCCTGCACCAGGGGGCGGTCCCGGCATGAATGTCAGTTCTCCGCTTGCCGAAGAACGGGAATTCACGATTAATCATTACAAAAAGATTGTGCAGCTCGCTCATGAATGGGAGTGTCCGACTGTCATCTATGTTGCGGGCTGGGTGGTTCATGGAACTTCACAAAAGGACGCCTGGAATTACAGCCTGGAAGGATTGGGGGAAGTGGCGAAATTTTCGGAGGAGCTTGGTATAACACTGGTGGTCGAACCCACTCCCGCAGACAGCAATCTTATTGAAACAGCGGATGATGCTCTGCTGTTAAGCGAGCAGACAGGCGCCTCTAATGTAAAAGTCATGTTTGATACCTTCCATGCTCTCTATCGAAACGAAGTGCCCAGTGACTATATCTACCGGATGGCCGATCAGCTGCACCATGTTCACATTTCGGATAATGACCGCCTTCCTCCCGGACAGGGCAGAGGGGACTTTGATGCCGTAATAAAGGCTTTGAAGGATATTAAATATGACGGCTACTTGTCCATGGAGGTTGGGTTTCATACCAGACAGTCGGAACCAGACTGGTACGCCAAAACGTCGATTGAGTTTTTGAAATCGAAGCTGCAGGATAAACGAAAGATTGTGAGTTTATAACAATTAAAAGGGAGAGATCGAAATGGCGCAAAAAATTAAAGACCATAACGGTGAACCTGTTATCCATGGCCGTGAAACAGTAAATGGTGTTCGTCTTCACTACTATACAGCTGGACAAGGGGAACCGGTTGTCCTCTTGCATGGTGTTCCCAAGACGTCGTATTACTGGCGAAATGTGGTGCCGAAGCTATCCGGGAACTACACGGTTGTCGTACCCGACCTTCGCGGGTTCGGGGATTCGGGCCGTACGCTCGATGGATATGATATGCCCAATATGGCCGAGGATATTGCTCAGCTTATGACGGCGTTGGGCCACGAAACGTTCTATCTTGTAGGTGAGGATTGGGGAGCGGCAGCTGCTTATGCGTTGACGGCGAAATATCCTGAACGAGTAAAAAAACTAGTGTATCAGGAAATGCTTCTTCCCGGGTTCGGTCTTGAAGAGTGGTCCCATTTAACCCTTGAGAATGTAAAAACAAATCATTGGATTTGGCATATCAATTTTTACAATGTGCGTGATTTTCCTGAACTTTTAATTAGCGGACGTGAAAAAGCCTATTTTTCTCACTTTATTAGACATGAATGTTATGACCCTACTG
>NZ_JBDPNU010000090.1:0-1588 GCF_050468105.1 Fictibacillus sp. NRS-1165
TCAACAATACCAGCTAATAGAAGGTCAATAGATAAACTAAAAAAGTGGAAAAAGTCATGTTACAATAAAAATGAACATACTAAATAAGCTTCAAATACGGAATTTGAAGTTATTGTTATAAAAGTATTTTATTGGATAATGGTTATACCTTGAAAGCCTCTTTACGGTTTAGTAATGCATAAATCCAATGGATGAGCTTGTTTGCGCAAGCAATGATAGCCACTTTATGTGGTTTTCCTTCTTCGCGCTTTTTATCGTAATAAGCTTTTAGTTTTGGATTACGATTCTTCGCTATTCCACATTGCACAGCTGTATAGAGGACTTGCCGAAGGCGTGAAGATCCTCTTTTTGTGATTTTGTTGATGGTTGCCTTAAACTTACCTGACTCAAAAACGCTTGGGTCAATTCCTGCGTAAGCAACCAACTTCTTTGGGTGGATGAACTGATCAATGTCCCCAATTTCGGAGATGATTGTGGCGGCAATCTTCCCACCAATACCGGGGATTGATCGGATAATCTCATATTCATCAAATTCTTCTGCCATGGCATCTATCTGTTCGATTAGTTTGGATAGGTGCCTTTGGTATTGAAGAAGAATTTGAATATACATGGTGAGACTAACGATATGGCTCGTATATAAGTTACGTTTAAAGGGGTCTCTCTCGGCTGCTTCTTTAAGCTTATGAGCTTTCCCTAATGCCCACTTATAAGAGCGTTTAGCCCCTTGTTTCAGAATCACTTCAGCGATTTGATCCACCGTTTCCTCTTTCACACCGTGTGGTGTTTGATACTGGAGTAACGTTGCTAATGAGGTGGGCGAATATAGGGCTCCGAAAACCTTTTTATACTCAGGGAAAACTTGATCTAATATTGTTAGAAATTGAAGCTTTGTTTGTACGTAGGTTCCTGTCAAAGAGTCGTGTTGACGCGTTAAATTTCGCAAGTTCATGATCCTAATACTCTTTTTTTGGAAAGGTTTTAGGTCTTCGTTTTTATAATAAAGCTCCCCTAAGTGAAAAGCATCGATCGCATCGGTTTTGACTTTTCTTAAACTAGCCTTTTTTGCTTCATATGAAAGAACCGGATTGACGAGATAATAAATGACCTGCTTGTCCTCTAGAAACTGCAGGACAGGTTCATGGTAATGTCCCGTCGATTCAAAAACGACTGCCGGAGGCAGACCCGCGACTTCTTCTACTTCTTGGTAAAAGCGATAAAAATCGTGCAACCCCATCACGTTATGCTCAAATATAAAGCTTTTCTTGTAGGGATTCTTCTTCTGTAAAAAGGCTTGTACTTGGCTTTTTCCTTTTGCGACATCCAGGCCAATGACCGGATCCATTCATTATCACGTCTCCTCTTTTGTTTTAGCCGGCAGCCCCTAATCCTATCTTGTAGTTTCATAGCTTCGCTTTTTATACGGGATCTCTGTCCCAACCAGCCTCAAACATGTTTCTACAAGTAGGGGGTGGACAGTATTGCGGACGGGATCTTGGTCCCACGGGCCAGAACGTCCTCCCCCGGCTACCTAAAGAATAACCTATAAAAAATAGGCTAACCAGATGGACTGGTTAACCTTATAATACGA
>NZ_JBDPNU010000091.1:0-4987 GCF_050468105.1 Fictibacillus sp. NRS-1165
GTACTAGATGTCACCAAAAGGGATCACTTTTACTTTACCTAATACGGAACTTTTTTCATATGTCCATCAAATTGATCATAGGTATTAAGTATTGTCATTTCAAAGAGGGGATGATTGGGCACCCATTAAAATATAATAAAAATTCACCCGAAAGAAACTTTTGCACTTTACCAAAAAATATAAAAAAGAGGCCTTGGAAGGCCCCTCTTTTAGGTGTATGTTCTGGTGTTTAGTAATACAATCATACCACAATTTTGACTAACAGATCTTTTTTCTTTGATAGAGCTGTTTGCTCCAATACACTCAGTAGAAGCATCTACTTCCTCTGCAATTGCCATTCATACAATCCCAAAGAACCTATTCAAGATTAAAAGCCTCTTATCATTCTCTCATCTTTAATTGCTTCCCAAAGCATTTAATAATACGTACCAGTGCCATGTGGCAGCAAGCTTCAGGTTTCATTAATGAGTTGGTCATTGATTAAATCATTGAACCGTATTGCATCGAAAGCTAGGAAAGCATAGCAAGCAGGTCATCTTCCGCATTTCCAATTAACTTGAGACCAAGATTCCCTTCCAATACTTGCATGACACCAGATGATATAAACTCTGGAGGTTTTGGTCCAATGCGAATATCTTGTATGCCTAGACTAAACAAACCAAGTAGAATCGCAATGGCTTTCTGCTCAAACCAAGAAAGGACGATACTAAGTGGTAACTGACTCACTTCGCAATCCAATGCCTCTGCAAGGGCCAGTGCAATTTTTACAGTTGAGATGGAATTGTTACATTGTCCAAGATCAACAGGAACGACTCCAAAGTCCACATCATTGAAACGGAATTTTCCGCAAGAAGTTGTTAAGATGACCGTGTTTGAAGGCAAAGAGAGGGCCAGTTTCCGATAATAATCTCCTCCCTTTCCAGGTGTATCACAACCAGCTATGACGAAGAAATGATTGATCTTTTTGTCTTTAACCGCTTGAATGATTTCAGGTGCTAACCCAATAATCGTTTGATGGTGAAACCCCGTAACTAATGTTTCATTTGATTCAATATTCATCTCCGGCAATTCTAATGCTCGATCAATTAAAGGAGTAAAATCATCATTTTCTATTTTTTTAACGTTTTCTAAGCCAGCTACCTCGTACGAAAACATTCGATCTGCGTAAGTTCCTTTGATCGGCATTACACAGTTGGTAGTGGCTAGGATGGCCCCTGAAAACTCTTCAAATAAACACCGTTGATCGTACCACGCCTTTCCGATATTTCCTTTTAAATGAGCATATTTCTTTAGTTTGGGATAACCGTGTGCCGGTAGCATCTCAGAGTGAGTATAAATATTTATACCTTTTCCTTCTGTTTGTTTTAATAGTTCTTCCAATGCAAACAAGTTATGGCCTGTAACCACAATCGCTTTGCCCTCAATTTTATTTTGCGTAATTTTTTCAGGAGACGGAATACCTAACCGGTTAGTATGGGCCTGGTCTAAAAGCTCCATTACGCGAACAGCCGCTTTTCCAACTTTTAAGGCCATATCAATATGTTCCTGCACGTTGAAGTTTGAATTTGTTAACGTAAGATATAGCGCTTCATGAGTTGTAGCATCAACAAATGAATCGGTATACCCTAATTGATTCGCATGTGTGCGATAAGCCGCAATACCCTTTAAGCCAAAGATGATAGTATCTTGTAAACTGGCAATGGTTTCATCTTTTCCACATACCCCTATAGTTTTACAGCCGCCTGTTGGAGTTTGCTCACATTGATAACAAAACACATTTCTCATCCCCTTCCTACATGCACTTATCTAAAGAGTTGTAGGTTTCATTTTTACTATTTTAGAATATACTGAAAAAGGTTTTGTTTCCGTGACCAGCATCACAGATACAAAACCTTTAAGAGATGGTGTTGCCTTTTCAAAATGGACTTACCTATCTGGCAGGGTTGGTAATTCAAGAATTACGGTGGTGCCACGCCCTATTTCCGACTGAATGTCCAAACCACCACCTACAGAACGGGCGCGTTCTTCCATACTGAACAATCCAACCCCACGTTGGAGCTGCTTGTTATCGAACCCCTGACCATCATCACGAATGATGACCTTTATTTTTTCGCCTGTAGTAAGAATGGACACCGCAGCTTGTTTCACTTTTGCGTACTTTCGCACATTCGTGAGTGCTTCTTGTATGACTCGGTAAATGGTGGTTTCAATCGCAATGCTAAGCCTCTGAAGCGGAAGAGAACAATTAAAATCAATATCAATTCCATAGTTATCGATGTAACGAGATAAAAAAGATCGAATGGCAGGTACAAGTCCTAGGTCGTCGAGAACGGACGGACGAAGCTCCCATGATATATCCCGAACTTCTTCAATTAAATCCGATGCCTCTTTTTGCATCTGATCAAGTAGTGGATGACTTAGCTGTGACCGCAAAACATTGATGGTGATGAGGTGGCTGTAAAGATTTTGGCCAACCCCGTCATGAAGATTACGGGACAGTCGTTTACGTTCTTCCTCCTGAACATCAAGTATGCGTCTCATCATCTGTTGTAATTCGTGTTCTACCCGCTTTTTTTCCGTAATCTCTGAGCGAATGGCCATATACTGAAAGGGCTCCCCTTCTTCATTCAAGAACGGAATAATGGTTGTATACATCCAGTAATACGTTCCATCCTTCGCTTTATTGCGGATTTCACCTTTCCACACTTTCCCTGCAGATATGGTTTTCCACAGATTTCCGAAAAACTCTCGGGAATGATAGCCAGAGTTGATAATCCGATGGTCACGCCCTATCAGTTCATCCCGTCTATATTTGGATATTTCGCAAAACATGTCATTCACATAGGTGATCTTACCTCTTTTATCGGTGATGGCGACAATAGAGGATTCATCAAGTGCAAATTTGACATCCATTAGTTCTTGTATAGACTGCTTTAGTTGTTCAACTACCTTCTTATGCTCTGTAACCTCATAACGGATGGCTAGATACTGGTATGGTTGGCCGTCCTTACTCAAAAAAGGAACAATCGTTGTATCCACCCAATAAAAGTCTCCATTTTTTGCTCTGTTCTTAATTACCCCGCGCCATACGTTTCCTGAAGAAATGGTTTGCCACAGGTTTCTCATAAATTCCTTTGAGTGGTAACCAGAGTTGATGATTCTATGGTCTTTGCCCAACAGTTCATCAATGGAA
The DNA here is from genome assembly GCF_050468105.1 of Fictibacillus sp. NRS-1165. Lineage (NCBI taxonomy): Bacteria > Bacillati > Bacillota > Bacilli > Caryophanales > Fictibacillaceae > Fictibacillus > Fictibacillus sp. NRS-1165. The sequence continues at coordinate 3,194 of NZ_JBDPNU010000091.1, forward strand.
TACTGAGAAATATCAGCAAATTTCTGATTTACATATGTTATTTTTCCCCTTTTGTCAGTCATCGCTACAATCGCCGATTCATCTAGAGCAAATTTAATATCCAATAATTCCTTCAGAGTTCGCTCAGATTCTTCCTCCGCTTCCGTGAGTGAAAGAAGGTAAAAATCTACATTTCGAAGGGAAAATGAGTGTTTTCTTATGTAAATAGAAAAGGTTCCTCCATCTGGTCGGATTCCCATCTGTCTTACTACTTTTCCCTCCGGTAATATTGAAAGGTCCGTCTCAGGTAGCAGGGTGGAGAGGATTTCCCCTTGCTTAACGCTGCAATTAAACATTGCCATCGCTTCTTGACTGATGTGCTCTATGACTCCTCCAGATACCTCTACAACCATGTTAGCCTTCGTTGCCTGTTCTTGCTTTACTCTATACATGGTCCCCTGTCCTCCCTTCTTGGGATTCAGACAGGTAAAGGTCTTCTAATCTCTGCGCTTTGTTTTGAACAAGGTCTTTTAGGGTCTGAGTTATTTCTGTTTTTTGATGGTAGCCTACTAACAAGACTCCCTTCAGTTGACCAGCTAATCTCAAGGGAGCTGCATACGCGGAAACCAATTGTTCAGCCAACATAATGGGATATTCTACGGCTTTCCCATTAATACTTTTAGGAAAATCATCCACCTGAATCGCTTGACCGGTGGAGATCACTTTTCCAGCAATCCCTTTGCCATACCTTACCGAAATCTTTTTATATTTTTCGTTTCGGTTGCCATACGCATAGCGCCAATGAACATCGGATCCTGTTCCATCCTGTAAAGCTATTCCTGCAAAAGAACATTGTAGTTCCAGTGCCAGTCGTTCAAGTTCCATCATAAATGAGGATTTATACGCCATAGCCCAACAACCCTTTTTTTAAGGCATAGGCCACGAGTTCTGGCCTTGTTTTCATCTTCAGCTTTTCCATCACGTGTCCTTTATGGGTTTCTACTGTTTTTACCGAAAGAACAAGCTGATTGGCAATTTCCTTATTGGAGTATCCCTTAGCAATTAAGGTGAGAACTTCTTTTTCCCGATCGGACAGCAAGCTATAAGAATCTACGGTTCCCCGGTTAACGTTGACTAAATATTCCTCCATGAGTCGTTTCGTCGCTGCTGGGTTTAAGTACGCATTCCCCATGTAAATCGATTGGATGGCCATTATGAGCTCTTCATGCGGTTCACTTTTCAATATACATCCAGAAGCGCCCGACTGAATGGCGCGGAACAAATATTCTTCGTCATCATGCATGGTCAGAATAAGAATGGCAGCGTCCGGTAAAAGCTTCTTTAACTCAGATGTTGCACTCAAACCATCTTTTCCGTGAGGCATGCTTAAATCCATAATAATAATATCAGGCTTCAGTTCCAATGCTTTTTGAATGCCTTCATTTCCCTCTGAAGCCTCGCCAACAACCTCCATTTCTGGCTGTGCGTTCAATAGCATCGTTAGTCCTCTGCGTACAACGGCGTGGTCATCCACCAACAAAATTTTCATGAATTACTCTCCCCTTCTAAGGATTCATCAAAGGAAGTACCATGGTCACTTCTGTTCCTTCCCCTACACGAGAGGAAATGATACATTCGCCTCCAGCAAGATGCATCCTCTCTTTCATGGCCTGTATTCCCGGAAAACTCTGGGTTTGTGCTTCGTCAATTTGAAACCCTTTTCCATAATCTTTTACTTCTATCTTCAAGCAGTTTTCCGCCCATGTAAAGAAGATTTTAATAAATGATGTGTCTGCATACTTAGCTGCATTATGC
>NZ_JBDPNU010000092.1:0-4448 GCF_050468105.1 Fictibacillus sp. NRS-1165
TTTTTTCATCACCAGACAGGAACTTTCCAAGCATCGGCGTTTCAGCGGGTCCTGGATTAATGGCATTCACCCGAATTTTAAAAGGTGCCAATTCAAGCGCCAGTGCTTTCGTTAACATAATCGCGGCGCCTTTCGATGCACAATAAGCGTTTAAACCAGGTCTTGCCCGTATACCCGCAATGGAAGCGATATTTATAATCGAACCTTTCCTGATTCGTTTCATGTGAGGAACAAGGTGCCGTGTGGTCAAAAAAATCGACTTCGCATTGACGTTCATAATCTTGTCCCATTCATTTATGCTCATTTCTTCAATGGGAGTGAAAAACTGAGGTACTCCGGCACAATTCAGCAAAACGTCTAAATGCTGATATTGACGGACGGCTTCATTAACCAGATTCTGGACACTTTCATCTTCTCCAACATCTGTTTGAATCACCATTACTTCCCCTGTATTTCCTATTTCCTCAGCAGTACAATTGGCCGCTTCATGATTTAAGTCAGCTAAAACGACGTTTGCTCCTTCGGCTGCAAACAGCTTGGCTGCCGCCTTCCCCATACCAGAGCCCGCTCCTGTAATGATAGCCGTTTTTCCTTCGAGCAATCCCGCAGTCATAGGTTAATCACCACCATTCGTTCGTCTGTCATTTCTTGAATCGCATAATGCGGCCCTTCTTTTCCGATCCCGCTGTTCTTAACGCCGCCATATGGCATGACATCATTCCGATATGTTGATACATCATTTATGATCACTCCGCCATATTGCAGAACTTTGGCCGCTCTCATCGCCAGCTGTAAATCCATTGTGAAAATACCTGCCTGAAGTCCATACTCTGATTGATTGGCAAACTGAAAAGCCGCATCAATATCTTGATAAGGAATGATGCTCACAATGGGAGCGAATACTTCCTTACAAACCACCTTCATATCAGGTTTTGTGTTGACGAGCACTGTCGGGAATAACAGGGCACCTTCCCTTTTAACAGGAAGTAAGGATTTAGCTCCTTGTTCTATTGCTTCATTGATCCATTTCTCTGAACGAATGGCCTCTTTTTCACTGATCATCGGTCCTACGTCTGTTTCTTCTGCTTCAGGATCACCAACGTTCAATTGTTGAACATAATGTAGATAACGCTCCGTAAACTCATTTAAGACTGATTGATGAACATAAAGGCGCTGTACTGCTATGCAGGCTTGTCCAGCGTTATGAAAACTGCGGCTTGCCGTTAGTTTCGCTGCCAACTCTAAATCTGCGTCACTGTGTACAATGTTCGGGGAATTGTTGCCCAATTCAAGCGCCACTGGCCTCAAGCCGCTTCGTTCTTTAATATGCCTTCCGACTTCACCTGAACCAGTAAATGTATACATTGCGATGCGCTCATCTTCCAAGAGCCATTCCCCCACTTCACTCCCTGCACCAGTGACGATGTTGACGTAGCCTTTCGGAAGACCCGCCTCCTCCAAAAGTTCGACCAGTTGAAAAGTGGCCAATGGTGTAGTGGTAGCAGGCTTAATGACAATCGTGTTTCCGGCAGCAAGGGCGGGAGCGATCTTATGAACCCCTAATAACAAAGGATAATTGAATGGGGTAATCACTCCGATAACCCCTTTTGGAACGCGAATGGTAAAGCCTAACCGGTTGTCGGCTCCTTCCGTTGCCTGAAGGGGAATCATTTCACCTGCGATCCTTTTCGCTTCTTCTGCGGATAAACGGATCGTGTTAATTGTCCGGTCTAGTTCTCCTGCCGCATCTTTTAGGGTTTTCCCTACTTCTTTTACTAAGGAAAGTTCAAAATCCCTGCGCCTTTTTTCCATTAAATCAGCGGCTTTTGAAAGAATTGCAGATCTCTGGTAGGCTGTTAGCTGGTCCGCCTTAAAAACTTTTTCCGCAGCAGTCACCGCCTGATCGACATGATGCTTACCTGCTTTCGCGATGGCAGCGATCACCTCCCCTGTGTATTTATGATACACAGGAATACTTTTCTCGGTTTGAACATGTTTGCCATCAATGTACAGATGCAATTTTTTGTCACTCTTTAATGGAGTCTGTGTGTCGGTCATGCTTTATCCATCTCCTTAATTAAAATTCATGCTCCTACTCGTCATTTGTTCACGAATGGCACTTCCCATTTCAAATGTCGTGTGTTTCCCGCCTAGGTCTCTCGTGGAAACTTTTCCTTCCAGAAGGACCTCTTCGATAGACTCAACAATCAAGTCTGCCATATCAGGAAAACCTAGATGCTGCATCATTAAGCTGAGACTCCAAATCTGGGCGATGGGATTCGCTATTCCTTTTCCGGCGATGCCAGGCGCCGACCCATGAATCGGTTCAAACATTGAAGGATACGTCTTTTCAGGGTTAATATTTCCTGAAGGTGCCAGCCCAAGACCGCCTACAATAGCCGCCCCAAGATCAGTCAGGATGTCACCGAAAAGGTTGCTTGCTACAACCACATCCAACTCTTCTGGCCGTGTAATAAAATAGGCGGCAAGCGCATCAATATGATATATATCCGTTCGTATAGAAGGATGAGTCCGGCTGACTTCCTTTACGATTTCATCCCAGAATGGCATTGAAAAATTAATTCCGTTTGATTTCGTTGCTGCGGTCAGCCGTTTTTTATTTCTTTTTTCGGCAAGTGAGTAGGCATATTTGATCACACGTTCGGTTCCATATCTAGTAAACACATTGTTTTGTACTGCAAGCTCAAAGGGGGTATTCTCATGTAACCGCCCTCCCATGTTCGAGTATTCTCCTTCCGTATTTTCACGGATCACCACAAAATCCAGATCACTATGCGCCTTATATCGGAGAGGGCTGTCCAATCCTCTCAGAAGCTTGATTGGACGTAAATTGATATATTGCTGAAAGGTCCTGCGAATAGGCAAGATCAGCTCCCAAACCGATATGTGGTCAGGTACAGTTGGGGCACCTATTGCGCCTAGAAGAATCACATCATAATCACGTAAAATTTCCAGGCCGTTCCCCGGCATCATCTTTCCATGTTTTAAATAGTAATCACAATTCCAATCAAACGAGTCAATGGAAAAATGAATCCCTCCATGAAGTTCCCCGATCTTGGTTAACGTTTTTAATCCCTCTGCCATGACTTCAGGCCCTATTCCATCACCAGGTATGGCGGCAATTGAAAAGTGCTGCAAGTTATCACCTCATTTTGTATTGTTAGTGACATACACTTGCAAGATTCGTTCCAATTCAGTCTATTTTAAATTTTCAGAAATTATAGCGTATAGAAAAGTATGATGCGGAACTCACTGTTGCAAATTACAACATTCGTTTCAAAATGAAACCTCATAATTGGTATTCCTTTATTTTTCTCCAAAGTGTCGATCGGTCAATTCCGAGAGAATGTGCTGCCTTTGCTTTACTGTCATATTTAAGGAGTGCCTTCCGGATTAAATCCCTTTCACTTTCCTTTATGGTTGCTTCACTGCCCACTGTTTCCTTACTCTGTCTCTTCCTGAGTTTTGGATAAAAGAAGGAAGCATCCTTAGCTGAAATTTCTGTGCCTTTTTGCAGCAAAACAATCCTTTCCAAAACATTTCTTAATTCACGGATGTTGCCTGGCCAGTGATAATCCTGCAAAACCGGGACAAAGCCATCTTCCACTTTGGCGATCTGCTTCCGATGCATTTCATTGAACTGCTCAAGAAAATGTCTCATAAGCAAAGGGATATCTTCCAATCTTTCTCGTAACGCTGGCAATTCCAGTGACAGTACATTCAACCGATAATATAAATCCGTTCTAAACTCCTTCTTGTTCATTTCTTCTTCGATGTCTGAGTTAGTTGCTGCAATAATACGGACGTTCACAGGTATATTTCGTTGGCCGCCAATTCTGCGGACAGATCTTTCCTGAAGAACACGCAACAGGTGAGCTTGTATCTGTAATGGCATTTCGCCAATCTCATCTAGAAACAAAGTCCCTCCGTGCGCTAATTCGAAGAGTCCTTGTTTCCCGCCCTTTCTTGCTCCAGAAAAACTTCCTTCCTCATATCCAAACAATTCACTCTCCAGGAGACTTTCAGGAAAAGCTGCACAATTAACAGCGACAAAAGGACCAATAGCGCGGCTGCTCCCCAAATGGATGCCTTGAGCAAACAGCTCCTTACCTGTTCCGGACTCCCCTGTAATCAGAACCGTTGCATCCGTTTGCGAAATAATTTTTGCTTGTTCTTTCGCTTCCTTAATCGTTCTTGATTCCCCAATAATATCATCAAGTCTGTATTTTGCTTCTAACCCGCTCTCATGTAACTTTTTCCTAAGTTTCATCTCCATTCTTTGAAGATCGGTAATTTCTTTAAAGTTGGATACAGCTCCAACTACAGTTTGATTAAGCATAACTGGAAAACGGTTAATAATAATCTGCCGATCAAGAATCTTGGCTACATCCCCTATTTCTTTTCGTCCAGTCTGCAGCACTCTGAGC
>NZ_JBDPNU010000093.1:0-4026 GCF_050468105.1 Fictibacillus sp. NRS-1165
CGCAGAGGAAGGGGATATGCATGATAGAACCTCTTATTAAAGTTAACGACCTTTCTTTTGAATACAAGTTAAATAATAAAACCTCCATTCCCGTATTGAAGGGTGTTTCCTTTGATATTTTTCCAGGAGAATATGTTGCGATCGTCGGACATAACGGCTCTGGAAAGTCTACCCTTTCAAAGCACTTGAACGGGATTTTAAAACCCAGCAGCGGTGATGTTCTGGTAAGTGGCAGCAACACAAAGGAACTACAAATGCTGCGCGAAATTCGGCAAAAGGTAGGTATGGTATTTCAGCATCCCGATAACCAGATTGTTGCGACCATTGTTGAAGACGATGTGGCCTTTGGTCTAGAGAATATTGAAATCCCCGCAGCAACAATGAAGGATAGAATTGATTATGCACTAGAAGCAGTCGGGATGAGTGAGTTTCGGCAAAGACCGCCTCATCACCTATCCGGCGGACAGAAACAGCGGGTTGCCATTGCGGGTATCATTGCGATGAAACCGGATTGTTTAGTGCTCGATGAAGCAACCAGCATGCTGGATACCTACGGAAGAAGAGACATACTCAATGTTGTGCGCGAACTGAACGATGACGGGATGACCATTGTATCCGTTACTCATCATATGTCAGAAGTGGCAGAAGCCAGCCGGGTCATCGTCATTGAACAGGGACAAATTATTATGGATGGGTCACCAAGGGGAATTTTTCAACAGTATGAAAGGATGCAGCAATTGAAACTTGATATTCCAGTTGCGAGCCGATTAGCAAGATTGATTCATGAATATGACGAAGAATTCCAGTCAGATCTGATCCGGAATAACGAGATTATACAAGAGGTTGTCCGTCTATCAGCCAAACGGGGGGTGTTTGTGGGATGAGTGAATCTGCCATTTTAGAAGTGAACAATTTGTACCATACCTACATGGAAAAGACACCTCTTGAATACAAGGCACTGGCAGGGATTAATCTGCAGGTGAAAAAAGGAGAATGCGTAGCGGTTATTGGGCATACCGGTTCTGGAAAATCGACATTAATTCAGCATTTTAACGGACTGATGCGTCCTCAGCGGGGAGAAGTATTGGTGGATGGCCAGAATTTATCGGATCCAAAACTGGATGTTAAAGCGTTGAGAAGAAAAGTAGGACTTGTGTTCCAAAATCCTGAAGATCAGATTTTTGAGAAGCTGATCGGTGATGATATCGCTTATGGCCCTTTAAAAATGGGGCTGCCGTTAAAAGAAGTAAGAGATCGTGTGAAGTGGGCGATGGAATTGGTGGGCCTGTCTTTTGAGGAATTGAAAGACAGGGTGACCTATGCCTTGAGCGGCGGACAAAAAAGAAAGGTAGCTCTAGCCGGTGTTCTGGCTCTCAAACCAGAAATTTTGGTGCTCGATGAACCGACAGCTGGTCTGGATCCCTTTTCCAGGCAAGAATTATTGGACAGAATTGCTCTGTTGAATAAGCAAGAAAAGGTGACCGTCATTTTTGTCTCACACAATATGGAGGAAGTCGCTTATTTAGCTCAACGGATATACGTATTAGCTGACGGAAAAAATCTCATAGATGGAACTCCTCGTGACATTTTTGGCAATACAGAAATACTTCGCAGACACCATATTGCCGCACCTCAAACGGTTGAGATCCTGGCACATCTAAAACAACGGGGCTATTCCGTTGATCTAAAAGCATTTGAGCGGGAGTCTGCCGCCAAGGAAATCGTATCTATTCTTCAGCCGTACAGGAGGTGAGAATATTGGCTGGTTTTGAATTTGAATTATCTCGCAATATAACCATTGGCCAGTATTTGCCGACAGGTTCACTTGTCCATCGTTTAGATCCACGTGTGAAGCTTTTGTCCTTCACCATACTGGTCATTGCAATGGCTATATGTGATACCTATGGAGGTAATATTATTGCCCTCGCATTTGCCATTTGTTTATTTTATATCTCACGTATTCCGATAAGTTATGGTTTGTCAGGTGTCAAGCCGGCAATCCCATTCATTTTGATATTAGCCGTACTGCAATTGTTGTTCTATAACAAAGTGGCTTCCGGAGGAACGGTTTTAGTTGATCATGGTTTTATCCTGATTACCTCTGACAGTATACGGCTGGTCATCGTATCTGCATTGCGTTTCATTGAAATCATCTTTTTGAGCAGTGTACTGACACTAAGTACATCTACCACACAGATCACTCATGGGATTGAGAGTTTATTACGGCCATTAAAGTATGTAAAGTTTCCGGTTCATGAATTTGCACTGATTATTACCATCGCTATCCGTTTTGTCCCAACGTTTGCAATGGAAATGGAAAAGATGATGAAGGCCCAGGCATCAAGGGGGGCAGAGTTTGGTACAGGTGCCTGGTGGAGAATCATACAGAGGACAAAAGATGTGTTTCCGATCATTATCCCATTGTTCAATGTTGCGATGGCACGGGCAGAAGACTTAGTGCTCGCCATGGAAGCAAGATGCTACACACCAGGAAACGAACGGTCCATTTACACAAAATACAAAGCACAGAACAAAGATTATATCGCTATTCTTTTTTGTATTTTATTCGCTTCTCTCTTATTGCTATTTCCATTTCCCTACTAGATATCAACCTAACCATAAAATGCAAAACTTACAATTCTTTCAATTATAAGGAGGGTAATCAAATGGAAAGAGGATTAACGACTAGAAAGATTGTCATTGCAGGTGTATTGGGGGCAGTAGCTATTTTGCTTGGTGTCACACGGTTAGGCTTCATTCCTGTTCCAACAGCAGCCGGGAACGCAACCATCATGCATGTTCCTGCCATCATTGGAGGGGTAATGCAAGGTCCGTTTGTTGGACTGGTCATCGGATTAATCTTCGGCGTGTCATCCTTTTTGGATGCAACGATTCCGCTTTTCAAGGATCCTCTCGTCGCGATTCTTCCTCGATTGTTTATTGGTGTCACAGCCTACTTCTCATATCTCTCCTTGAAGAGAGTAAACGAATATGCCGCTATCGGTGTAGCAGGCTTTATAGGAGCCTTTACGAATACCCTCCTCGTTTTAATCATGGCTGTAGTCAGAGGCTATATTGCACCTGGGGTCGCGGTTACAATTGCAGTTACCAATGGGATTCCTGAAGCTATAGTCTCCGTGATCATCACGCTGGCTGTAGTTGTGGCTTGGAAAAGACTGGACCACAGCGGGAACAAAAAATCCAAGATCTCTGGAGAAATGTAGTGGGTAATTTCCAGAATATCACCGATGTTCCGGGCATTAAAGTCGGCAATGAAGAAGATAGCAAAGGCTATACGGGCTGTACTGTATTATTGATGGAAAATGGTGCTGTTTGTGGTGTGGATGTTCGGGGATCAGCTCCAGGGACCCGGGAAACGGATCTCCTTCACCCGCTGAATCTCATGCAGAAGGTTCATGGTATCTGCCTGGCGGGAGGCAGCGCCTATGGACTTGATGCGGCAAGCGGCGTTATGAGATTTTTGGAAGATAAAGGGGTTGGCTTGGATGTTGGCGTAGGAGTTGTACCGATTGTTCCCTCAGCTGTCCTGTTTGATTTGCCGGTTGGAGATCCTTTGGCCAGGCCTGATCAAAAAATGGGTTATCAGGCCGCATCAAATGCAGCACAGGGACATTTTCCCTTGGGTAACTCTGGGGCAGGATGCGGGGCTACGGTCGGTAAAGTGGCTGGCCATCATCGTGCGATGAAGGGAGGCCTTGGCTCTGCCTCTTTCATCCTGCCCAATGGTTTAATCGTAGGTGCCATTGTCGCTGTCAATGCCATAGGCGAAATTAGATATCCGAACACTGGAGAAGTGATTGCCGGTGCAAGAGATGATCTGGGATATATCAGGAGCAGCTTGGAGTGGATGCTTGAACAGCCCGAGATTCCATTAACTGCCGGTACGAATACAACGATTGCTGTGGTCGCGTGCAATGCTGATTTAACAAAGTCACAAGCGACAAAAGTTGCCTCCATGGCTCATGACGGATTAGCAAGAACGATCTATCCTGTGCACACGATGTA
>NZ_JBDPNU010000094.1:0-911 GCF_050468105.1 Fictibacillus sp. NRS-1165
TGGTTTTCAAAGAACTGTTTTTCTCCTGCTTCGAACAGCAACTTTTATATTATACCGATTAAAAAAGAAAATGTCAACTACATTTTCTAATGGTGGAGCCTAGCGGGATCGAACCGCTGACCTCCTGCGTGCAAGGCAGGCGCTCTCCCAGCTGAGCTAAGGCCCCTTAAAAAGATGGTCGGGAAGACAGGATTTGAACCTGCGACCCCCTGGTCCCAAACCAGGTGCTCTACCAAGCTGAGCCACTTCCCGATATGGCGCGCCCTGAGAGATTCGAACTCCCGACCTTTTGATTCGTAGTCAAACACTCTATCCAGCTGAGCTAAGGGCGCATATTCATTCATTTGGTGCCGAGGGCCGGACTCGAACCGGCACGGTAGTCACCTACCGCAGGATTTTAAGTCCTGTGTGTCTGCCAATTCCACCACCCCGGCAGGCAGAAAAAAATGGAGCGGAAGACGGGATTCGAACCCGCGACCCCAACCTTGGCAAGGTTGTATTCTACCACTGAACTACTTCCGCATCCGTATGGTGCGGGTGAAGGGACTCGAACCCCCACGTCATAAGACACTAGATCCTAAGTCTAGCGCGTCTGCCAATTCCGCCACACCCGCATATAAAATTGTTGAAAATGGTGAGCCATGAAGGACTCGAACCTTCGACCCTCTGATTAAAAGTCAGATGCTCTACCGACTGAGCTAATGGCTCTTGAAAAGTGGTGCCGGCTAGAGGACTTGAACCCCCAACCTACTGATTACAAGTCAGTTGCTCTACCAATTGAGCTAAACCGGCAAGTGATGGTGGAGGATGACGGGTTCGAACCGCCGACCCCCTGCTTGTAAGGCAGGTGCTCTCCCAGCTGAGCTAATCCTCCATATGTAAGCCTGGCAGCGTCCTACTCTTACAGGGGG
>NZ_JBDPNU010000095.1:0-2598 GCF_050468105.1 Fictibacillus sp. NRS-1165
TCACCTTTTTTTAAAAGAGCAAAGGGATAACAAGAGGAGGTCTACAATGGCGAAGCAGACTGATTGTTATCCCAATAATCATTAACATCAACAAAAGGATAAAAAAATATCCATTTTTTGTGTTAAATAAATGTAAATTTACTACATAACAATCGTTGGTTTGAACAAAAAATTTTAAAACTGGATTTATAAATACCGAAAAGCCTCGTCACAACTGGCATCGAGCGTGACCAAACAAATACTATGGTAAGGTAAGGCTCTCGACAGTCGGGAATTTAGATGTACGACGCAATATTCAAGAAGGGACTTAATCAACATAATCAACACATATCAAAAAAAATTATATTTTTACACAAGAATCTATTATATTGGCTTGTACTAAAGAATATACAAAGAAGAGAATACCATCTTTAAGAGCCAATATCACAGTGGAATGTATGACAAAATTGTAATAACGATTTGGATGGTATCAGAGGTACAAGAAGATACAAAATCGGTAGTTAAAAATAGTGGTACCAAAAAACAACAGTAAAATGAAATTTATGGAATTAAGGAGAAAAGAGGGAAATCATGAACGTAGAGATTGTTTTAAGGGAACTGATAAAGGACTTTGAGGAAAAACTTAAAAGGGAGTTACTCCCAAAAGAAGTCGATTTCTTAAAAGACATTCTCTCCTATGAACGAGATGACGAAACATCCAGTTAAATCTTTTGTAATTCCTTTTTTATATTTCTTTTTTTTAATTCTTTAGCGAGTAAGTCAATAAAATCCTGGGCTAACATTAGATTTTTTGCTTTAACATAAGCCTTCATTAGAGACTTGTTGGACATCTTGTCTAAAGTCATCTGTACCATTCCTTTCTAACCGATCAGACACTTTATGTACAATTATAATAACGTTTTTAACAAAAATTAACCCTTATTTTGTCCTATTGTTTCGACAATTTCCTTATTTTTGTTCATTTTGAACAATCACCGATTGATCGTTGTAGAAAAGCGGATACACGCATATAACCGTACTTTCTTTAATTATTCCTGATTACAACTTTCTGGCTCTGGAGTGGTTAAACGTTCCCTATACGTGAGGGGAAGAAAACAAATATCGTCGCAAAGCAATTTTGGCTAACATAGGAGGTCGATGTCTTATCAAATTAATACAAAAAATAGAGCATGAACAGAATGAGGAAAAATTTAACTAAATATGGTAAAAATAATGATAGTGTCCTTGTTTTCTCTCATTCAAAAGGTTATTTTGTTTCACGTTGTAAGAATAGTTCAATCATATTAAGATAAAGAGAGTGAGAGGAAGAGGAGGGATGTTATGAACAAATGTAACATGGATCACTCAAAAGATGATGTCAAACGTAAATACGAGGCACGGAAGGAAGAACTTCCAGAAGATATTTGTGGGTTGTTTGATGATTTTTTAAACAGGAATAACTCACAACCCACCTTAAATGAGATGTTTCATCTTCTCAAAAAATATGATTTAGCTGATGAATTGGAAAGATTAGAACGAAATAGAAAAATGAGATCGTTACTTCTTAAATAGGGATGTAATAAGACTTCTTATTACAGGGGTGCTGACAATTCAATAGGCATTTTAGAACTTGTGTCGATCTTTCGACATAAGTTCTTTTTGATGGGGAATTTTTATGATAGGAAGAATAGAAGAAACGGTCTAAATCGTTTTTCGGAATATGCCCCTTTAAATGACTATAATTTCACGTACCTTAATTTTATCAAAAAAAGATGAATTTTCTTTTCACTTTCTATACCTGCCCATTGTTATTAAGCGAAGGAACTGACTGCCTGCAAAAGAATGCCCTTGTGTGAGGTGAAAACGCTCACTGTGTTTCTTTTATTTTGTTTAATGCGAAATGTGAAAAGGGATGGCTGCTTGTTTGTTTTAGCTTCATGGTCCATCGTTCAGCTTTACGGCGTTTTAGAAAAGGAACATTAACACCATTATACATTCCTGGATTTGTTTTAAATTTTAAAACAGCTAGTTCTGCAGCATCTTATCTTTCACCGAATTAGTAACATAAGATTCAACTCATTACCTAAGATTCCCTGAAAACAGGTTTGAAATAGGTATGAATGCCTGTTTCATATCTAGCTCTTAATTAAAAAACCAAAGGTCGGGAGGAATTGGACATTAACCAGAAATATTTGGTCATCTTAGATATAGTTGAATCCTCTCCAACAAATAAGAAAACTCCAACAAAACAAAGCTAGAAATTACATTGGAGTAAGGAGATGCTTAATTGCTTTTGCTTGCTGATATAGTTACATCACAAGTTAGACGGGTATATGAAGTTAACCTCTTAGTCCTCCAAATTCGATTTATACACGGACTTAGGCGGCCATAAGGATGGACAAGAATGGGCTATGCGTTTATGTAAGCATTACTTTCTAGGAGGTGTTAAGGTATGGCAAAGTCAGTAGACGTAATAGTATCAACACCTAAAGGTTACACTGTAAGAAAGGTGAGTGATAAAATGCTGCGTCATGATATTGAAAAATTTGAAGATAACTTTCCAGAAGGTGTTTACACACTTCCAAAGGATCCTAAGAAGGCGCGCCTAAAGGTAAAAGC
>NZ_JBDPNU010000096.1:0-764 GCF_050468105.1 Fictibacillus sp. NRS-1165
GCATTAATATGGACCAACGAAAGAAAGATCTCCTAAAAGAGATCGAGACTTTTGAAGCTGTTTTTCCAGATGGAGTTTATGCGGTTCCTCCTAAACAAGGTCAGCCAAGAATTAAGGTGCGTGAAATGTTTAAATACTGCAGGCAGAACGGTAAGGAATCTGAAGAGCTAACTGAGAAAGGGAACAATTCTATGATTATGAGAAGCAGTAGGGAAACCTGCCGCTTTTTATACTTCAAAAAAACTTAGGTATTGGCGATTGATCCAAAAACTTGGAAACTTATTTACCTACGGTTTTGTTAATAAATAAGCAGCTCCTTTTGTAAAATAGGGCTGCTTATTGCTATGTAGTATGTTTAATTTATTGGTGCGGAGCGTTCATGACCCCTCTGTTATAAATTCTTCTGCGTTTTACATTTCTTAATGTATGGTTACTTTTTCTTCTTCAAATCCCAGGGGTAAATAGCTGAAGATTGGCACTCCCAGTCTTAGAAAACATGGTGATGCCATCCCGGCTCCAATAACAAACAATACAATACAATTTTCTACTTCATATTGAACAATGAGTAAAAGGCAACGTATAAGCAATACTATGAAGGAAGTTTTTGAATAAAGGAGGGAATGTAATGACAAGTCGCAATGGCAGCAAAGGAAGCCAAAATCAAGGTTCACCACAAGCACAAAACAATCAAGAATTTAGCAGTGAGTTTGTGAGTGGGGATGATAATAAAGGAAAAGAATATCGTTCTAAAAAGGGTAGTAAAT
>NZ_JBDPNU010000097.1:0-1995 GCF_050468105.1 Fictibacillus sp. NRS-1165
GCCAGCCATACGGCGGAAGCCAGCCGATGGGCCAAGGAATGCAAGGCCAGCCATATGGCGGAAGCCAGCAGATGGGATATGGAAATTCAGGCCAGTATGGGAGTCAGCCGATGAGTCAGGGAATGCCGGCTCAACAAATGTATGGTGAATATCCACCTGCCCAAGGTTCACAGGGGTATGGGGATATGTCCGGCGGATCTTATGGCAGTTATCCATCACAGCAAGGGCAGATGGGCCAGATGCAAGGAATGCCGAATCCATACACACAAGCACAACAACGCGACGGCTCGTCAGACAGCCAAGATGAAGATGAAGAATAATTCATACGGAGACGGTTTCAGAAGAAAGCGTCTCTTCTTAAATAGCCTCACCGAAAAAGGCTTGGATGTAAAAAACCATTATTTTGTGAAATATAATGTCTGTATCATAGAAACAAAAGCAGGCGTTTATGTTTTAAAAGGGTTCTCACGGAAGGAAGAATGTCTGGAGCAGCTGAAACTGTCACGCTGGTATTCTGAGCAGCCGGATCCCATGATGGGAATTTATACCGCCTTCCCAACCGGAAGAAAAACACATTTTTACGATAATATGTATTGGGGGATCATGCCGTTTTATAAGGGCGATGAGCTGGATCTCAATGACGAAAAAGATGTAAGAGACGGCATCCATGCTATTCGGAGTTTCCACCGGCAGAGCATTTTTCAGTCGGACTCTTATCTCTCTCTACTCTCCAGCTATTCTCTTTTTGAAAAATGGACCAAACGTTTCAATGCCTTTAAAAGAAATAGTAAAAAGCATTATGTGTCTGAAGAGATGAGTAAAGCTTTTCAGGAAATGATCGGTTGGGGGAAATGGTCTTTAAACCATCTTAACCGAAAAGAGCTGGAAAGAATGGAACTACAGGCAAGACAAAAGGGCGAAGTGTGTCACGGGGATGTGGCGCCTCATAACTTTATGCGCTTAAAGGGGGACAAAGTCATACTGATTGATTATGATCTGTTTTCTATTGTCCCGCATGATTATGATATTTTACAGTATGTAAACCGAATCATGCCATACTGGGATTGGTCTCCATCCATATTGCGAAAATGTGAAGATCCAGAGCTGGAAGCGCTTCTTCGAAAAAAATGGTTCTTGATCGCCTTGGTTTTTCCAACCGACCTCTATCGGGAATGGAATCGAGCATTTGAAGCAGGAAAAGAACAGATCAAAGAAATGACTACCTTCACAGAAGAGGACCTTCCGTTTCGGAGAAAATTTATCAAAGCCGTTCAGGAAAAATTGGTCATGTATCCCAGGTAATATCCAGAAATTATATGTCTTACCGGTATGTAACAGAGTAAAAAGAGCCTCCGATTGCCATTCTAGTGGTGAAAGGAGGTTTTTGCATTGAAGATCATACTGAGCGGAATGACAGTTCTAGCATTAACAGCCGGTCTTGTGGGCTGTAACAATAACAAAGGTGCCCTTGACCGGAACGATAATGATGTTAGGCCAATCGGATATTATTCCAACGAGGGTGACAACCGCGGGGATTTGGACCGCAGCAAAGGCCCAGTGACAGACATGATGGATAATAACCGTACCGATCATAATGTAACGTATCATGAAGACTACGATGGTGCACTTGCCGAGAAGATCAGAAACAGGGTCAACAGGATGAACAATGTAGACGATGCTCACGTTATTTTGAATGATAACACCGTCATTGTCGGGATAGATACCAGTGAAAACGATAAGACCGCTGTCGATAAGAGAGTGTATAGAGAAGTGAAAAAACTGGTTCCCAATCGGGATGTTCGCGTAACAACTGATGACTCTATCGTGAATCGAATCACTAACGTAGATAATAATCTGCGTGATGGCAAGACAACTGATGAAGTCAGCTCTGATATTAAAGGAATCATGGCTGATATCGGAAATGCCGGCACCAACTTAGGAGATGCAGTAAAACGTCCTTTCGAAAACAACCGTTAGGGGCTGTCCAGAAAGTCA
>NZ_JBDPNU010000098.1:0-1476 GCF_050468105.1 Fictibacillus sp. NRS-1165
CACCATTACCATGCTTTTTGCATGTGCGGCGATCTGTTCATTCTGTCTTTTAACATCAGGGAAATTCACGATTAAAGCAAGGGCAAACGCAAGGATAAACAAGACAGGTACCGGCATTATTTCAATGATTAAAACCGTTATAAGAACAACTGTTAGAATAAGATTGAACCAGAACATTTTTGGCAGGCGAGTTGCCGGCATGTCCAAAGCGGCCGCTGTCTCTTCTTCCGCATTTTTCCCCTGATGATTCGTCCATTGAACAACTCCAAGACGTTTTCGCTCTTTTTTTCCAAGTACGTACGAAACAAACACAACCCAGGCCATACCTGCAAGCATGGAGGGAATAATCGGATTAAACAGTTGTGAAGAAGAGGCATCCAGTGAGACCATGGCTCTTGCCAGCGGTCCGCCCCAAGGGATGATGTTCATGACTCCTGCACCAAGGGCCACGGTACTCGCCAGGATAAGAGGATTCATGCCCAGCCTTTTATAAACAGGGAGCAAAGCAGTGATTGTAATCATAAACGTCGCAGAACCATCACCGTCCAAAGCCACGATTAACGTAATGACAGCAGAGGCCATCACGATTTTGAGCGGATCTCCTTTTGCGAATCGAATCAAACGGGAGATCATCGGATCAAACAATCCTCGGTCAATCATTAATCCAAAATATAAGATAGAAAAGCCGATCATGATGCCCGTCGGTGTTACTTTCTGGACGCCTTCAAGCATCATTTGTCCCATTTCAAGCCGAAAGCCTCCGATCAGGCCAAAGACAATCGGCACGAGTGCGAAAGCAATTAATACTGAAATTCGTTTCGTCATGACCAAATAAAGAAACGTAGCAATCATTAAAAAACCTAAAATAGCCATTCCCTAAACCCCCTTAATATCCATTGATTAGAAAGCGGTTACAATTCCTTGATAGACACAACCTCCTACACCCTCTGTTCCATATTCCCTCCTCTCACCTGCTGCAGGTGGCCTGTAAGCCTCCGTTCCGTCATTTCTTTAACCAGATTTACGCAATCCATCAGCCTGTCAAAATCAATGCCTGTTTCAATGCCCATTTCATTAAGCATAAATACAAAGTCTTCGGTCGAATCATTTCCTGCAGCACCTGGTGCAAATGGGCATCCCCCGAGACCGCCAATGGCTGTATCGAAAGAGGTAATTCCAGCCTGCAAAGCAGCGAATGAATTCGCTTTGGAAAATCCGTATGTATCATGGAAGTGTGCTGTAACTTTACCCTTTGTGCCGAGGTCTAATGTTTTTGAAAATAACTGATAGACCTGGTTTGGATTCGCACGGCCGATCGAATCGCATAAAACAATTTCATCTACCTCTAACGTTTCCCAATCTCTTCACGATGTTCAATGTTTTTTCTTCTGCTACAAGACCTTCATACGGGCAGTGAAAGGCGGTAGCGATACTGAATCTTACAAACATGTTCTCGCTTTTTGCCTCTTCTACTAC
>NZ_JBDPNU010000099.1:0-860 GCF_050468105.1 Fictibacillus sp. NRS-1165
GATAGTCACAATACATTTCAAATTCATGGGAAAAGACGTCAGGATACACCGGATGTCCATTCCAATCCTCAAATTCAGAAACCCTTATTTGTAAGCAATACGGCATATTGGCATGCTTATAATCGGCCGCTGACCAGCTTTGTGAATGCCCCAGGTTAATCGGATCACCGAACCAATCAAGGGCTACTCCCCAGTCTCCGCTGATATAGTCCCCTGTCCAGCCGATCGTGTTGAACCCCCAGCTTTTAAGATCTTCGCTTAACCCTTTGATCCAATTTTCCCGTGAGCCGTATTTCGTTTTCCATATATCAAAGTTATGGTCATACTTTAAATTGGTTTCATCCGCATGATTCACCCCGATGGTCACGAACTGATTCCCTTTTGGATCAACAAGCCACCAGCGCTCATTTTCGCGTTCAAGTCTGAAGTATCCCGTTGCCTCAAACGTTCGATTCACATTGCCTCCATATGAGCTAAGCTCTGCCATTTGCATCTACTCTCCTTTTATATTTATCATTTAAACCGCTTTCAAAAAGAGATTTATAGCTTGTTTATTTTCCTATAAAATCGAGCAATACACGACTCAATTCTTCCGGACATTCTTCGGCCAACTGATGGCCCCACGGCAAAATTACTTCTTCTACACTTTCCGCAACCAGGTTCATTTCCCTTGTACACTCTTCAGCTATAAAATATTTGCTGCCCAGGGCAAGTACCGGCATTTGCAGCTTCGTTTTCGATGCTTCCAGGAAAAATTCAGCATCCTGAAATGTAGCACGATAGACTTCGAACATTGAACTGAGCCCCCCCCCTCCCCCCCCCCCCCCCCCCCCCCCCCCCCCCCCCCCCCCCCCCCCCCC
>NZ_JBDPNU010000100.1:0-6743 GCF_050468105.1 Fictibacillus sp. NRS-1165
AGGGTATATTGATATTGATTTTCTAAAGTCCAATGTATCAACCAAGGATTCTGATTTTTATCTTTGCGGGTCTCTTCCATTTATGGATGCCATTATTAAGGCCTTAAAGGGCTGGGAAATACCTACGGAGCATATTCATTACGAATCATTTAGTCCAGTGGCTATTTTAGGAGAGGAATAACCTTACACCATTAAAATATGCGTTAAAATTTGGATCGCACAAAGACGAAGTTCAATACTGTGAGCCGCTTGGTGCGGCAACTGCAACAGCACTGCAATTGCGATGAGTAGTCTCTAAGAAGAAGGGTAGTTCCCATATAAGGGGCTGCCCTCTTCTTCATTTTTAACCAATCCAAATAAAAAACGAATTACTGGTAAGCAAGATAGGGACGTGATATATCGATTTCTATAAAGCACGTTCAGAGTACTTCTTAGGAGTTGATATGATGGAGAAGCTTTTCAGTTCTTGCCCCTTACCCTCATTCAATAGAATTCATTTACTCGAAGACCACGAATTTTAATCAACTTCGTTTAAACGACTGTTTAACAATACAAGTGTCAGAGCAAGCTATAGGGATTATATATCTAAGTCTAAAATCTTGGCACTTATATTAAGTCCCTCGTTAAATCATTTATTAAACCAAACATAGAACACTATCACTAAAAATGGAAAATGTGTATTTGCCTAAGTCGATCCTTCATTAAAAAGGATCGACTTTTCTTTGTTAGGCCCTGTATCAGCAGCTAGTGTGATGTGCCCTTTGGCTTTGGGAAGAATAGGGGGATTTTTGAGATGAAATGGGGGTTTTTCCTGATGGTTGTGTAAAGCATGGCTCCTTACAATAATGTTAGATGCAGTAAATCAAATAAAGGAGAATGCTGTATGCAGAAAACGATACTTAACGATCCCAAAGCGGTCCAATCTTATAACCGGGCATTCGCTTCACATTTTGCTAAATCCCTTTTTATTTCAATCCTCCTGCTTGTGGTTTTAGTGTTTATTGGAACGAGAATGTTTACCCACATTGATTTAAATCTTTACGGATATATGGTCGGGACCCTCGTTTTTATAGGCGGATTTTTTTACAGATTCGTTGCTTGGGCAGAACGTCCTCCGACAAAAAACTTGATCAAAAAAGGGATTAGACTCCTGTTTCGTAAGTCTACTACGAAAACAACAACCAACCATATGGTGACACACCAGTTTATATGGAATCGGGGAGTTTACCGATGGGCGCAGCACTTTTTGATCGGCTGGGGATGTATCCTATCTTGTTTTGTGACGTTTCCCCTCGTATTTGGATGGATGTACTTCACGATGGAGGAAAACGGTTATTACACAGTAGTGGGTATGGGGATCAATTTGATGCAAGTCAAAGCGGACGGAGTGTTGTCATTTTTCTTTTATAATGCGCTTAACATTACGGCCATTATGGTGATTGCTGGTGTTTGCATGGCCCTTTATCGACGTTTGAAAAATATGCAGGCTAGGGCGGAACAAAAGTTTCTTTATGACTTTATGCCGCTTTACATGCTGCTGCTTGTCAGTGTGTCAGGTCTCCTTTTAACTGTAATGAATGTCTTTTTTCATGGTAAGGGCCAATCGGTGATGTCTCTAATCCATCAGTATTCTGTGATCATAACCCTACTCTATTTACCGTTTGGAAAGCTGGCTCATATTCCATTCCGTGCCGTCAGTGTGTTTGCAAAAAACTATCGCGAGCATTATGGAGCTCAGTCCATGAAAAAATGTTCTGTATGCGGTGATCCATTTGTCTCCACCGAACAATCAAACGATGTGATAAAAATACTGAGCGAAAACGATATTCAATTTGAGATGCAGGAAGGATTTCACTTGGCTGAGCTTTGCCTTCCTTGTCGGAGAAAGTACCGGATGTCTAGGTTTTCCGGATTCAACACCCATGAGGCAAAAGTCAAGGAGGCCAACCAAAATGCTAAGGGATAAATTTTTTAAAGAGGTAGAAAACGTCCAACATCCAAATGAGAAACTTGTTAAAACACATTGCAGCTACTGTGGCATGCAATGCGGCATGAACCTACGTGTAAATACCCATACCAATAAGATTATTGGAGTGGAACCGAGATATGACTGGCCAGTTACCGTCGGAAAAATGTGTCCGAAGGGGGTAACCGCCTATCAGCAAACGAATCATAAAGATCGTCTTTTAAAGCCGCTCATCCGGGACAATGCTGACTTGAAAGGAACGAAAGAAGGTTTTCGGGAAGCCAGCTGGGAGGAAGCATACGAACTGATTGCAGAGAAATTTAAGAACTTGCAAGCTCAATATGGAAAAGATACGCTCTCTGTCTTCAGCGGTGTCTCCATGACCAATGAAAAGTGTTATCTCACAGGGAAGTTTGCACGTGTCGCCCTTGGAACACGCTATATCGACTATAACGGACGATTCTGCATGTCCAGTGCAGCAGGTGGTTTTCTCCGTTCATTTGGGGTAGACCGGGGATCTACTCTCCCCTGGACTGATATTCATGAAACCGATTGTTTATTTATTGCTGGCAGCAACACGGCAGAATGCCATCCAACATCCATGTTTCGTGTGTGGTCCGTGCAGGAGCGCGGAGGATACCTCATTGTTGCCGATCCTCGTGAAACACCTATTGCTCGAAGGGCAGATGTTCACCTTGATTTAAAACCCGGCACCGACCTTGCCCTGGCCAACGGGATTGCTCACTTGCTAATAAAAAAGGGATATATGGATGAAGCGTTCATTCAGCAACATACGAATGGATTTGAAGAAACCAAAGAGCTTTTGGAGCTTTTCACACCTGAGTATACGAGCAAAATTACGGGAGTGGAAGTAGAGAAAATCATCCGAGCCGCAGATATTTATGGCAAGGCACCAAATGCCATTGTCATGTTTGCCAGAGGAATCGAACAGCAGCAAAAAGGTGTGGATAATGTTTCAGCGTATACCAATATGGCATTAATTACGGGAAAAATCGGTAGACCCTTTTCTGGCGTAGCTACATTTACAGGCCAGGGGAACGGACAGGGAGGAAGAGAACACGGCCAAAAAGCCGACTTGCTACCGGGCTACCGAAAACTTACGAATCCGAAGCATGTGGAGGAAGTTTGCAAGGTATGGGGAATTACGCCTGAAGAAATGCCACAGCCAGGTGTTTCCGCATACGAGATGTTTGAACTCATGGATAAGAAAGAGATCCGCGGATTGTATCTGTTATGTTCCAACCCAGCCGTATCCGCACCAAATTTAAACTTTGTTAGGAAAGCCATGAAAAATCTAGATTTTATTGTATGTGCAGATTTCTACTTATCCGAATCCGCACAGTTTGCGGATGTCGTTCTGCCCTCTGTTACTTGGAGTGAGGATGAAGGGACGGTTACCAATCTCGAAGGGCGTATTATAAAAATCAACAAGGCCCAAGAGCCAATCGGTGAATCAAAGCCAGATTGGCAGATGCAGGTGGAGTTAGCGAGAAAGCTTGGTAAAGGTGCATTCTTTGAGCATTTAAAGACTGCCCGCGACGTAGCGGAGGAATTTAGGCTGGCTTCCCGGGGTGGTTCTGCCGATTATTACGGAGCTACTTGGGATAAGATTGATCGGCAAGACGGCGTGTTCTGGCCGTGTCGAAATGAAGATGACAAAGGAACACCTCATATGTTTCTCGATAAAAAATTCTATCATCCAGACGGCAAAGCCAAAATATGTGCCCTACCTTACCGACCGCCAGCAGAGGAAACAACTGTGGAATTTCCACTCTGTTTGACGACTGGACGGGTGGTGTACCACTACCTTTCAGGGAACCAGACAAGAAGAATTCCTTTTCTTCATGACATGTGTCCAGATCCTTACGTAGAAGTTCATCCATCGACCGCGAAGACTTACAACATTGAACATGAAGAGGTGGTTCGGCTCTATACAAAGAGAGGAGAGGCCACCTATAAAGTGAAAATTACGGAGGCCATAAGGGAAGATACCGTGTTTGTCCCTTACCATTTCGGTGATGAAGATTCAATTAACTTATTAACCATTGCTGCACTGGATCCTATTTCACGTATGCCTGAGTTTAAAGTATGTGCAGCGCAAATATCAAAGATTGCCACAAAGGAGAACGGTAACCGTGAAGAAGAGACTGTATATTGAACTAGAAAACTGTATCGGTTGCCGCTCCTGCTTGGCAGCCTGTACCCAGTGTGGAGGCCATGAACAGCGAAACAGAAATTATGTTTATGATGTAAACCCTCTCGTATCAAGGCAGACGATGCCCCTCATGTGCCTACACTGCGAAAATCCTGCCTGTGCCAGAAGCTGTCCGGCGCAAGCCATCCAGATTCATGAAACCGGCGCAGTATTATCTGCACTCGTGGAAAAATGCATTGGATGCCAGAATTGTACGATCGCCTGCCCTTATGGGATACCTAAGTTTGATACCGAACAAAATCTGATGTACAAATGTGATTTATGTATTGATCGCACAAAGGACGGTATACCGCCAATGTGTGCAAGTGTGTGCCCATCGAATACGTTGCAGTGGCTAAGTGAGGAAGAAATTGCAACAAAGAAGAGCCAATTTGCTCTGGGAAATGAAAAGTGGGTGTCGAGCATGCCTTATCTTGAAGGCGAAACCAATGTGAAAATTAATCTTCCTGGTATTTTGCAGGGCGTAGAAAAGTTGTTTTAGGAGGAGAGCGGTATGACAGACCGGAAAAACCACATTCCATTTGACGAAGATAACTATACCCATAACATTGAAAGAAACAATGAGCGAATGCTGGATCGTCGGGGCTTTATGAAAACACTTGTGGGAGCCGCTGGCCTATTCGCTATCTCTTCTCTACCATGGGGAACCATTGCCGCGAAAGAACTCATTGGGCTGGCGAAAAAAGAGTATCCACATAAGAAAATCGCTTCTCTCAAGGCTGTTTCAGTTGGAGATTCTGTGGATTTCTCTTTCCCGGGCGAGCATGATAGCGCTCTGCTTATCCGTTTGAGTGAAACCCGTTTTGTTGCCTACCAAAATGCATGCACCCATTTGCGCTGCCCCGTGTTCTGGAAAAAGAAAGAGGATAAGATGATTTGCCCTTGTCACCATGGCGAATTCTCCGCCAAAACAGGCAAGCCTATTGCAGGACCGCCTCGAAGGCCGCTGCCCCAAATTCATTTGAAAGTGGAGAACGGTTTTATTTATGCGACGGGAGTGAAGCGATATGAAGCGTAGTTTTCTTGGCGTTTTCCTGCTTGCTCTTATTCTTGCCATCAACATTGTTGCTACGCAGTTCATGGTACACCAATTCTTTTACGAGCATTACACGAACACACTCGTGTGTGTAACTCTTAATCTCTTTTTATTTCCTGTGTCCCTTTTGATTTACAAAAAGGAAATTCATAAAGGCGGAAAAAAGCATGAACAATGAAACCTATCTTGATTTTTGTTTTATTCGGACCTTTGGTGTATCCGAAGAATCTTTATTTAGTAAAGTAGACAAGGCTCTTCAGCACCTATTTGATAATCAACTTCTTCACTGGTACTTGGAAGAAAAGAAGAAAGATGGATTGGAGATTGTTATAGCAGAAGTACGAGGAATGAGTGAGTGGACTTCTGAAGACGAAGTGTTGAACCATTTAGAGAAGACAGGGTGCTCTTCATTTTGGGAATACCTACAAGGTTGTCAGTTTAACGTATATCCCGCTATGAAAGGATGTGGAAGCTGTGGAACTTGAGGCGATCAAAGCCCTGTTATCCTATGTATCCGAGCCTGTTGAATTAGCCATCTATGAAAAGGAAGTGAGGGATATCCCTTGGATGGCCCAAAGGATTAAGAAGGTTAAACCGTGTCCAGATTGCACTCACCTTCGCTTGTATTTCGACGACTTTCATTTTTTAGCCGTCCCCTTTAATAGTCTAGTATCGTTCACAAAAGACACTTGGACCACATTTGATGCGGACAGCCGCCTTTATTATGGAATCAGAAAGGAAAGATTAATATGAATAGGAAAATTCAGCTTCCTTTACAAACGGTGAACTTGATTGCCGGTTTTATGGTATGGGTCTTGATCTCTTCATTGTTACCTTTTATAAAAGAAGATATCAACATTCCAGCTGATAAGCTTGCATGGGTCACTGCGGTGCCTGTCATATTAGGATCCTTACTTCGCATTCCACTTGGTTATCTTACTAACCTGTTTGGGGCAAGGAAACTATTTATCATCTGTTTTCTGATTCTATTATTTCCTGTCTTTTATATAGCCCACGCTTCTACCTATGTAGATCTTTTAGTAGGTGGTCTGTTCCTAGGTGTGGGAGGGGCGGTATTTTCAGTAGGAGTGACATCTGTCCCTAAATATTATCCAAAAGAAAGGCACGGATTCGTAAATGGAATTTATGGAGCAGGTAACATTGGTACGGCGGTATCCACCTTTGCAGCTCCCGTCCTTGCTTCTAAATGGGGATGGACCCTAACCGTTCAGTTTTATCTGGTACTCCTTGCAGCCATTGTAATTGCCAACCTTTTTCTTGGAGATCGACGAGAAACGAAAGAACGAACCAAACTATCTGAGCAACTGAGAAGTATCTATAAAAACGAAAAGTTATGGTTGTTCTGTCTTTTCTATTTCATCACATTTGGTTCGTTCGTTGCTTTTACCATCTACTTGCCTAATTTTTTGGTTTCGAATTTCGGACTAGAAAAGGTGGATGCCGGGATAAGGACCGCAGGCTTCATCATCCTGGCAACCCTAATG
>NZ_JBDPNU010000101.1:0-5009 GCF_050468105.1 Fictibacillus sp. NRS-1165
AAGGTAAAAAAGAAGAAGAAGGATAAAGATAAACATCCGTAAAAAAGCCGCTAATTATTCGGCTTTTTTATTCAATTCGAGGATTTCACAATATACAGGTATTACTGCAGTTATTTACGTTTATGAGCATCATTCCATACTTCGATGAGGATTGAAATATTCTATCTATATAATACTGGAGAAGGCAAAATTATAGATAAGGAGACTCAAGTATGAATAAGTTGAAATGGATATCACTTGTGCTTGTTACAACATTTTTAATGGGTTCTTCCTTTACTGTTGGAAAGCTTGGCTTGGCCTATTCTTCTCCCTTGTTGTTGGCAGCTTATCGTTTTATACTTGCCGGAAGCATCCTTGCGATCCTTGTACGTGTTTTAAGAAGAGCACATCCAGCTGCAAAAGAGGGGTGGGTGAAGATGCTAATGATCGGTGTTTTTCAAACAGCAGGTGTCATGGGTTGTATTTTCTTAAGTTTACGTTCGATTACAGCTAGTGAATCCTCTATACTTACGTTTACCAACCCTTTACTTGTTGTAGTATTGGGCTCCTTTTTGTTCAAAGCACGTTACAAACTTTATCAATGGGGAGGAGTTCTGTTGGGATTGACAGGGGTTGTAATTACACAGGGAACCCATCTTAAATTTGAGGTTGGAACTTTATTTGGAATTTTATCCGCTTTGTTGTGGGCGGCTTCTACCTTGTTAGTTAAGAAATGGGGAACGAATTTTGATACATGGGTTTTATCTGCGTATCAGATGCTTTTTGGTGGATTACTCCTTTTGGCAGCGAGCTTTTTACTTGAACATCCTTTTTTTCATCCTAACACTCATTCATTATCCATTTTATTATGGCTGAGTGTCATGTCCTCTATTGTTCAGTTTGCCGGGTGGTATTACTTATTGCAAAACACGGATCCAGGAAAGACAAGTGCCTATTTATTTTTGGCGCCATTCTTTGGTGTATTAACAGGCTGTATACTATTGAACGACCCTCTATTTCCGTCCTTTATCGTCGGAGGCTTCTTTATTCTTACTGGTATTTATCTTGTGAATCGAAACTTTCAGCCGAGCAAAGCAAAACGAAAATTATTTATTACCCACTAGCGGTTAAAAGATAGAACTTGAAAAATCGTCTTGAAATAAAAGAAGCCTCGACCGTTTAAAACTAACGTGTTTCAATTTATTATTCCCACTTAATCTACATTATCCGTATCAAATCCTTCTATATGGAGATACTGCCAAATTAGGTGACAAAAATGATATAGGAGGATTATATGGACAGCACATACGAGGTATTAAACAAGCAAATTTCCAATTGGAACATATTATACGTTAAACTTCACAATTATCACTGGAACGTAAAAGGGCCCCATTTTTTTACTCTCCATGAGAAATTCGAAGAATTATATAATGAAGCCAATCAACATATTGATGAATTAGCAGAACGTTTGCTTATGTTACAGCAACAGCCTGCCGCAACAATGAAACAATATTTAGAACTGGCTACAGTCAAAGAAGCTTCAAATAATGAAACATCAGAAGGGATGGTACAAGAGATCATCGATGATTTTGCATTAATCAGAGATCAATTAAAGCAAGGTATGGAAATTACGGAAAAAGAAAATGATGAAGTTACCCATGATATGTTACTAAGTATTTCATCACAATTGGATAAACACACCTGGATGCTCACATCATTTTTGGCGTAAGTATCCTTGATACGTGTCCATTGTTAAAAAACTACCTCGTGATCACAAGGTAGTTTTTAACGTTCTTATGCACACCAAATTCAGTAGCGATTTCATACTTTACGACCTCAATCAGGATTGCTATATTTTTCCTTCTTTTTGATAACATTTCTCTTGAATGTATTTTTATTCTTAATGGTTAAAAGGACATCGCCAGTTGTGGTTTGAGTTAAGTATCGTGCTCTATTTCTCTCTTGGCATAGGGGGTTGGTCCTCTGTGGAATCCGATACAGGTACACATTCACCACTCATATAGTAATCACTCACTTGTTCATGTGTAGTGGCCATACCTACAGAAACCTGATCTTTTCCTTTATAGTCCTCAGTCTCATAATTTCTTTCGCCCACTTTATTGCCTTCATTACTTTGTTTTTTTCTCATTTTTTTAACTCCTTCATTTCGATTACAATTTTTCTTCAACCTGCTTTCATTCATACAACAAACAACTCGGGCTTTCCCAACAAAATATAAAAGGGCTACCTATATTGAATAGGTAGCCTTGTCCATCAATATTTTGTTGTAATTAACAAAATTATTGTTGTTGCCCACCAAATCCAGAAATCTGCTGTTGTGCAGTAGCCACAAGACGTTTAGTGATTTCTCCACCAACTGATCCGTTTGCACGAGAAGTTTGGTCAGCTCCAAGTTGTACACCGAATTCAGTAGCGATTTCGTTTTTCATTTGGTCGATCGCTTGTTGTGCACCTTGTACTAAAAGGCGATTACGATTTCCTCCACCAGTATTTGCCATGTTTGTTCACCTCCTTTTCACTGTTATTTTCTGAAATTGTGCCAAATACATGCCTTGAAATTTTTGTAAAAACCACCAAACGCATTTGATATAGAGGATTCTGCAGGCTTTTTGGATAATGTTATTTATTCTGGTTATATTAGTCTGTATGGGCAAGGGATAACATTGTTGTTCGCCAAAACACTTCCTTGGTTATCTCTTGCCTTTGATTTCATGACCACCATTCAACCCCCATTCCTTTGGGGTTTTTATCGTGAGGTTTTTATACCGCGCGGCAAGAGTTTAACGCTAATTCTTTGACAAACAATGTGTTTTTTGAGGCATAAAAAGCTTCGTATAGGACAGGTTACACAAGAAATCATGAACTCACAAAACAGCGGAAGCCAGCGAGATGGTTTTTCCCAACAATACTGCAGCTTAATGGGTCAAACTGTTTTTTCTGGATCCAGAGGACAATAGAGCACGGTTTAGGGAAAAAACTGATACGCCTGTCAAAGGGAGTGTAGTCCTTTATGGACAAAAAAATCGTATGGAAAAAGAAAATACAAAACCAAAAAGCAGAGACCGACTTTAACAAAAGCAGAAATTAATGAAGGTTTAGTGTTGGCTTTGTGACTTTCAGGGCATCAGCACGATATGGACAAGGATACGAACCGCGTTACACATAACAGTGCACACAAAGGTCGATCTGGAAAAGCCGGGATAGTACAGTTTTTTTTAATTGCCGGTGTTATTAGCCACAAAACATATATACTTAGAGGTTTCTCTTTAACCTTGTAGAAGTAATACTTGGGAAACCTTGCGCCAAAAAAAGACTGAATTTTCATAACTATTAAAAAGGATTGTTATTAAACTAGGAAGGGGGCTCTTTCTGTGGTTTCAGTTCTGCAAATGCCAAGAACGATACTTTACGGCCAACATTCATTTCAGAAAGTGGGGGAGGAAACGTCTAAGCTCGGAAACAAAGCACTCATCATCAGCGACCGAATGATGGAGAAGCTGATGTACGTTGAAGAATGCCAACATCTTTTAACACAAGCAGGAGTATCCTCAGTCAAGTATTTGGACATCGATTCTGAACCGACAGATACGTTTGTTTATGAAGCGCTGGACACGCTTAAAGCGGAATCGTGCAATGTGATTATTGGCTTAGGTGGAGGAAGCTGTATTGATACAGCAAAAGCAGTTGCAGTTCTGGGTACGAATGGGGGATCCATCAGCGATTATATGAATAGCAGAAAGATTGCACAAAAGTCTGCCGTTCCCTTAATCGCTATTCCTACAACGGCAGGAACCGGATCTGAAGCAACGGATGTAACCGTCATAACCGATATTGCGCTTGATATTAAAATGATGATTAAGCAGCCCGGATTTATGCCGGCAGCAGCCATTGTAGATCCGGTCCTAACCATTTCTTCTCCTAAAAATATAACTGCGGCAACCGGCATTGATGCACTTACTCACGCTATTGAAGCCTATCTTTCAAGGCGTGCCCATCCTTTTACCGATTCTTTGGCGTTAACCGCCATTGGACACATTATGGAAAGTATACGAGATGCATATCATCAACCTCAGAATATAAAAGCGAAGGAAAAAATGTCCCTTGCTGCCCTCCAGGCAGGAATGGCTTTTTCGAATGCATCAGTCTGTTTGGTTCATGGAATGTCCCGCCCGATAGGAGCTTTGTTCCACGTGCCTCATGGCATCTCGAATGCAATGCTTCTTCCTGTTGTTCTGGAGTATAGTCTAGAAGATTGCTATGAGAGGCTAGCTGATATCGGGAATATCATTTTTCATGACACGCAAGGGCTTACAAAACAGGCAATAGCGCAGAAAATAATAGACGAAATAAAAGCCCTATGCGTCGAGCTATCTATTCCTAATTTGAAAGGTTGGGGGATAATAGAGGATCTTTTTTTGCAAAATCTAGAAAAGATGGCAAGAGATGCCCTGGAAAGCGGCAGTCCCGGCAATAATCCGAAAGTGCCGGATGAGATCGAATTAATGGAGCTGTACAAATTATGTTATGATTACCAGTTTAGTTCTCAAACGATTAAATCATAAAAATCGTACTGCCATTTTAAAAAGGCAGAAAGAGGAGGGCTTTTTTTCCAGGGGTTTTCTATACATACAACCAACCTACTATAATAAGAAAGCACGCCTATTGTCCAAATATGGAATACGAATCATTTTTCTAGATTATGTAAAATGATGATTGACCACTCTGGAACTTCGGTGCTAACATGTCATTGAAAGCAATTACATTTTACTTAAAGTGTCTGTTCTCGCGTTTCATATACTGAAGGAGGGAAATAGTGATGAAGAAGATGAGTGCTTTATTCAGTTCTGTACTTCTTAGTTCTACTTTCTTATTGCCTCTTAGTGCCAGTGCTGATCAATCGAACGGTAAATCCGATCCATCCATCACGTCCAGTAACCGGGTGGTCGAGCGAATCGTAGCCCACATGACTGACAAGGAAAAGATCGGACAGCTGGTGATGCCATCAACAC
>NZ_JBDPNU010000102.1:0-1804 GCF_050468105.1 Fictibacillus sp. NRS-1165
TGGCCCATGCGATGGCGCGATCCGACTTTCTATCAAAAATGAGCCATGAGCTCCGGACGCCGCTGAATGGCATACTGGGATTTGCCCAGCTTTTGGAATTGGAAGAGGACTTAACGGACACCCAGTATGATTTTGTACAGGAAATACTAAATGGCGGAAGGCACCTGCTGGAGTTGGTTAATGAGGTACTGGATCTATCACGCATCGAAACTGGCAACTTGAAGATAGCCATTACTGAAGTTGAGCTTCTAACGGTTCTCCAGGAATGCGTTAAGATTGTTAAACCGATGGCCAAGAAGAAGAATATTACCATCGATGTACAGCGTGATCATTCCAATACGACGATGCGGGTGCTGGCGGATCCTGTACGCCTGAAGCAGATTTTCCTTAACCTGTTGAATAATGCGATCAAATATAACCGGGAATTTGGAAAGGTGTATCTCTATTGTCACCAGGAAGGCGATCATCAGGTGATCCAGGTGGAGGATACAGGAGTGGGTTTCTCAGCCTCCGAGTATAATAAAGTGTTTGTTCCTTTTTATCGAATTGAAGGTTCCAAGGAGGAGGGGACGGGGATTGGGCTCTCGCTGGTCAAACAGCTTGCCAATCTGATGGATGGAAAGATTTCTGTGACCAGCACGAAAGGAAAAGGAAGCAATTTCAAGGTCACTCTGCCTGTCCCTCCTAACCTAAAGACAGGAGTCAGGTGGGGAGAAAACGTGGAACCCGACAGCCAGGATATGGAGAAAACCGACGTTTACCGGTTGCTCTATATTGAAGACAATGAATCTAATATTCATCTTGTCCAAAATATTCTTAATCCGCAGCCTGCGTATTCGCTTCTTGTTGCCCGGACGGCGAAAGAAGGGCTGGCCCTGCTGGCACAGGAAAAAGTTGACATGATTTTACTGGATATTAACCTTCCGGACATGGATGGCTATGAAATGATCGACATCATCAGAGCCTCAGACGCGGCCAAGGATGCAGCGGTCATTGCCGTTAGCTCCATGGCAGCTTCCGGAAACATAAAGCAGGCGCTTGACAGGGGGTTCGATCATTATGTCACGAAGCCGATCAATGTAAAGGAATTTCTGACTGTGATCAATGATGTGCTGAACAATACCATTCACCAAAATATACCGGGTGCGAGAATTTACAGTACAGGCCCGCATGGTGAGCAAGCCGTATCGGCAAAAACGCTGCAGCTCTCTTTGGAAGACCTGAAGAGAATCAATGAGAAAAAGTATCGGGCTGCCATTTCCATGCATTATGCCGGGAATGATTGGGCAAGAACCCAGGTGGAAGGATTAACCGTAACGTTTGAACGAATGGGAATTGAGGTCATTGCCGTTACCAATGCAGAATTTAACTGGGAAAAGCAAGTGGCTGATATTGATGGAATCGTTGCCAAACAACCGGATATCCTTGTAAGTATTCCTGTCGATTCGATCAAGACGGCAAAAGCTTACCAAAAGGCGGCACAGTCCGGCATCAAGCTGATTTTTATGGAAAACACACCGGAAGGACTGAAGCACGGTGAGGATTATGTCAGCATCGTCTCCGCCGACCACTATGGAAACGGTGAGGAATCCGCCCATATCATGGGTGAGCAACTGAAAGGCAGGGGCTCAATCGGAGTCATTTACTATGAAGGCGATTTCTTTTCCACTCGGCAGCGGACCACAGCCTTTGAAAAAACAATCAAAGAACACTATCCCGGCATCCGGATTGTCGAACGGGTGGGAATCAAAGGTCCGGACGGCGGAGAAGAAGCCACTACCTGTCTGTTGGACAGGCATCCGGG
>NZ_JBDPNU010000103.1:0-1454 GCF_050468105.1 Fictibacillus sp. NRS-1165
AAAAAAACCATCTATGCTGCTAAAAGAAAATTACGAAATTGAGCCGGTGTCATCCTTTTTAGACTCCATTGATATCGATCATTATTATACTCCTCCATGTAGTTGTCTATCTTTCTATTAAGCTCCTCAATCGTTTTACAGTTAGAATAATCCAGTTCATCTTTAAGATGCCCAAAGAACGATTCCATTGGGGCATTATCCCAACAGTTTCCCTTGCGGGACATGGATTGAATCAACCCCAGCTCTTTTACTTTTTCGCGGAACTGGGGATGGGTGTAATGGTTTCCTTGATCAGAATGAAGAATGGCATTTGGATGTAGGAGGATACCACCATCGGTTAATTTGTCTAGTGTACGATACACCAAATCCATCCTAAGGGTAGCGGAGACGTGATACGCTAGAATTTCCCTTGTAGCTCCATCCTTCACGCAGGATAAATAAGCAGGTCGTCCAGATCCGTAATAAAGATACGTGATATCCGTTAGAAGAACTTTTCCAGGTGTTCCTTGAGCGAAGTTCCGTTTCAGCACATTAGGACAGGTCTTGTGTTCTTGCAGCGCTTCAGCCATTTTTTTATATGGCCTTGCTCGGCGTATGCGTGTTACTAGGTTAAATTTACGCATGATTCGACGAATCTTCTTATGGTTCATAATCACGTAATACTTGTACTCAAGGATCATTTTAATGGTTAAGGCACCTGCTTTTCCCTGTTTCGCATCAAATACTTGTTTGATTAATTCATAATCTTTTTTATCATTATCGTTTCGTTTTGTACGTAATGGACCGGCATACAACCAAGCATAATAGCCACTTCGGCTAACTCTTGCCAGTTTACACAGGTAACTAATCATATTTCTGAGTTTATAACGACATATGGTTCGTTCAATTAGGGCGAATTTTTGTGAAGTGGTTATCGCTTGTTCCTCAACGCCTGCCTTTCGAGTTCGTCGAGCTTTTTTAAGAACTCATTTTCAGCCTCCAGGAAGGCATTTCGAGCTTCTGCTCTCTTCAATTTTTCCTCGAGAGTAAGGGACTTCGAAGAAGGCCTTCCTGTACCTGCTTTTCCACGCTGTTTGTTGTAAAACCCTTCTTCTCCCCATTTCCTATATGTTTGACGCCAACGTTTCAGGCATTCATAAGGCCGGTGCGGGCCCAATATATCGATGTCAAAGCCATGTTCAAGAAAGATATCTAGTGGGCCTTTACCACTTGCGTTTTCTTTCACGGCTTTAATTTTAAAATCCGGATGATAAGATATAGAACGTTCTGATACCTGTTTAACATTGGGATTTTTCTCTAACTGTGCAACCTGAAAGGCATTAAACAAATTATTACTCATATCGATCCTCCGAATTCTAATTGAGTTGATTATAAACAAGTTTAAAGAATAGGAACATAAAAAAAACCCGAATATGGGTTTTTTTAAGGTGTCTATTATTCAGGTTACAGTTCAT
>NZ_JBDPNU010000104.1:0-4224 GCF_050468105.1 Fictibacillus sp. NRS-1165
GGGTGCGATCGGCCAAATCGCAATCCAGCTTGCAAAAAAAGCCGGTGCCAGCATCGTTGTTGGAGTTGATCCTCTAAGCCATCGACGAGAAATCGCTCTTCGTCATGGGGCCGATGAATGCTTTGATCCGACTTCCTGTGATGTCGGATATGAGGTGAAAAAGCTCACCCATAAAATCGGAGCGGATTCCATTATTGAAACAAGCGGAAATGCTGCAGCTCTTCAAGCGGCATTAAAAGGAATTGCCTATGGAGGCATCATCTCTTATGTTGCCTTTACTAAGCCTTTTCCCGAAGGATTGAATTTTGGACGCGAAGCTCATTTTAACAATGCGAAAATCGTGTTTTCCCGTGCAGCAAGCGAACCCAATCCGGATTACCCGCGCTGGTCCCGTA
This sequence comes from Fictibacillus sp. NRS-1165, assembly GCF_050468105.1. Lineage (NCBI taxonomy): Bacteria > Bacillati > Bacillota > Bacilli > Caryophanales > Fictibacillaceae > Fictibacillus > Fictibacillus sp. NRS-1165. Next base: position 396 of record NZ_JBDPNU010000104.1, read on the forward strand.
AACGAATTGAAAATACATGCTGGGAATTATTAATGAACGGTTACCTGAATTGCGAAGATATCATTGATCCAATCGTGCCTTTTGAACAGAGTGATCAAGCATATATGCATTACGTCGATCAGCATCCTGAGCTAAGTATCAAGATGGGAATTACATTGAAGTAAACTGGCCGCATGTAGGAGGAGTTTAACCATGAAAATTGGTACACAAAACCAAGCGTTTTTTCCGGAAAACATCAGGGAGAAGTTTCACTATCTAAAGGAAGCTGGTTTTGATGGCTTCGAAATTGACGGAAAACTATTGGTTGATCATTTAGAGGAAATAAAAGAAGCGATTTCTGAAACCGGACTGCCCGTGACAACAGCCTGTGGCGGTTATAGCGGATGGATCGGTGACTTTATCGAAGAACGCAGATTAAACGGTTTAGCAGAAATGAAGCAAATCTTAAAAGCCTTGCAGGAAGTAGAGGGAAAAGGAATAGTTGTTCCCGCAGCCTGGGGCATGTTCACCTATCGTTTGCCACCAATGGTTTCACCAAGAAGCCAATCAGGAGATTGGAAGGCAGTAAGTGACTCCCTTCTTTACTTAGATAAAGCCGCAGAAGAAACAGCGACCACTGTTTTCTTAGAACCATTGAATCGGTATCAAGACCATATGATCAATACGCTTGCTGATGCGCGCCGTTATATAGAAGAAAATAACTTGAAGAACGTAAAAATTATCGCTGACTTCTATCATATGAACATTGAAGAGGATGGTATTTCCGAAGCTTTACATCTACAACGTGATTTAATTGGACATATTCATCTTGCGGATAATCACCGTTTCCAGCCTGGCAGTGGCTCGATTGATTTCAAAAAGCATTTTAATCAATTGAAAAAAGATGGCTATGACGGTTTTTTAACCATAGAGTGCCGTGTTCGAGGGAACGATCCAGAAGGAGAATACAAAAAAGCGCTGCATCAGCTAAAAGAAGCATTAGTGTGAGAGGAGTCACATCATGAGTAAAAAAAGGGTGGCGATCATAGGAGGAGGACAAGTAGCGGAAACGGTTCACGTTCCTTATTACCTCTCACGGGATGACATTGAACTGGTTGCTGTGGTTGGACAAAACGCCGATCGGGTAAAAAACTTCGCTGCGCGTAATGGGATTCCTTATTACTATACAGATGCCGCTGAGATGTATGCGGCACTGAAACCGGATATCGTCAGTGTTTGTACGCCAAATCGATTTCATTATGAACATGTCATGGTAGCTCTGTCCAATGGCTGTGATGTGATGTGTGAAAAGCCGCCAGCTATTTCGGCCGATGAGGCAAAGAAAATGCAGGAAGAAGCAGAGAAAAACCATTGCATCCTTGCCTATGACTTTCATCATCGATTTGCGGATGATGTCGAACTTCTTAGAAAAAAAGTCGAGGAAGGGATTCTTGGCGATATCTATGTTGTGAAAGCCCAAGCCTTGCGTCGTTGTGGAATTCCAGGTTGGGGAAACTTCACCAATAAATCATTACAAGGGGGAGGACCTCTCATCGATTTAGGAATCCATATGCTGGACGCTGCGTTATATGTAATAGGTTATCCGAAGATTGAGAAAGTAACGGCTAAAATGTTTCAGAAAATAGGGAACAAAAAATCGGATGGAACGTTTGGAGAATGGGACCCGGAAAAGTTTGAAGTTGAGGATTCACTTTTTGGTTTTATTGAATTAGAAGGCGGCCGATTGTTACAATTGGAAACCTCTTTTGCTTTAAATATTAAGGAAACATCCATCATGAATGTTCGGTTTTGTGGAGATCAAGCAGGAGCCACTCTTTTTCCGGCTCAGATCTATACCGATAAAAAGGGAGAACTCGTCTCACTTTTAGAAAGGGAGACTTCAGATCCAGAACGGCATCAAAAGAGTATGGCTGCATTTGTAGACAAGTGCTTTGGAAAAGATGTCAAGATTGCAGACGCAAAAGAAGGGTATATCATCCAACAACTAATTGAAGCTCTCTATCAATCTGCGGAAAAGGGTGAAAGTGTATCCTTATGATGAAAGAACAAGTATTATATGACAAAAAATTCGATGTACACTATCTCAATAAATATGGAAGTTTAATGACATTAGGAAATGGTTACTTAGGTGTGCGTGGCGCCCTTGAAGAAGACTATTCGGAACAAAACCGAGGGCTGTACGTCGCCGGTATCTATAATAAAGCAAATGAGAACGAAACATCCGAGTTAGTTAATCTACCTGATTTAACAGGAATAAAAATGGAAATTGACGGGGAACTTTTCTCATTGATGGATGGAGAAATTCTTTCATATGAACGAAGGTTAAACCTTGCAATGGGTGAAATACAGCGTGAAATTCTCTGGAGAAGTAACTCAGGGGCTCGCTTCAAATTCCTTTTTCAACGGTTTACAGCAAAACATGATTTGCATTTACTTGCCACGAAATTGACAGTTACCAGTTTAGATCGATCCGCAACATTAAAAATAGTGACGGGTATTGATGCTCAACAAACTAATTTCGGGACACAACACCTTAGTGTAGAGAATGTCCGTGTGTTTAACGAAGAAGTCATGCAAGGTGTTTATAAAACGACAGAGTCAGGACATACGATAGCACTTACCACAGCTTGTAAGTGCTCCTTGACGAGTGATGTTTCATTTGCTGCAAAAAATCGCAGGCTCTTGACCACGATAAAAGTGGATCTATCCGAAAACAATCCTTTTACTCTAGAAAAGTTTGGAACTGTTTATACTTCCCTTGATCAGGGTCAAGCTGGAAAAGATCCAGCAACTGCCGGTTTGAAAGCCTTAAAGGCGCATGCACCATATGGCTATGATGCGTTATTAGAAAAGTCAGCATTAGAATGGGAGAAAACCTGGCAGCAAAAACGTGTCAAGGTTACGTCGAAGAACGAAATTGACCAGTTGGCTCTTGACTATGCATTGTTTCAAATCGAGGGTATGACACCTGCTCATGATGAACGGTTTAGTGTTGGGGCTAAAGGATTGACCGGTGAAGGCTATAAAGGTCATGTTTTTTGGGATGCCGAAATGTTCATATTACCTTTTCATCTTTTTACTGAACCGGAAACGGCAAAGAAACTGTTACGTTACCGTTACTTAAATTTGCAACAAGCGATAGCAAAGGCGGAACGAAATGGATATGAAGGAGCTTTATTTCCATGGGAGAGTGCCTTGTCAGGAAAAGAAGAAACTCCTGAATTTGCGGCCATTAATATCCGAACGGGGACACGACAAAAAGTCGCTTCTGCTGAAGCGGAACATCATATTGTAGCCGACATCGCTTTTTCTCTAGTGCAGTATTATGAAAATACACTGGATCAAGAGTTTATGAAAAAGGAAGGGCTGGCTTTACTTAAGGAGACTGGACGTTTTTGGATCAGCCGTGCAACAGAAGAAAATGGACAGCTTTCTATTAAGAATGTAATTGGGCCGGATGAGTATACCGAGCATATTGATAACAATGCCTATACAAATTATATGGCTTATTACAATGTAAAGAAAGCGCTTTACTTTATGGAAAAATATGATGACACCGATGAGTTACTTAAAATGAGGGGGCAAGATTTTCTTAGCCGCTTGTATTTACCGAAACCAAATGCGAATAAAATCATTCCACAGGATGATACATTTTTGAGTAAGCCTGAGATCGATTTATCAAGATACAAAGTCAATCAGGGCAGCCAGGGCATTTTATTGGATTATTCCCGCGATGAAGTAAATGAAATGCAAATTTTAAAGCAGGCCGATGTGGTCATGCTGCTGTATCTATTTCCAGAGCTGTTTCCAAGCGGAGTGGTATTGGAAA
>NZ_JBDPNU010000105.1:0-1304 GCF_050468105.1 Fictibacillus sp. NRS-1165
TTCTTTTTTATAAATTGACGACCATATCTTCTTTACAGCCGTGTTCCTTGAACCACTCATGATATTGAACAGGTGACATATAGTTGAGACTTCCATGGTATCGACGTTTGTTATAGAAATCGATGTATTCATCTATTCGATAATATGCCTCATCAAAACAATCAAAGGTATATTCTTGATAACATTCTCGTTCAATCACGCTGTGGAAGGATTCAATAAAGGCATTAAGATCCGGAGACTTCGGTGGGATTCTTTCATGTAGAACGAAATGATGATGGCAGAATTCTCCAAAGGACCGGCTTAAAAACTGAGGGCCGTTATCTGTCCGTATAATTAAATTCATTGAATCATCCTCATCTGAGAAATGAATCTGACGCCTTAAAAACGCCTCATGAAGCATTTTAGTAACATCTCTTGCCTGACAGGTCGACCCTCGATAATATCCTACGATACAGCGATCAAACACATCGATGGCACTGGCCAGGAAGAAAAAACGGCCACTCTTCTGGATAGATCCGTATTTGATGTCCAGCTGCCATAATTGATTAGGCCCCGTAATGATATGCTGTTTGGCAAGTCTTCTGGGATATAAGGGGCCGCTCTTTCGCTTCTGCATTAGAATATCCAGGCCAGCACACAGCCGGTAAACCTTTTTCGGATTAATATCCAGCTGCTTCTCCGTGCGGAGATAGTGGGTAAGTTTCCGATACCCATACGCACTTTTTTCTCCTTCAATGGCTTCCATGAGAAACTCTTCAATCTCGAGATCTGAGACTTTGTCTCCAGCTATCGTTAAGGAATACCCGGGGGCCGGGCGGCCCCTTTTTATAGGGGAAAGCTCCTCCTGATCCGTCTTTTCATGGTAATAAAACAAGGAACGATGCACCTCCAAAGATTCTGTTGTTTTCTTTACAGAGAATCCTTCTTCTATCCATAACCTGGCTTCTGCTATTTTTTCCTCGATGGAGAATTCCCTTTTTTTAAAAGGTTTTTTAACATCGCCACTTCCAGTTCTTTCTCTCCAAGTAACTTCATGGCCTGTTCATACTTCTCCAGCAGCTCATCCTTTGAAGGGTCATCGGATAAAACAGTGGTGCCTTCCTCCTCCATCTGTTCTCGGACCTCATCTTCGTATTCCTTCATCCACTGAGATAATGTATTCCGGGATATTCCTGCTTTCCGGGCAATAGAGGTCATTCTTCCGGATTCCAACGCCATTCGAACATGTTTCTTTTTCACATCTTCTATAATTTCGATTTTCTTCTTCGGCATTCGATTGTCCCCTTAATCTTTGACTAGTTTTA
>NZ_JBDPNU010000106.1:0-7257 GCF_050468105.1 Fictibacillus sp. NRS-1165
TCTAACGGCTGCCGCCCTGGCCGGCATGCTGGTGCTTACCGGCTGCGGAAAGCAAGACGCAAATTCGAGTGCCAATGGACAAAGTGAAACCAGTGATCTGAAGACACAGGAAGCGCCGAAATCCGGTCCGATTACGATCAACCCGAAGATTGAAGACAAAGAGATTTTAGGGAAGGGGCCTTATGGCGAAAAAGCGGTTTCCGCCAAAACATTGAAGCTGACGGAGGCCGAGATTGCCAAGATCAAAAAAGGGAACTATAAAGCAGCCATTGTCATGCATTACACAGGAAACGACTACTCCACAGCCCAGATTCGGGCGCTTAAAGCGACCTTTAAACGGATGGGCGTGAAGGTTATTGCCGTAACCGATGCTCAATTTAAAGCGGAAAAGCAGGTATCGGACATCGAGACGGTCCTGGCAAAAAAGCCTGATATTATCGTGAGTGTTCCGGTTGACCGCGTTTCAACCGCCGGAGCCTTCAAAAAAGCGGCGGATGCTGGTGTAAAGGTCGTGTTTGTGGATGGCGTTGCAAATGACTTAAAGCCTGGAAAAGACTATGTCAGCGTCGTGTCGGGTGACAATTCCGGAAACGGTGCAGCCGCAGCAGAGGTAATGGGCGAGAAGCTGGGCGGAAAAGGCAAAATCGGCGTAATCTATCATGATGCTGATTTCTTTGTCACCAAGCAGCGGTCCGATGAGTTCGAAAAAACGATCAAGGAAAAATATCCGAAGATTAAAATTGCAGCCAGAGCGGGTATTTCAGGACCGAATGATGGCGAAAAGGTCGCTTCCGGAATGCTTACCAAATACCGTGACCTTGATGGACTGTTTGTCATCTGGGACGTGCCGGCTGAAGGGGCACTGGCTGCTGCACGGACGGCAGGCAAGGATAACCTCGTCGTCACAACCACCGATCTTGGAACGAATGTGGGCTTGGAAATTGCCTCCGGAGGCATCGTGAAAGGTCTTGGGGCCCAGTTGCCTTACGACCAGGGAGTAGCGGAAGCGATGCTGGCGGGTTATGCGATGATTGGAAAGAAAGCGCCAACCTATGTAGCTGCACCGGCTGTAAAGGTAACAAAGGATAACGTATTGGAATCCTGGAGACTGGTGTACGGGGCGGACACCCCAGATGTTATCAAGGATGCTGCAAAATAAAAAACACAGGAGGAATGATTGAAATGAAACGATTAAACGTAGGAATGATTGGCGGAGGATTTATGGGAAAAGCGCATGCACTGGCGTATGCAGGCATGCCGATGTTCTTTTGGCCTGCACCGGCGGTTCCCCACCGTCACACAATCGTTGATGTGACAGAGGAACTGGCAAAAAACGCAGCAGTGAAGCTGGGCTTCGACCACTATGAAACGGATTGGAGAAAAGTAGTGAACGACCCGAAAATCGATGTAATCGATATTGTCACGCCCAACCATACCCATGCCGAAATCGCGATCGCAGCGGCCAAGGCTGGTAAACACATCATTTGTGAAAAGCCGTTGGCGCTCGGCGCCGAGCAAGCAAAAGAAATGCTGGATGCCGTAAATGAAGCCGGTGTGAAACACATGGTTGCTTTTAACTACAGAAGAACTCCTGCTGTCGCATTGGCGAAAAAATATATTGAAGAAGGGCGAATCGGCAAGATTCTAAGCTTCCGTGGTACGTATCTGCAAGACTGGTCAGCTGACCCTGAATCCCCGCTTTCATGGCGCTTCCAGAAAAAGATTGCCGGATCTGGTGCTTTGGGTGATATCGGAACACACGTCGTTGATTTTGCGCGTTACCTTGTCGGCGAAATTACAGATGTGAATGCTGTAACGAAAACATGGATTCCTGAACGACCGGTTCAAACCGGAGGTGTAGACAGTCTCGGGAACGTAAAAGGTGGCGCTGACGTTCCAAAGAGCCCTGTGGATGTAGACGATGAATTCATTACGATGGTGAAATTCGACCAGGGCGCGATTGGAACCATTGAAGCGACCAGAAATGCCTGGGGACGAAACAATTACCTAACGTTTGAAATACATGGCGAAAAAGGTTCTCTCTCCTTCAATTACGAACGCCGTGATGAACTGCAAGTATGCTTCTCGGATGATCCGGGAGACGCAAAAGGGTTCCGTACCGTTTACACAGGGCCGAATCACCCGTATGGCGAAGGATTATGGCCAATACCGGCACTGGGTATCGGCTACGGGGAAACCAAGATCATTGAAACCTATGACTTTTTCAAATCAATCACAGAGGATACTGTCGTTTCACCAAACTTCCATGACGGCTACAAAATCGAAGCCATTGCCGATGCGATTCTTCAATCGGCAGAAAACAGCCAATGGGTGACGGTGGCAAAGGAACTCTCCGAAGTGAAATAAACTGAAGTGAAATTCGATAAGGGCTGCCGTTTTAACGCAGTCCTTATTAACTAAGAGGGTGAGTGCGTGGAACAGCCATTGCTTATGATGGAGAATATTTCAAAGTCCTTTAACGGAATCACTGTTCTGGATTCTGTGAGTTTTTCAGTAAAGAAAGGTGAAGTGCATGCGCTGATGGGTGGAAACGGCGCAGGCAAATCAACCTTGATGAAAATATTAACCGGCGTCTATTCAGCTGACCAGGGCGATATTTTTATCGATGGGAAGAAAGTAGAGATCCGTAATACGGATGACGCCAGAAACAACTACATCTCCATGATCTTTCAGGAATTCAGCCTGATTCCGTCATTGACGGTCGCGCAGAATATTTTCCTGACACGGGAATCGAAAACTTCCCTGGGGCTTCTTAATGATAAACAATGCATCGAGGAAACAGAAAAGCTTCTCGAGGAGTTGGACGTGGACATCCACCCCAATGATATGGTTGGTAATCTTGGCGTCGGATACTGGCAGATGACGGAAATTGCGAAAGCCCTGTCCCAGGAAACCAAAATTCTTGTGATGGATGAACCGACATCCTCCCTGACCCAAAAAGAAACAGAGATCCTTTTTTCCTTTATTCAAAGGATGAAAAACAAGGGATATGCGATTATTTACATCTCTCACCGGATGGAGGAAATTTTTGAAATATGTGACCGGATCACCGTGCTGCGGGACGGGAAGTTTGTTGCCACTGAGGAATGCAGGGACACGGATCTGGACACCGTGATCCAGCACATTGTCGGAAGGGATTCCAACAAGGCCTTTGAATGGAAGGAACGGCCGTATTCAACCGAAGTCACTCCTGTCCTGGAAGTCAAAAACCTGCAAGCCGGTTCAAAAGTAAAAGATGTCAGCTTCAAGGTATTTCCGGGAGAGATTCTTGGTATTGCGGGATTGATGGGCAGTGGCAGATCAGAGATGGCGAGGGCCATTTTCGGAATCGACGCGAAAGAAGGCGGAGAGATCCTCATTAACGGGGAGCAGAAAACAATCAAAACGGCTCCCGATGCGATTGATGCCGGATTGGCCCTCATTCCAGAAGACCGCCGCATGCAGGGGTTAATCCTTGAGCACAGCGTCAAAGAAAATATTATTCTACCAATCTTATCAAAATTAAAAAAGGGGCCGGTTCTTGATGAGGCCAAAGCGAACGAAATGGCCAGCCATTTTGTCGAGAAGCTGAGGATTAAGACCGACGATATCTTTAAGACGTCCCGTTTACTGTCTGGTGGAAATCAGCAAAAAATCGTTCTTGCCAAATGGCTGGCAAACAATCCCGAGATTTTGATTTTGGACGAGCCTACGATCGGGGTGGATATCGGTGCAAAGACCGAAATCATTGATGTGATCCGCGAGCTAGCTGACAGCGGTAAAGCAATCGTGGTTATATCGTCAGAATTCCCCGAACTAATGGCGCTTAGCGACCGGGTCATCGCCATGCACAATGGCCAGGTCGTGAAGGAATTAAGAAGAACAGAAATCCATTCAGAGGAGGAGCTTCAGCATGCCATCCAAGGAAATTAATGCTCCGGGCCGGGTTGTCTTTGGCAAAAGCCAGCCGCGGCCGGTTCAAAAGTTAGATTGGAGAAACTATATTGTTTATTTTGCATTCATCGGGGTCCTGATTTATTTTTCCATTTCTCTGTTCGATGAAGGCTTCGTTTCAACGGATAATCTGTTGAATATCGCCAGACAAACAGCCATGATCTCGATCATGGGTGTGGCGATGACCTTTGTCATCAGTACGGGAGAAATCGACCTTTCCGTAGGATCAACCACCGCACTTGCTTCTTTAACTGCTGCGCTTGCCATCCAGTCCGGCTTCGGAATGCTTGGCGGACTTGTGGCAGGCCTTGGTACAGGGCTTATCGTAGGACTGATTAATGGCTTATTAGTCACCAGGTTTGTCATTCCTTCGTTTCTGGTGACTCTCGGGATGATGGGGATCGTTAAAGGGATGGCTATGTGGGTTACCGATACGGCTCCAGTGCCCATCATCAACTCTGCCTTTAACTTTCTGTTTGGTTCGGGGGATATTGGTTCCGTTCCCATTCTATTAGTTTGGACATTGCTGGCCACTGTTGCCGCTCATATTCTTCTGAGAAAAACCTCCTTCGGCCGGCAGACACTCGCCACCGGCGGAAATGAAAGCGCCGCAAGATTTTCCGGGGTCAAAACCCATCGCATTAAAATGATGGTCTTTCTGGGAACAGGATTGGCAGCAGGGTTTGCCGGAATTCTCTACGCCGGTCGCATGCATGCAGGACGCTATACGTTCGGTGATGGTGATGAACTATCGGTTATTGCCGCGGTTATCCTTGGCGGGACGAGTCTTTTCGGCGGGGTCGGTACCGTGATCGGGACATTGATTGGATCCTTGATGATCGGAACCATTAACAACGGATTAATCATCATGGGTCTGGATGTCAGCCAGCAAATGATGATTAAGGGACTCATCATCATCCTGGCTGTAGCCTTTGGAAAGAAAGCGATGAAAAATTAACAAGAAGCGCAAAGGAGCATGAAGAGTGGAAAAGATAAAGGTTGGCATCATAGGAACAGGCTTTATTGGGCCCACCCACATTGAAGCCATCAGACGTCTTGGCTTTGTTGAGGTGTATGCCCTGGCTGAAAGCAGCCAGGATTCGGCTGAAGAAAAAGCAGCGAAGCTTGGCATTCCAAATGCTTACGGCGATTATCGTGAAATGCTGAAAAACAAGGAAATCCAGGTGGTCCATAACTGCACACCGAATCATCTGCATTTCGAGATCAACCGCGACATCATTTTGGCCGGAAAGCACGTATTGTCAGAAAAGCCGTTGGCCATGTCCAGCAGGGAATCGGAAGCACTGCTGGCATTGGCCACGGAGAAGAAGGTTTTTCACGGTGTCAACTTCAATTACCGCCAATTTCCGGTTTTAAAACAGCTCGAAACGATGGTCCAGAACGATGAAATCGGAAAGGTGAACCTGGTGCACGGGAGCTATTTGCAGGACTGGCTTCTGTTCGATACAGACTATAACTGGCGATTGGCACCGGATGCAGGGGGAAGATCCAGAGCGGTAGCCGATATTGGATCCCATTGGTGCGACACGGTTCAATATGTGACCGGGAAAAAAATCGTGGAAGTATTTGCGGACTTGGCCACTGTCATTCCAGTAAGGAAAAAACCGGTGGTGAATGTCTCGACATTCGGCGGCGGTCAGCAAACAGAAGATGAAAGTTACGAAAATGTACCTATTCATACGGAAGATTATGCTTCGGTCCTCGTCCGGTTTAATGATGGAACGAAAGGCGTATTCACCGTTTCACAGGTCAGTGCAGGACGGAAGAACCGGTTAAGCTTTGAACTGAACGGCAGTAAGCGTTCCGCCTATTGGAATCAGGAGGAGCCGGAGAAGCTGTGGATTGGGCACCGTAATCGTGCCAATGAGGTCCTTTTGGCGGATCCTGCCCTCTTCTCGGCGGATGCCAAGTCATCCATCCACCATCCGGGCGGACATAACGAAGGGTGGCCCGATGCATTGAAAAATATGATGCTGAACTTTTACAAGTCTATCCGTGATGGACAAACATCCGGAGCTGAGATCAATTTTGCCACATTTGAGGATGGCCACCGGTCCATGTACATCACTGAAGCCATTTTGAAAAGCCATGAGCATCAAAAGTGGGTGAAGGTTGGAGCCGGTCAGGAGGTCTTTTCGTGAAAATTGGTGTTTTTACCCTCCTCTACCAGAATCTCTCGTTTGAAGAAATGCTGACCAAGCTTTCGGAAGCAGGCGTTGATGCAGTTGAGTTAGGCACTGGCAATTTTCCAGGAAACAGCCACTGCCATACGGATGAGCTCCTGGATGATCCTGATAAGCTGAGCGCTTTCCAACGGGCACTGGAAACGAGAGGGATGACAATCAGCGGATTAAGCTGCCATGGCAATCCGCTGCATCCAAACCCTCATGTAGCAAAAGAGGCGCATGATGTCTGGCGAAAAACCGTGTTGCTCGCTGAAAAGCTGGAGGTCCCTGTTATCAACGGCTTTTCAGGCTGTCCGGGAGATCATCTGAACGCCAAATATCCGAATTGGGTAACTTGTGCCTGGCCGCTTGAGTACAAGGACATGCTTGATTGGCAATGGAACGAGGTCGTCATTCCCTACTGGAAGGAAGAAGCAGCCTTCGCACAGCTTCACGGGATTGAACGAATCGCCCTGGAGATGCACCCGGGATTTGTGGTGTACAATCCAGAAACGCTCCTCAAGCTGAGAGAGCATGCGGGCCCGGTGATCGGTGCCAACTTTGACCCAAGCCATCTCATCTGGCAGGGCATTGATCCTGTGGAAGCGATCAAAAAACTTGGCCGTGAAGATGCCATCCATCATGTCCATGCGAAAGACGTGTACCTTGATCAGGCCAATATCAAGGTCAACGGTGTCCTGGATACAAAGCATTACAGTGAAATATTGGATCGTTCATGGACATTCCGGTCCGTCGGATACGGTCATGACGAAAAAATGTGGAAGGATATCATCAGTACACTTCGTGCGGTCGGGTATGACTATGTCATCTCCATTGAACATGAAGATATGCTGGCTTCCATTGATGAAGGATTAGGCAAAGCCATTTCATTACTTAAACGAAACGTATTCGATGACAAAGCGGCCGAATTATGGTGGGCATAAACAGAAATTCACTGGAAGTGCAGGAGGGACAACGTATGACGATGCAAGCTGCCTTTTTTTCAGGTAACAAGAGAGTAGAAATACGTGAAGTGGAGATTCCGGTTCCCGGGCCGGGTGAAGTGCTGATCAAAATGAAGGCTTCGGCCATTTGCCGGAGCGATATGAGCTTGTAC
>NZ_JBDPNU010000107.1:0-3016 GCF_050468105.1 Fictibacillus sp. NRS-1165
GCACTATTGCATCCTTACAGCTTCCAAAATATAAAAACTGCTCGATTTGGTGGCTACCGATATCGCAAAGGATACCTCCGTAATTTTCCTTTTTAAAAAACCAGTCGGGACGATTGGGAGCATTTAAACGGTGGGGACCGAAACCGGTAATCTGAACAACCTTCCCGATTTCTCCCGCTTGTATTAACTGTCCGGCAAGTACGGAACTTTCCACATGCAGACGTTCACTGAAGTACACCGTATATTTCAAACCTGTTTCTGCCGTCTTTTGCCGCGCCTGTTCTAACTGTTCCAAAGTGGTAAAAGGAGTTTTATCCGTAAAATAATCTTTTCCGTGATCCATCGCACGCAGTCCGAGCGCACAACGTTCTGAAGGCACCGCAGCTCCGGCAATAAGACGGATTTCTCGATCATTCATCACCATTTCTTCTGAAGCCGCCACTTTCGCTTGCGGGAATACTTGAAGAAAGGCTTCAACTTTTTTGGGATCCGGGTCGTAAACCCATTTTAGGGTGGCCCCCGCTTCTGTCAATCCGTTGCACATTCCGTAAATATGCCCATGATCCAATGACACGGCTGCAAAAGGAAATTCCCCGTCTTCCACGACCGGCTTTGGTTTTCCTTGTGGAGCATAGGTCATTCCGTCTTTTTTATTCAAATCAAACCGCCCCTTCCACCTTTGGTCATAGCTTACAATCAAGTGAACGTTCCTTTTAGGAAAACCAGGCTGTCTTCAAACTCACGAGTGTCTCGAACGGTACATTCAGCAGAAATCATTCCGCTGTAACCGGACATTTTCAAACGTTCAGCAAACTGATCATACGAATACGCCCCGGTTCCGGGTGATAACCGCCCAGTATCCGCCACATGGATATGAGCAAGCCAATCTTTATGATCGATCAGCGTCTGAAAAGGCTCATTTTCTAGTTCCATATGGTGCAGATCGGCAAGGACTTTTATCGAATCCCGGTTTATGATTCGAGCAAATCTGCTTGCTTCCTCTACACTGTTTACCAGATTGGTTTCTTTTCGATTAAGGGGTTCAATGGCAAGTACCAAACCGCTGCCGGAAAATTCATCGCTGATTCTTTCCAGCGTTCTGACAAACTGCTCTTCCGCTTTTTCGCTCTCCCAACCATCAGGAATGGCTCTGGCTCTTCCGCTTCCAAGGACCGCAACTTCAGCTCCGATTCTTTTAAGGGCTTCCGCCAACCTCGCTACGTATCGATCAATCCTGTACCAATCGACATCCGGTCCAACGATTTTTAAATCTGCCGGAAAAAATAAATTAAACGATTTTACAGGAAGAGGGCTGTCGAGGTAACGAGACAAGACATTTCTAAACTCATTTTCTTGCTCCAATTTGAGCTCAGTAATCGCACATTCAATATAATCATAACCGGCTTCCTTAAGAAGTTCCGCATCTTCAATACCCCTGCACCATCCAAATGAGTACACCAGCAAATCAACTCCTTAATCCCAATTGATCAAAGTACCAATCATATTGTAGTTCCATGACAGCATATCTCTGTATACATTTTCCACTTGCTTCCAATGGACCCGATCCGTGATCATCGGCTCCAAGGTTAGTCTTTCGTGCTTGATAAGGTTCAAGAACGCTGTCCCATCTTCCCTCCAGGTCCAATAACCGGGCCGCGAGTCCGAAACAGGGTTTCCAGAGATATGTGCTCCAAGAATGGTAATGGCTTTTTTATGAACATCCCGGTAAAAATTGATGGTACTGTTCCCGCGCGTACTGCTCAGGATCACAACGCGGCCGAAGTCTCTTACCGTTTCGAAACAAGTGCTGATGACCTCTGGGACACCCGTGCTTTCGATGACCACATGCGGACCCTTCCCTTCTGTCACATCGTTCAAGGTCTCCCTCCAATGCTCATCGGAAGAATCCAGAGAAAAATCACTGCCACACTGCTTGGCTAACTCCAATCGGTTTTGTACACGATCTACTCCGATGACCGGCAATGCCCCATTTAGCCTGGCTAATTGAAGTGATAATTGGCCAATGATTCCCAAACCGAAAATCATAGCGGATTCTCCCAATTCCAGTCTTGCTTTACGGACCCCTTGCAAAGCAATAACCCCTAGCGATGTAAACGCAGCCAATTCAAAAGAGACACCATCTGGAATTTTGACCGCCCGTTTTTGCCTGATGTTCCCTATGGAACGATGTCCAATGCCGTGACACGCTATACGGTTGCCTACCTTAAAATCGGTTACATCTTGTCCGACCTTAATGACGACCCCTGATGAGCTGTACCCGGGATACATCGGATATTCTCCTGATGTATTGTCCATATTGAGAACAAAAGCCCTTTCCGTTCCTGGACTGATGAGCGAGGCGTGTACTTTCACTTGAATTTCGTCATGGCCTGGATCTGAGATTTCAAATTCGTTAAGCGCGATTTTTCCCTTTTCTTCGCTTACTAACACATGGTTCTTCATTGTTTATCACCTTGAACATTTAATTTTTATTTGATCTTGACCGGTAGTCCCGTTTTGGATGATTGATAAATGGATAAAATGATCTCTAGCGTCTTCCTTGCCTCCCATCCATTAACTAACGGCTCTCTGTCTTCCTTGATGCAGAGCAAAAAATCCTGGATTTGCTGCTTATGGGAGTCATGCGAGATATTCGCGTTGGATGAGCCGACAATATGGTTCTTTTCTCCCTTAGGCGGTTCTTCTATGCGGTCGCTTTTAAATTTCCATTCTTTTACCTGGTCGTTTTCGATAATAACGCTGCCCTCGGATCCGTAGATCTCCAATCTCGCACTAAATCCTGGATAGGCTGCTGTATTCCCTTCGATGAATCCAATAGCCCCATTCTTGAATTTAACGGTCGCAGCCGCAATATCTTCCACTTCAATTCTCTCATGGGCTCTGTTGGCACAATACGAAAAAACTTGATCCACAGGTCCCATAATGTATTGGAGTAAATCCACGTAGTGAATGGATTGGTTGATCAGTGCGCCTCCCCCATCCAATGCCCTTGTAC
>NZ_JBDPNU010000108.1:0-1655 GCF_050468105.1 Fictibacillus sp. NRS-1165
GCGCTTGAATTGGCACCTTTTAAAATTCGGGTGAATGCCATTAATCCAGGACCCGCTGAAACGCCGATGCTTGGAAAATTCCTGTCTGGTGATGAAAAAAAAGTTGAGGAAGACAAAAAGAAAATTTTTCTGGACAGTGTTCCTTTAGGCACCTTGATTCAACCGGAGGACATTGCTCAGGCCGCTTTATATCTGGCTTCCGACTTGGCAAAAGCGGTCACTGGAGAAATCATGAATGTCGATGGCGGCCGAGGGGTCTAGTCTAATTTTATGCTTTTAAAAGAAATCAGAAAGAGAAAGGGAGGTTTATATGAATCTATCAATTGAAGAGCGAACAACAAAAAAAGTGTTTTGGAGAATAATTCCGTTTATTTTTTTGTTATACATTGTAGCCTTTCTTGACAGGGTCAACCTTGGATATGCTGCACTGGATATGAACAAAGATTTAGCCTTGGCCAGCTCTACCTTCGGATTAATCTCAGGTATTTTCTTCTTTGGATACTTTCTCTTTGAGATTCCCAGCAATATACTTCTCCACAAATTTGGAGCAAGAAAGTGGATCGCACGGATCATGGTCAGCTGGGGATTGGTTGTGATTTTGACCGGTTGGGCAGAGAGCGCCGCACATCTCTATGTTCTGCGATTTCTTTTAGGAATAGCGGAAGCGGGATTTTTTCCAGGCATTATTTTATATATTACTTACTGGTTTCGTGCAAAAGAACAAGCCAGAGCTTTCGCCTTGTTTATGACTGCGCTGGCAGCCTCAAATATCATTGGAGCTCCATTATCGACCTGGATCATGGATTCCATTCAATGGGCAGGTATGCCGGGATGGCGATGGATGTTTGTTTTAGAAGGAATACCGGCCATCATTATAGGTATTATTACGTACTTTTACTTAACGGATCGCCCTCAAGATGCGAATTGGCTGGAACAGGAAGAAAAAGATTGGCTCATAAAAGAAATTGAGCGTGAAAATAGCCAAAAAGGAAACCTCAAACAGTCTTCAACCCGACAAGTGCTGACCAACCCTCTGGTTTGGAAGTTCTCTTTGATTTACCTAACTCTCGTAGTCGGTCTATACGGCATTGGATTTTGGATGCCGACTATCATTAAATCCTTCTCGACGGTGCTCTCTAACACTCAGGTAGGACTCATTTCCATGGTGCCCTACATTGCCGGAGGAATCTGTATGATCTTGTGGGCCAGGCGTTCAGATCGAACCGGTGAGCGAAGATTATCTACTGCACTGCCGCCTTTACTGGGAGCCCTAGGCTTGATTGGGGCTGGGATGACGTCAAATCCCTATCTTTCGATTTTGATGATGTCTATTGCGACCGTTGGAATCTACAGCTTTTTTGGTCCTTTCTGGTCATTGCCTGCACTATTTTTGACAGAAGCCTCAGCCGCTGTAGGGATTGCACTCATTAATTCAATCGGTAACTTAGGAGGTTTTGTTGGACCCTATATGATCGGATATTTAAAAGATGCCTCCGGAAAGATGGAAGCAGGACTATTCTTTCTAAGCTTTTCTTTAATCATTACGAGTTTGCTAGTATTTAGTTTAAAAAAGGAAAGTTCAGGAATGAAAGCCGATGAACCGCTTGTAGAAACGAAATCTTTGTAGATGTGCACGCAGAGGAAGGGGATATGCA
>NZ_JBDPNU010000109.1:0-583 GCF_050468105.1 Fictibacillus sp. NRS-1165
ATCTTACAAAGATACGGCAAAACGTTATGGAGTAGACAGTACTTCATTAAAGGAATGGGTAGCTAAATATCGTATTCATGGTCTGGAAGGTTTTCAAAAGTCATATACAAACTATCCAATCGAGTTTAAAATGGACGTACTTCACTTTATGAACGATACAGGAGCGTCCACTTTCGAGACTTCTTCCGTTTTCAATATCCCTTCGGTTTCCACCGTATGGAATTGGAAACGTTTATTTGACACAGGTGGAGTCGACGCTCTCCGAGCTAAAAAAAGGGGGCGTCCACCTATGAAGAAATCGAAAAAACAAAAGCCAATAGAAGGATCAGAAGAAGCACTACGCAAAGAAAACGAGCGTTTGCGAATGGAGAATGCCTACTTAAAAAAGTTACAAGCCTTAATTCAAGAAAAGGAAAAGCGACAGAACAAATCAAGTCGCAAGTAATCCATGAGTTAAGGCATCAATTCAAGGTGATTGACCTTGTAAAAATCGCAGGTATTCCTCGCAGCACTTATTACTATTGGGCAAAGCGAATGAATCGTCCTGACAAATACAGTAACGAAAAAGAAACCATCCAAAAGA
>NZ_JBDPNU010000110.1:0-3752 GCF_050468105.1 Fictibacillus sp. NRS-1165
ACTTTCTGGACAGCCCCTTTATCTTAATGTTCCTGCAGGTCGCTTACCGGAACTTCCATGTCATGGCTGGGTTCATCGTTGGGATGAACCCATGCGGTTTGGTTTGCTGAATTGATGGATTCAATCCATACAGGCTTACCGAAATACAGCACTTCAATTTCGCTTGGTGATGAAATAATCTGTTTTGCCCGATCTACGTTCATAGTAACAAGCCCCTTTAATTTTTTTCTAATAGTATGGGCAGATCAACCGGGTATATACTACCGCATTAATTACGGGCATCAGGAAGGCTTTAATGATAAGATGGAATTGTTGGAATTTTTTAAAGATACATAGAATAGGGGAGATTTACAATGTTGGACGAAAGAGTTGTCACTCTTGCCAAAACGCTATTGCACCATTCGGTTGAATTGAAAAAAGGAGAGCGTGTGCTCATTACATCGCCTCTCACTGCCAGGCCCTTAATTAAAGCTCTTATAAATGAAGCCTACGCATTGGGTGCTTACCCGTACGTAAACATATACGATGACGAAATCAATCGTTATTTAATTACGGGCTATGAAGCGGAACAGCTTGAAACGTCAATGGGTTGGGACTTGAAAAGGGCAAAAGAGGTTGATGCTTATATTTTGATTTCTAGTTCAGAGAATGATTCCGAGCTTTCAGAAGTCCCTGCTGACAAGTTTCGTCTTCGTGGAGAGTATTTTAAACCCGTGCAAAAAGTCATTATTAATGACCTCAGATGGGTGCTTTTGAATTATCCTACTAAGGGGCTTGCTCAAAAAGCTAAAATGAGCTATGAGGCGTTTGAAAACTTCCTATTGGATGTCTGCAATGTCGACTACAAGAAAATGGAAGAGGCGCAGCAGCCATTAAAAGAACTCATGGAACGCACGGACAAAGTAAGAATTACTGGACCTGGCACCGACTTGTCCTTCTCTATTAAAGAAATCCCTGCTGTAAAATGCGCAGGTGAAAACAATATTCCGGACGGAGAAGTATTCACAGCTCCAGTCAAGGATAGTGTCAATGGTACAATTACATATAATACACCTTGTCCGTACCGCGGAACCATCTTTAATAACGTAAGTCTGACTTTTAAAGACGGCAAAATTGTTGAAGCGGCCGCTGACAACACAGAAAAGCTCAACGAAATCTTTGATACCGATGATGGGGCACGCTATGTGGGCGAGTTTGCAATCGGCGTCAATCCAATGATCCAGCATCCGATGGGGGATATCCTGTTTGATGAAAAGATTTGCGGAAGCATTCATTTTACACCGGGTGAAGCCTATGAGGAAGCCGACAACGGAAACCGATCCTCCGTACACTGGGATATGGTTCTCATCCAGCGTCCGGAATATGGCGGCGGCGAACTTTACTTTGACGATGTATTGATCAGAAAAGACGGATTGTTTGTAATTCCTGAACTTGAAGGCTTAAATCCTGAGAATTTAAAATAGGGAACACACATCAAGGCGTCTGACTATACCGCATGAAATGATTTGCATAGAATTTAGTAATAACTCTTCCAATCAAAGTGCGGGTTCTCTCCCGCACTTTTTCTATGCCGCCGGGAATACGAAACAAGACAGAGAAGCAAAATAATAAGTAAAAAGACCTGGTTTCTTATGTCATTCCTTGTCCTTAAACAGGGCTATCGATTGACAAAAGCAGGTATTTCAAGATACACTAATTATAAATATTATAATATAATAATTTCTTTTGAGAGTGAGGTGCATGACGATGTCTGAAGTACGCATAAATGAAGCCATTGATACATTAAAGCAGTCTGGAGTCCGCATAACTCCTCAGCGTCATGCGATTCTGGAACACTTAATACAGTCTATGACACATCCAACAGCAGATGAAATATACAAATCCCTAGAAGGCAAATTTCCTAACATGAGTGTGGCTACGGTTTATAACAACCTCAGAGTATTTAAAGAGGTCGGGCTCGTTAAAGAATTGACGTATGGAGATGCATCCAGCCGCTTTGACTGTGTAACGACTAAACATTACCATATTATTTGCGAGGACTGCGGCAAAATTGTCGACTTCCACTATCCTGGCCTGGATGAGGTCGAGACACTTGCAGAATCCGTTACGGGATTTGACGTTGGACATCATCGCATGGAAATCTACGGTACTTGCCCGGAATGTAAAAATAAAAAACATTAAAATAAGCTGAACCAGCTTTGACTGGATCAGCTTATTTTTTTGCGGCCCTTTTCATGGCACGTCTTGAATTATATTTCTCATCAAATTCGAGGCCCTCAAGATCTTTATCGAGGGTAAGCGGCTGATTACATGACATGCAAGCATCAGCACGGCCTAAAACTTTAGTTACTTTGCCGCAATTGGAGCATACCACTTGAACCGCGTTCGTGGAGATCATACCAATCCAAAAATAAACTCCGGCACTTGCGAGGGTTGCAAGAAATCCGATTAGCATAAATAATGACATTAGTATAAAATGGCTTCTGAAAAATATGCCTGCATACATAATGATGATGCCAATAAACACAAGACTTAAAGCAAACGTGCGTATTTTATTGATCTTGCTCGTATATTTTATCATGGTTGTCCCTCCTAAATTACAGTATACAAGGACTTGGAAAAAAAGAAAGGATTTTCAGCGCCTGCGTTGAAATGTATGGAGACCGAAATTAGAACGGGAGTTGAAGGCATGGAAGACGTGTTACGCCCTCTTTACCAGGAAAGGGCAAGTAACGAAAACACACTTGGAGTTCTTTTGATCGAAAAAAATAAACCGTTTAGCCCCTTAACGGATAATTTTGACTGCATCTTATTTATCATCGTTACTCACGCAGATAAACCTTGGAGTGTTAAACATTATGAGTTCGATGACAAGATTGCCGCTTTACATATTGTTTCGGAAGAGAGGCTCAATGAATGGCTTCTTCTCGGCTCCAACCGCCGAGTGGTTGATTGGGTCATCAATGGAAAGGTCTTGTTTAACCGGAATGAATATATTACGGAATTAAGAGACAGGCTTGATAAATTTCCGGTTCCTGAGCGCTCTAAAAAAATTACCATTGAATTTGCAAAACTGCTTCGCCGCTTTTCAGATGGAAAAGAACTGTTTCACAAAGGCCAGCATCTAGATTCCTTCAATCATATTCTCCATGCTCTCCATCACCTGGCAAGGCTGGCTGTTATCGAGCGGGGATTCCATCCGGAAATAACAGTGTGGAATCAGGTAAAGGTCATTGAGCCGCAGATCTACAAATTATATGAAGAGCTGATTACCGGTAATGAATCGATCGATAAACGGATTGAACTTCTATTGATCGCCAGCGAGTTTTCCATCAGCTCCAAAACAAAGCTAGGGGCCGGCCACTTATTAAAAGTGTTCGAAGAGCAACAAGAGTGGACAGTGGCTGAACTGATGGAACACCGTGAGATCTCGGATTACTCCATTGACCTCGGAATCCTGCTTGAACACCTGATTGAAAAGGGGATCGTGGATGTGATCCGCCAGCAAACTAAAGGAAAGAACTTGTTCCATCGCCACTATACGACGAATAATTAAAAAAGAATTAAACTTTTTTCTAAAAAGCTGTTGACCTCTTTCTTGCTATCGTGTTATAGTACTACTTGTCGCTGAAACGACGCGGCAAACAAAAAGAAACACAAACAAAAAAGAGGTTGACACCTTACACCAAAGATGTTATCCTAAGAAAGTCGCCAAAACGAGCGGCGTTCGACAAAATGTTCTTTGAAAACCA
>NZ_JBDPNU010000111.1:0-5569 GCF_050468105.1 Fictibacillus sp. NRS-1165
GTGATGCCATCAACACACGATAATACCAGTAAAATGCCGGATGACACAACCAGGCAACTTATTCAACACTACAAGGCAGGCTCCGTCATCGTTTATGGTGCCCGTGATGCCCGAACGACAGCAAAATATAATAATCAGCTACAAAAGTGGGCTTCCAAAACACGTCTCAAGCTTCCTCTTTTAGTATCAGCGGATCTAGAGTTTGGAACGAAACAACATGTGACAGACGCAACGCCTTTCCCTCGGCAAATGGGAATCGGAGCAACAAGAGAAACGAAGACCGCCGAGGACGTGGCCAAGATCACAGCGTTAGAAGCAAAAGCTACAGGATTTAATTGGAACTATTCACCGGTCGCTGACGTAAATACGAATCCTGCCAATCCTGTAATCGGCGTACGGTCATTTGGGGAGAAAACAAACCTGGTCTCTGAAATGACGGCTGCCCAAATTAAAGGCTATCAGAAGAAGGGGGTAGTTGCGACAGCAAAGCACTTCCCGGGTCATGGGGATACGAGCGTGGACTCACACTTAGGATTAGCTGCAGTTACATATGACCGTCATACACTCGAGACCGTTCATCTTCCTCCATTTAATGCTGCCATTGATGCAGGAGTCGATTCCATTATGACGGCTCATGTCATTATTAACGCCATTGATAAAGAGCTTCCCGCCACCCTTTCCAAGAAAGTGCTCACCGTACTTCTCAGAAAAGAGATGGGCTTTAAAGGTTTGATCGTTACAGATGCCATGAGCATGCATGCCATCGCAAAAGAATGGGGTGCTGGACAAGCCGCTGTGATGGCTGTTAACGCAGGTGCGGATATTGTAATGGCCACAGGAAATTTGGATGAACAGCTGGAAACCTATGATGCCCTTTTTCATGCACTTAAATCCGGCCAGCTATCAGAGAACAGGGTGAACGAATCGGTGAAAAGAGTCCTGGCGCTGAAGATAAAGTATAAGCTTTTTAGTGACCGTTATGATGATCCAGAAGAAGCAGTAAATGTAGTCAACAAACCTTCACATAAAGAAACGGCAGCAGAGGCTGCAAGAAAGTCCATTACGGTCGTGAAAAATGAGAAGATACTTCCTTTCAACCCGGCAGAAAAGAAAAATACACTAGTAACAGGGCCGATAATCTATGGATCTACTAATTTTATAAACAATATTGCCAGTATCGTTGATGAAAAATCTGCCGGAAATGTTATGAGTTATACTACTTCAACAGATTCGAAGGATACTGAAATCCAGCAGGCGGTACAACTCGCAAAGCAAGCGGATCAAATCATTGTGCCGACTTTCTCTCCTAGTGAACTTCCAGCCGGACAGGCGAAGCTGGTGAAGGCACTGCAGAAAACTGGAAAACCTGTGGTAGCGGTTGCCCTTGGCCTTCCTTACGATATTAAACAATATCCGGAGGTAGGCGCGTATGTGGCGACTTATGCGGTTGAACGGTGGGGCTCTCCTGTGCCGACCTCATGGAAAGCCGCAGTAGACGTGATCTTCGGAACCCAGCCAGGTGGAAAGCTGCCCGTGTCGATCGAAGGATTGTATCCATACGGAACCGGTCTGACCTATTAAAGGCGAAGCTGTAACGACATCATCATTGTGGTTTTACTTTGGATTTAGGACTAAAATTAAAAAAGTCACGGCTTGTCAATTTTCACATAGATAGATAATATAGAAAGCTTCATTTATATATTTCCCCTACGCAAAAACCCTGAATTCTGGCTATTCTGCTGAATTCAGGGTTTTGCTTGCTTCGGTTAACTGCCGTTATGTTGACCAGCGAAAATAAATACTTATTGTTAAAGCTTATAGAAATAATATTCCTTATTGATATCACATACTGTATACGTCTCCATAAGGGCCACTTGATCTCCAATCGTCGTGATCGATGTCCCTCGTTCCCAAAACCTCTCCACCAGGTCCACACGATCTCCAATTTTCGTCGTCTCTAGTGTCCATGGTTGCCCAATCGTCTACATGAGTGCCACAAATTCTACAGTTGTGATCGTAACCATCAGTCATAGTTCCCAATACTTCTCGATCAGGGCCGCAACACCTCCAATTGCTGTCTTCGTTGGTGTTCATCGTTTCCAAAACGTATTGTTCCTGATTGTCGTCTTTCGTCAACAAATAAGGTTGGTCCAAATCATTCATGACAGGCCATTCATTCATTTGCTGACCGCAGTCACAGTTTTGAGTAACATTTAATACATTCCCGCTATTCCTCATTTTCATTTGTTGCAATTCATGAACGAAGTCCATTGTACCCATTCTACCCATAAAAGAACTGGAACTGCTTGAACTGCTTGAACTGCTTGAACTGCTTGAACTGCTTGAACTGCTTGAACTGCTTGAACTGCTTGAACTGCTTGAACTGCTTGAACTACGTGAACTGCTTGAACTGCTTGAATTACTTGAACTGCTTGAACTGCTGCTTGATGACTCTCCTTTCCTGTTATTAGGTGAACTAAGGGAGGTACTGGACCTGCTTGATGATTCATATCTCCAATGGTATCTGGGCAAACTGGAACCAAGGGTATCACTCGGACTGGTAGGACTGGTGGGACTTATAGGACTGGAAGGTAGACTGGTGGGACTTATAGGACTGGAAGGTAGACTGGTGGGACTGACAGGACTCGTAGGTGGACTGGTAGGACTGGTGGGGCTTTCAGGACCTGTAGGTGGACTGGTAGGACTTTCAGGACTTGTAGGTGGACTGGTGGCGCTGGCAGGATTGCTGGGATCGCCGCTTAAATTGCTGGCAATGGCGCTTAAGTTGCTGGCAATGCTGCTTAAATTGGTAGCAATACCGCTTAAATTGCTGGCAATGCTGCTTAGATCGGTGGAACCGCTGCTTAAATTGCTGGGTTTGCTGCTTGATGCCTTTTTGCTATCGTTTCTCATCTTATCATTTGAGGTCCTTACTGGAAAAACCCAGTTAGAACCGATGTAACGGCTACTCGATGACTCTTTTCTTTTGTCTAACATCATACTGCCCCTTTCAATTTACTATATTCAGTACGGATGTTTGTAGAAAGGGACAAGTATCATTATCTGAAAAAACGGGCTGATAAACGCGTAAACGAGTGAGAGTGAACCTGCAATAGTAGATGTCTGTACATTTCATACCAAAGCCAAACTATTTGAAATTCCAATATAGGGGCACACTTCCACGATAAGATGTATTTATTTAAATCACCCGTATTAATGTTGATCTGCCATAATAAAGTCCAACTTCAATATAGGCGGTTGCCGATAGCGACAGTGTGCAGCCCCTAGGTAATAAATGAAAAAAATTCTGCTTTTCTTCACAGATTGTTTCTGTAGAAAATCAGAGGGTGGGGGAGAACACAATGGAATGTGTGCTTTTCATTGGTATACAAGGCTCAGGGAAATCGACATTTTACAAAGAGCAATTCTTCCATACCCATGTAAGAATTAATTTAGATATGTTGAAGACGCGGAATCGAGAAGATCTATATCTCGCCGCGTCTTACCAATCCAAGCAAAAATTCGTAGTGGACAATACGAATCTTACGAAAGAAGTGAGAAAAAAGTACGTTGCTTTATCAAAACAATTTAACTATAAGGTCATCGGTTATATTATGGATTCCGACATTGACAGTTGTTTAGAAAGGAATAATAGACGCGAAGGAAAACAAAAAGTCCCGCCTGAGGTAATTAGAAGCGCGCTAAAAAAATTACAGATACCCACTTTCGAAGAAGGATTTGACGAATTATTTCACGTGAAAAATGAGAACAAGCAATTCGTAATAACCAAAATATAAGGTTGATCATCATGGGTAACCCATTTTTTGGCATTGGAAGAACGCATTTTTTTCTGCACTCTATATGAATTAAACGTAGAGTACTGCCAAATAATAGCGGCCACTCAAAACAGCATAATCGCATTTTTGGCAGACAGTGATCTATAAGCTGCTCTATGATAATGAGCTCGATTAGGCGATAGTATTTTGTTGGCTTTCCTGGATTTTATGACGAGACGGTCAATATGGAAGGTACTTTACAATGAAGGGCAATGCGGGACTCTTATAACCAGCAACCAGCAAGGAATGAGTATAACCACGTTGATCCTTAGGTTTAGGCTACAGAGTAAACTATGAAATCCGCATTTTAATTTTACCTTGGAACAAAGGATACGCCCGCGTAGCAATAAATGTAAACGTAAAAATGAAATGTGGTACAGTCTGGCGGATTTAGTGAAAGGAATTTCTGAATAGAGGGGAGTGAAGAGGATAACTAATATCTGAAAAGGGGAGTAAAGCCTTAGCCTCGAACTCCTTTTTTTCACTTTACAAATACCGACGGGCGAGTCCTCGAAATATAAATCCAATCATCAAGCCAGGAAAAAGAAAAAGTATAGGAAGCCATACTGGTCCCCACAGTTTACCGAAAACATATAAAACCGGGGAATAAATTAATCCGATGGTTACAGAAAAAGCAGCGAATACAAAAGGAAAAAATGCAAATTTGGAAGATGAGGCAGTTGCATTCTTATAGGCATCCCATAAGGAAAAAAAGTAAAAACAGGGATAAAACATTAACCAATTATAATGAGTTGCGGACATTGCTTCCTCAATTCTTCCATGAAAACTCAGGAGGATGATTTGGTTAAAGTTTGCCTGAAGGTTAATGATCATTTCCAAAAGCAGAAATAAAAAACCTTTTATGTAATCCTTGTTTAACAGTTGGCCGACTCCAGGCAAAGCAACGCTCCAAAGGAGCCGCTCCCATTTATCATTCACATTACCCTACCCCTTCTTTCATGACTTCATTGTTGCAAAGGGACTTCTGATTTAGTCACCCATGGTTAGTATGGAGGGCTTTACAGTCGAACTTACTTTTTCTTTATTAAATGTTCGCGGTCGGGGGATTGAGGTGGTTCCTCTAACCAGCCATTGTCGATCATGAGGTTCGCGCCGTCTTCTGCATAAAGGGAAACCTCCACTAAAATGCGCGAGTATTTCAATCCAATATCACGTCGGGGACTTGCTGCCATGCTGGCACCATAGTTTGCAATTCCGGCCGCTGACATGGCGGAGGCATGAAAAAGCATCAGCTTGTCGGAGAAAGGTGCAGCGGTTTCGGCCGTTACAATGGTATCCCAAAATCTTGGACCAGGAATGTCTTCATTTTCTAAAATAGTACTAAACAATGTAATATGCTTTTGGGCGATGTTTTTTCCTCTTAAATAATAAGCCTTGAGTTCGGGGTCTTGAGTAACTTGGGCAAATCCTAACATAAGACTTTTACCGATAAAATTAGTTTGAATGTTATTAAATATATGAGTCATTTCAATGACATTCAATGGTCGTTGTTTCCCAAACAGAGTTCCTAAATAGCTTTGTTTAGAAGCAAACTCTACTGTATCAGGGAAAGGGATATAGGGGGAACGAATGAATATACCTTTTTCAAGAGCAAGTTCTTTTACAATCAAGTGCAGTTCTAAGGCCTGATTAATCACACCTATTTGTATGGTTAAAACATCCTTGTGTGCGGCTGTTGCTAAGGCGAATGAACCAGCTGTCATACCAAGGAT
>NZ_JBDPNU010000112.1:0-810 GCF_050468105.1 Fictibacillus sp. NRS-1165
ATGAATTTACTCGGTCTAAGCCTTCCACAAATAATATCTTTCTCTCCATTTTAGAGGAACGGATCCTTCCCTTATATGGAACCAAGCAACAAGAACCGTTTATTCGTGTCCATCCAAAGTTTTCCGTAATGTTTACGAGCAATCCAGCTGAATACGCCGGCGTTCATCAAACACAGGATGCCTTATTAGACAGATTAATCACCATTCCAATTGATTATTCAGATGAAGAGACGGAAGCGGAAATTCTTTCAAAAAAAACGGGTGTTTCAAAAGAGAAGGCTGCAGGCATTACCAGGATTGTTTCCTCCTTAAGGGAAAAATGTCCTAAAAACAGCCAGCACAGGCCAAGCTTACGCGCTTCTCTTATGATCGCTACACTAGCTCATGAAGAAGGGATTCCTGTAGACGGGAAAGATGAAGATTTTCAACAATTATGTTTTGACATTTTATGGTTTTCTGTATCTAAAGGCTTAGATGAATCGGATCAATCAAAAATAAAAAACATCGTGGAAGATACGTGCAAAGAAATAGAAAGGGAGTGAAACGGGTGAGCCAATCAACCGGTATATATATATTTTGCAGTATACAAACGAATCAGGAACTGCATCAATTTGGAAAAGCAGTTATAGATGGCGAAGAGAAACAAATATTTACCATTCATTATAAGGACTCAGCAATGGTAGCGGCAGAAGTTCCTATGAAAATTTATCATCCGAACAAAGAAAATTTAATGATGCACCAGAAAGTCATTGCCTCCGTCATGGCCCAAAACGACACAGTCATTCCAATAAGTTTTGGCAATGTGTTTCA
>NZ_JBDPNU010000113.1:0-2394 GCF_050468105.1 Fictibacillus sp. NRS-1165
TAATTGAATACGCTCGTTTAATTTCCGATTTTCCTCTTCTAATTTTTGCTGTCCTTCATTCGCTTTCGATGATAAATAAGGGTCATTTTCCCACCAGTCCATGCCAATTTCCTTCGCTTTATCTACAGAAGCGACAATTAGACGAATCTTAATGGTTAATAATTCGACGTCAGCAATGCCAACGGTAATATCTCCAGCAATGACGACCCCTTTATCCAGTATCTTTTCCAAAACGTCTACGATTGTGCTGGATTGTGTGGGATGCTCCACTGCCATTTCAATCACTCCTTACTATTGGTTTGGCTAAAGTAACTTGCCCAATGGTCCAAGGTCAATATTTAAATCTTCATCTTTAAGATTAAATATCTCTTTTAATTCATCCATCTTCACTTCTAAATTCATTAGTGCGACTCCTAAATTTTCAATCTGTTCCTCAGTTAATGTTCCGCCATCTACCCGGCGGATAGCATGTCTTTCAACAATTTGCCTTAGCAATTCGATAACCGTCAAAACCAGTTGGGCTAAACCATGCTCTGCATGATCAGGGTCTAGGGTAATCCTGCTATTGGCCGGATTATTGACTTGCATACATTAGCTCCTCCCTCTGTTTATCAAATTCCTCGGACGAAATTTCCTTCCGGTTGCCCGATTGGGAAGCAACAAGAGTTTCGACAGAAGCGATTAACACACGCAGATCTAAATAGACCAAATCGACACCAGCAATAGAGATTACTAGATCTCCTTTAATCGCTACACCTTTGTCTAATATGACATCCAATATATCAATAAGAGCAATGTTTTTATTTTCAACGGATTCCCTATTGCTCATATGTCGACTTTCCTCCTTTCCCTCTTTTTAAGCCATGCTTGCAAAATGATATGCAGGCCAAGGACCTGAAGCTTCAAATTTCCAACCGTATTCTTCCATTTCTTTTGTCATGCTATTAATTTCTTCTAAATACTCTTCAACTCGATCAACCGCTATAAGATAAACACTATTCCAGCTCATATCATATTTCTTTCCGGTTACGTCCTTGCTCCAATTATTTTTCACTGTATGATTTAAGGAAAATTGTTTCAATCTATCATGAATTTGTTCACAAACTGACTCTTTTTCAGTTTCAAGTTCTTTATCTAACAATTGATCCAGCTTTCTTTTCTCAAAAAATTGCCTTCCTGGAGGTAACTTGCTTATCTCCTCCTTTTTTGATGCGATATTTATATTTCGGCCACTTACATATTTCTTTAAAAGTGAGTCATCACAGTAGATTTTTAAATTCCATTCCTCAGTTTCAGCCAAATGTAAAAACGAGTCTGTTATTTTTTCCTGATTATTTTCAATCGTTTTTCTCATGCTGTTCTCGTTTTTATAAATGGTGCAAAATTTCATTGGAATTACCGTATATTTTTGTTTGAGGTTTAATAAGGCATTATGATGATGCAAAGCTTTTTTCTGCAGCCACTCCATATTATTGTTGATCTTTTCTTCAATCGA
The DNA here is from genome assembly GCF_050468105.1 of Fictibacillus sp. NRS-1165. Taxonomy (NCBI): domain Bacteria; kingdom Bacillati; phylum Bacillota; class Bacilli; order Caryophanales; family Fictibacillaceae; genus Fictibacillus; species Fictibacillus sp. NRS-1165. The sequence goes on from NZ_JBDPNU010000113.1 coordinate 1,496, forward strand.
TGCTTCTGAATACTCTTTAGAATCAAGATTACATACAACCGCGGTAATCTTGCCGATTTGCACCGAATAGGCTTCTTTTTGTTCATCTAGTCCCTTAAACGGGATTACCGATTCCCTTTTCTCCTCTTCCGTGGGAATAAGTCCGTATAAATAAATCAAATCGCTCATTTTAATCCCCTCATTTCTGCTGCTTCGTCATATTGTCCCATTGTTCCATTTCCCGCTTCTTGGCTGCCTCATAACGGATCAATAATTCCTCTTCTTGTTCCCTGTATAATTTCTCAGGTATTTCATCCAGCTCATACAACATTTGAAGGTGCACAAGCTTTTGCTGAATATTAGAAATATCATACAGTTCTCTGTCTGCTTCTTCTTTCACTTTTTCACCGACCTTAAAGACGAGGTTCATTGGGGCAGTGAATAGTTTGTGAATCATTTATTTTCCTCCACTTTAAGTTTTATATTTATAAAATTGTAAGCCGGCCAGGGACCCGAATATTTGAATTCAACTTTGCCGTCCCATTTTTCAAAGGCTTCATTTATCTTCTGGTCAAAAAGTTCCTCTTGGCTCCGATCAATCAAAAATGCAGCGTTTAACAACATCGTTTCTCCGATGGGTTCATTTGCAACTGAGGCTGCAGCCACTTCTTTTAATGGTTCAAAAATCTCTGATTTAATATCCTCCTGGAGAGAAGCAAAGAATTGGTTAGCCATCCCTCCAAGCTTAATACGGTCATAAAAGCCGGCGTTGTCTGACTTGCCTTGAACGGTTTGTTTCATTTTTTCTACTTCAGGACTTTTATTAATTTCATTTTCCAGCCATTCTTTTTTTCCGATAACTTTTAATCCGAGCTCGATTTTTCCTTTAATTTCAGGAAATAACTTATTGAACTGGGGAT
>NZ_JBDPNU010000114.1:0-2456 GCF_050468105.1 Fictibacillus sp. NRS-1165
CAATCCGACAACAACCACATAATCGCCTGCACGTACGTTGGCATCACGAACACCGCTCATGGCAAATTGGGCCGGATCATAACAAACCGCATTTTGCCATTTGGCACCCTCGGGCATTTTGCGTAATCGGTGGTTATCCACCGCATTGACGATGACGGTTTCCATGATGGGTCCATACGTACAAACCATTTCTCCGACTCGGTACTCTATTACATCACTGCCGATTTCTACTATTTTGCCGACAACCATATTTCCCAATTGAAATTCACCAAAAACGATACCAGGCTTTTCCCCCTCTTCTCGGGGCATGAACATGCGCCATTCTTCAGAAAAATCTTCGTTTATAAAAGGAGTCAACCCACGGAAGTCTACCACTTCTGTACCGTGTTTAGGTGAGGCAAATTCCACTTCAATTTTGGCCTCATTCGGTTGGATTGAACGGTCTTCATAGTCTACAAATGCGGCTTCTCTTGGTTTTACTGCAACTAGCTTTTTCATGATGTGATTACTTCCTCTCGATTTTTTGGGGGATTTACCCTTTAACTCCGCCTTCGGTCATGTTCCCTTTAATAAAGTGCTCGGATACGGCATACATGATCACGACTGGCAATGCGGTTACGAGTGATGCCGCCATCATTCGGCCCCAAACGTAATCTGGTGTACTGAACAAGGCATTCAAGCCGATGGGCAGCGTGAAGTTTGCTGAATCGGATAAGAAAATGGAGGCAAACAAGTAATCGTTCCAAGCCACCATAAACGAGTAGACGAAAACTGATATAATTCCGGAAATGGATAATGGAATTACAATATAGAAAATGATCTGCACCCTGTTTAGTCCATCGATCATAGCCGCTTCTTCAAGGTCATCCGGTATCGTATCAAAGTAACTTTTCAACATGAAGATGGCGGTTGGCAACGTTTGTACAATCATCGTTATGATGATCGCCGTTTTAGTATCGTATAAACCAAGACCGGAGATGATTTTGAATAAGGGCACGACAAGCAAAATGCCCGAAAACATATAAACCGTGTAAAAACTTGCATTGATTGTGGTTCTGCCCATAAATTTTAATTTCGACAGGGCATATGCCCCAAAGATCCCAATGACAACGGCCAAACTAGCTGCCGTGAGGGCAACGGTTAAACTGTTTTTAAAATAGGAGAGATACGGGAAAATATCAGGATTGAACATGTCCACGTAATGTTTAAATGTCCAGTGTTGCGGAAGTAACGTCGGATTCGTCGCAACCGCTTCCTTCGGACTTTTAAAGGAGGTCATCAGCATGATAAAAAAGGGAAAAAGGGACACGGTCAACAGGCATATCAGCCCAGTGTAAAACGCCACTTTTTTTGTTGCTCTTGACTTTTTGCTGCTCGCCATCGCCATTAGAATTTCACCCGCTTTCTTGCTAAGATAATCACAATAGAAAGAATAATAAACAGAATGACAGAAATTGATGCCGCTTTTCCAAGATCGTTAAATGCAAATGCTGTTTCATACAAGTAAATACCAAGGATATTCACTTTATTCGTCAGCAGATAAACATCCGTAAACATATAGAACAGCCAGATCGAACGTAATGTAACGACCGTTAACAATACCGGCATAATCGCTGGAACCGTAACAATTTTAAATTTATCCCATGCTGAAGCTCCATCAATTTCAGCTGCTTCATATAATGAGGAATCAATGGTTTGCAAGATCGCCAGGAATGAAATGAAGGCATAAGGGAAGTACCTCCAAATGGCAAAAAGAACAACCAGGACAAAGCTTGAGACCGGATTGTCAAACCATAGAGGCGCCTTATCAAACAAATGTAATACGTCCCCGCCCAAATAGTTCACGACACCGTATCCATTGTTAAACATGTATTTCCATGCAAAAACTAAAGAAATGGAGGGTGTTACATAAGACAAAATAATTAATGAACGGGCTATCTTGCGAAATTTAAACGGTCGATTAAAAAAGATAGCAACTCCCAATCCCAGTGCTGTACTTCCCGAAACGGCAAGAATCATATACAAAAGTGTGACTCCTAAGGATTTAAAGAACTCTGCATCCATAAGTATGTCTGTATAATTTTTTAACCCGACAAACGTGGCACTTAACCTCGGATTAACGGGCTGGTCAAAAAAGCTGATCTGAATATTGGATAACATCGGGTATGCAACGAGCAACAGCACTAAAAAAATGCTTGGAAAAAGTAACGCCATTGCTAATTTGATATCCGATTTCGGTCTTTTTATCTTTGTGAATTTGAAATCAGATTTCGTATTTTTAATCGTTTTCATGGTACCTCCCCTGTAATTTAATAAAAATGCTGCCCAGTACATGATCTTGAGAAATTGAGACAGCCTTTGGAAGGTAGAGGGAACCAGCCAAAAGGCTGCCCCCTCCACGTATCCAAATTATCTTTTCTCTAAAGCGTCTCTCATTTCTTTTTCTGCTTTTTTCA
>NZ_JBDPNU010000115.1:0-5809 GCF_050468105.1 Fictibacillus sp. NRS-1165
CTCCTTGGCCTTTAATTTTGGTTCTCTTTTCAAGGTCAATAAAGAAATTAAAGTTATTCATGAATAGATCGCCATTTAATAAATCATCAAGATATCCCTTTTTAAAAATTTTATATTTAAAGTAGATATAGCTTCTTATTTTAAATTTTTTTATTATTCTTTTGTAACTTCTTTATAATCTTAAGGGTCAGGTATTCAATGGTTGAACTAAAGAAAAAAAATGGCAGCATGTTTGACGCCATCTAAAAGGTTATTGATAATATTTTGCCCATTCATTAAAAAGGGTTGGCGAAATCTTTTTGACCCGTTGAAGGAATTCCTCTGCATATCCGAGCTTTTCAAGACCCGATATTAACTTTCTGGGATAAGTTCGATCAGTGGTAAATGCCCTTTTGTGGTCGATCACTTTTACCTCACCCTTCTCGTTAAAGTAAATATGTCGAACTTCTGTATCGTGCCTCAAAAAACCGATCCTCTTAAATTCTGAAAGCATGTATAATATTTGTTTTATTTTTGAATCAGAAAAACGTTTCTTTTTTTTGAGGTATTTTTTCAGATTATATCCGTTGATATACTCCATGACAATATAATTGGATCCATACTCATAGAGTCGGGGAATGATGGGGGATGATTGTCCATTCTTTAATGCCTTCAGTTCAAGTTTATGAGTTTTTTCTGTCCAGAAAATTTTTACACATTTATTGGGACTAATTTGAAAAACCGCTCCATCGCCGCCTTTGCCAAGCAGTTTATACTTTTCTAGATTTTCCAATTTTAGTTTTCCTTTATTCCTGGCTGCTATCGCCGTAATACTTTTCATTCATACACTTCCTTTATTAAAAGACTTCAGCAGCAACTCAAGTATTCTAGTTTTTAACTAGATAGATAAATCGTATTTTCTCAAATACTTGATCTGCTAGTATAAACCGAATTCCTTTCCCCAGCTATTTATTTTTTCAATATATCTTTTTAGCAGAACACTTTGTTCTCCATTCAGCACCCTTCTAAGGTGATTTAGGAGTCTTTTCTCTAATGTTCTCTGTAAATAAGTCATTTTTAATAGCTTTAGGATGTCTATTTGGAAGGTTATTCCTTCTTTTTGCATTTCCTGAGCGTATAACAGCATGCAATGACTTCTTATTTCTTCTTCCTTTTTTCGCCAGTCTGTTCTGAAATCAATCAACAATTCAACTAGAACAACCATATCATACGAACAGGGTGCGTACTTAGAAGACTCCCAGTCGATCATTTGAATGTTCCAATTTTCTTCATCCGTGCCGTTTTGGCAGCAAAGATTATGAAGATGAAGATCACCGTGGATGAGGCATTGACCTGCTTCCATAATTTCCGGAAAGAAAATTGGCCCTTTTTGCAGGACATTTTGAATCGTGTTGTATCCAGGTTCTACTATTTCTCTTAAACCAGGATCTTTCATAGCAAGATCTAGATATTCTTTTGTTTTTTCAATATGATGGCTTCTTTCTCTGTTTGCCAGCGCAGAATCATATCGGGGTAGCCAGGAATCAAAAGAATCCTTGTACCTGGTTATCCGATCACCAAATGTGCGGGCATGAAATTTTGCAGCAGTCGGAATGATAAGATCGAGATGTTTGGGCGTAATCTTGATTTGCCCGCGCAAAGGTTGAACAAATTCTGTAAATAGCCAGATTTCGTCATCATTTACTCTTTCCTCAATCCAATACATTTTTGGCATAAATTCAGCCATGGCAGTATATCCTCTGCGATACATGTTAATTTCCACGCTATGATTTTCCTTAAAAGGTGGTTTATATATTTTAAGGACTACGGGAAGACTGTTTATGCCATCTGTAAGGATCAGTTTCCAGATACTTGTTTTTTCCCTCGAATTTTTAAGGCATTCTATTTTATCTTCAGGCAATACAACTTTATGATTTGAAAAAAATTCAAACTTTTTTTTCCATCCAAATTGATTCCACTGTTTTACAATTTCTTCTTTACTGCTCAATGCAGAAATCCCCCCTAATTTTATTAACATCTCATTTTCTCGCCCATAAATATCGAATATGGGACACAAAGCTTCTTATAAATGGGAGTGGATCCTTCCAGCTGAATAAAGCTTCTACCTTATGTCCGGAAAGGCCCTTTATCCATTCGGTGATTGTCATTTTCCCGCTTTTATGGTTTTGACGGAAGGATAGAAAATCCCGGACCAGGTAAACCCATTTGATGCCTTCTTTCTGCTTCGTCACGGGGGAAGGATTTTGTCCAGTTACCAGCAAATAGTTCAAGTATGCTAAATTCACACCGCAAGCTATTGACAATCTTTGGGTTAACCCGATCCTGGGGTTAATCTCAATAAATTTCAACTTGCCGTCTCTTTTATCCCTCTTAAATTCTGCAATTGCCAGGCCTTTTAACTTGAGATTGCGCAAAAATGGAACTGCTATATTTATTACGTCCTCATCTCTAATACTTAACGCCATGGCGGTTGAACCGAAGTCTGGAGGAAATTGGTGGAGTTTTTGATTCATCCAGAGTCCAATTAGATTCATTTCCTCATCAAATAAGGTTTTTACTGAATAAATGGATGCCTCTTCTCCAGGAATCACCTCTTGAATCATGAGCTCTCCAAAACGGCTGTAAAAGAGGTACTCTTCCTTTAACTGGACTGGTTTTTCAACTAATATTGCTTTTTTATACAGACGATGATCGATACGATTGCGGAAATTGGAGGAAATGACTGGTTTTAATATACAGGGGAACGTAACTTCAGAAACAATCCGGTCAAGATGATCTTCATCATCAATAATGAACGTTTTAGGACATGGAACGTTATGTTTTACTGATAAATCGTAGGTTAATCTTTTATCTAACACAGCCTCGACTAATGAATGGTCAGGTAAAAGAAAAAGATAATACAAAGACAACTGATCTCTGTGTTTTGATATAAAGCGCACATAGTCATCCGATCCAGCGTAGAGTACCGCTTTCTCCTCAAATGTTTGCCCTAGTCTTGTAAGGTGCTCTATTAATTTTTCTTCCTCAGAAACAGGATTAGGGCATACACCGCAGCTTGCATACCTCGTTTTTCCAATTTTTTGCTTACTCTCTGTATCAAATGCATATACGTTTATGCCTTGTTCGGCTAAACTCCGAACGATCCCGATCCCAGTCGCACTTAAATCTAACACTACGGCCGGTAGATCATGCCTCACTGCATCTCACCCCCGTGCAAGAAAGATTGATAAACTTCTTCAATCTTTCCAGCCATACTGGCAATGGATAAATGCTGTTCAGCAAAGCATTTAGCATTTTGTGCTAAAGAATTCCTTAGTACGGGGTCGTCCAGAAGAATGGTTAATTTTTCAGCTAGTTGCTGAGGGTTACCCGGTTCAGCTATAAGCCCCGAATGATTGTCCTGAATAATTTCTGGTATTCCGCCACAGTTTGTTGTAATGATCGCCTTCCGGGCAAACATCGCCTCTATCACAGAAATAGGAAGTGTATCACTGGTAGTTGGCAGAACAAAAATATCTGATCGTTTTAATATTTCTGGAATATCCTTTCTCGTTCTCTTTCCTAGAAAATGCACATTTTCTAGCTGTAAATCCTGACATTGGTGTGCAAGCTCTTCTCTCATTGATCCTTCCCCTACAATCCATATTTCTACATTTTTAAGCTTATTTCTAATGAGCGAAAGTGCCTCAAACAGGTATTTATGTCCTTTACGCGGCCGGAGGCGAGATACACAGGTAATAATTGTCTTATCTGAAATATTCTTTGATTTCCCTAGAGGGTCAATTCCATAATCAATTCCAGTGTAAATGGTTGTCAATTTGCTTTCCTCAGCGCCTAAACTGTTTAGCAACGGACGAAAATATTCACATAAACTAATGATATGGGTCGAGCTTTGAACGGCTTTTTTGTCAATGGCCAAAAAGTAGGCTTCTTCTACAGACCCTTTTTCTATTAGATTAAACTTTACCCGTGTGTGTGTCATAAATCCGTGGGGAGTGAACAGCAGCGGTTTTTGATAACCTTCATTAAGCTGGAACATGACATTTGCTGTAAACCGATCTTGTGCGTGAATAATATCATACTTAGAAATATCCACGCACTTTAGCATCCATTCATATCTGCGCATTTGCCAAACATTTTGGATGATCTTTTCACTGAAACTTCCATACCTTTTAACAAAAAAATTTTTTACATCCTCCATAATGGTTTGCCGCATTCCGTCAATGTCACCATTTTCGAAGTGGTTAGGTGCAGCAATATGGACAATGTGGCCTAAGCTTTCCAATCCTGACTTAAGTGCAGTGATGTAGTTTTGCAATCCGCCAACAAAAGGGTAGTCCCAGAAAGTAGTGATTAAGATTTTCATGTTTTTCTTTTGTCTTAATCCAGAGGGTTTCTGGACATCCGGCTTGTTTTTTTCTTTTTTTAAAGCGGTTGTCAGTCCATAATATTTATCCATTGCAGATACTAAATGGGGATAGGGGATAAATGATGGAGACTGTTTTGAATATCGACGTTCTGTCATTTCCATACCCTCCTGATGATTTCAAACGCTTCTGCATAATGCCTCGAACCTGTGCTAATGCTTTCACTCCTTGATATGAACGGGGATGAGGAAAATCCCTCATATCCACGTGATAAAATGAAGGAGATTTGAGTTTATCATTAATGGTTTCCGTTATATCTGCAAAATAGTTTGGTTTAATTCTTTATCGTTCGTATGTTGACTCCATTCAGACGAAGAGACCGTTTCAAAACAGAGTATTTGAGCAGCCATTTTCTTTGGCAATGGCCTGGCTGAAGTAATGACGGCCTGGTACAATATTTGATGGTCCCGGTTAACGTCTCCGTAATGATGAGTAAAAATCATGGAAGGTTCATACTTGGCCAAAAGCGCTTCAATTTCTTTAGTTAAAGAATGTAAAGGGAGAGTTTCTAATAAAAGATTCGGATATTCTAAAAAAACAACCTTTTCTACTCCCAAGTATTGATTAGCTTTTAACATTGATTCTTTAATGCAATCCTCTTTTTCCTTACGCCCCTTTGCAACAACCACGGAAATCACTTTATATCCATTTGTAACCAATTTTTTTATTGTTCCGCCAGGGCCGAGTATTTCATCGCCTTGAAGAGGTCCAACCAAATCTTCGCGCGTCAAGGTGCCTTCCACAATTCCCCGCCTGGATGTAATGCCGAATTTGCTCGGGCCAAACAGGAACGCGACAACCGGTCCGTTCTGGCCTGGTCGACCCAAGTGAATGTGAGCTTGGGTGACGTTTTCAATATCATTTACTTTTAGTAAGAATTTCAGACTTAAGCCGTTATTCCTCAATTTTAACAATGTTATACCGGTTGCCTCCGTAATAACCGGCGGCACTTGAAAGCGTCCCCGCATTTTCGCAATAAAATCAGTCATTCTATATTCCTCCTCTCTGAGTCGATTACTATTAATCTATGTTAGATTCAGAGAAAGGCTTGTACACCGACCTAAGGCTATTAAAATAACCGTAGAAAATAATCCGACAACCTGTGTCAAATGGAAAATTCATGAAGGCGTTTTATATCGCTTATAGGGGGCAAACCGCACATTCGAGAATATTCACGACTGAATTGAGAAGGACTCTCATAACCAACCTGGAATCCGGCATTTGCAGCGTCAGCTTACGAGATTGAGTCCTTTGCAATATCAAAAACAATTAAGGTTACAAGACGACCGTCGCCTCATCCTTTCTGAGGTTACGGGGGCAAGCAGCGGTATCGGTGAAGCTACTGCACGTCTTCTTGCCCAAAGCGGTGCCCATGTTGTATT
>NZ_JBDPNU010000116.1:0-1197 GCF_050468105.1 Fictibacillus sp. NRS-1165
CCTTAAAACTTCTCATGTTTGTATTTGGGGGATATACGCTTTCCGCCTTGCTTCTGTCTTTTGCTCCATCTATCCAACTGTACACGCTCGGGTGTCTGACCATTGCGTTTTGCGCAGGCATGGGCAACGGAGTCATTTTCAAGCTAGTTCCAAGTTACTTTCCGAAGCAAGCTGGTATTGTGAACGGTGTGGTATCCGCTATGGGTGGACTTGGAGGGTTCTTTCCTCCACTGATCTTAGCGGTCCTCTTTAAACTCACGGGACATTATGCCATCGGTTTTATGGCCTTATCAGAAGTGGCGTTGGCAAGTCTGGTACTCGTGATTTGGATGTATTACCAAGACCGTCTAAGCATGTCGGCTCAAGTCTTAAACAGCACGGCAGAGGGAATCATGATCACGGATAAAGAAGGGAAGATTATTTCTGTGAATCCAGCGTTCAGCGAGTTGACCGGATATGGGCCTGAAGAAGTGATTGGAAAAAATCCGAATCTGTTAAAGTCTGGTCTTCAAGATCAAAACTTTTATAAAAACATGTGGCTTACCATTGAAGAAAAAGGATATTGGCAGGGAGAAATTTGGAACCAGAGAAAAGACGGCCAGAACTACCTTGAATGGCTGACCATCAGTGCCATAAAAAATGAAGCAGGAGAAATCAACCAGTTTGCGGGCATGTTCAGTGATATCACACACTATAAGACAAAAAGCATGTGAATCAGGAGGAGCGATGATGGGAGAACCATCCAAACAATCAAAGGAATCGGTAATATCTTATATCATACAAACCCAGGAAGAGGAACTGAAACGTATTTCCTATGAACTTCATGAAAGTGTTGGTCAAACCCTGTATAGTTTCTATACAGGGTTGCAGTTTATTCAGAGCGGAATGACAGACAACCATATGAAGCGCTTTGCGGAAGAAATGGTGCAGTCGTTGGAACGGTCGATTAAAGAGATTCAAATGGTTTCTGTTGAACTTCATCCGCCATCGCTTAGTACACTTGGCATCTATCCTGCTTTAAAAAGTTATGCGAAGCAATATACAGCGACGTTTGGCATTGAAGTGGAGATAGAAGAAGGAGGAAAGGAGAGAAAGCTGCCGGAAGGGCAAAATGTGACGTTGTTTCGAGTGTGCCAGGAGGCTCTGCATAATGCAGCTAAGTATGCAGACACATCATTTATTAAAATCTTCTTTACA
>NZ_JBDPNU010000117.1:0-3323 GCF_050468105.1 Fictibacillus sp. NRS-1165
CCGCATCAACTTTCCACTACGGCTAAGTGGATGGAGAGTCTGGCAGCCGACTGGGATCAACGATTGGAGTGGGTTAAGCGCATGGCGGAAGCGAGTAATGATCCAAATGACGCTAACCTATAAAATCTATAAAAAGGATGATTTAGCAATGAATACCGACGTAACCACGAAATTAAAAATTAAGAAGCCGGCAAATGATGTTTTTGAAGCAATCGTTAACCCTGAAGAAATGTCTAATTACTGGTTTTCTTCAGGAACCGAAAGAGTGGAACAGGGAAAAGCGATTACTTGGAGATATGATGAATACGATGCCGAAGGGGTAATCAAGGTACTGGAAGTCGAGCATAACAAGAAAATAGTGTTCTCATGGGGAGGATATGGTGAACAAACCGTTGTTACCATTAGGCTAAAAGACGAGCATGAGAGTACAATTATTGAAGTGAATGAATCTGGTTTGAAAGTGGATGATCCTGATATTATAGCTAAAATGTTAGGACAAAAAGAAGGGTGGGTATATACGTTAACTTGTTTAAAAGGGTATCTGGAAAATGGTATCAGCACTTTGAGAGCTTCTCTAATTCATTAGCATCTCTATCAATCACAGGCGTTTCCTCAACATGGGAAGCGCTTGTTTTTATTTTTTCCTCAATAGATCAACTAGTGTTCCTCAGAAGTGAAAAGGCGAATGAAACTCTCTGTTGATGGGAAAACTTTTATTAAGGTGTAGACAGAAACTAACAGTGAAAAGAGGCTATGGGACATGAAGAAGCACCAGGAAAAAAAGCCATCGGTCGCTCCAGGCATGAATGATGCAGAAGAATTAGACCAAGAGGCCACACAGGAAGACATTGAAAGCGGCAATTATACAGAAGTAACAACGATGTCTTGGGACGAAGTAGACCCAAGTGAGTAAAACGATATAGGGACCGATGGCAAAACCGAAATACATAAACTGAGCGGATTTCGGCATCAATGAAGCTAAAAGTTCCCTGAATACCGAAATTGAAAAAGAACGGTTAGGCCCCTTGTTCAAAGGGGTCTTTTCAAATTCATAACGCTTTCCGTTTCAGTATCAAGAAGAGCCATCAGAGCAAGACGGCACATAAAATTCATGTTTTCAACTGGCCATTGCGGGTAATAGGTTACTATGCAAAACCATTTATAAGGAGGTAGTTGTTATGGCACAAAACAAAAAGGGCACTCACAATGATCGAGACTCTTATTTTGAGGACCGGGCTGGAACCAATGAAGCCCATTTTCATGTAGTACCTCATGGGGAAGAGGGCTGGGCTGTAAAAAAAGAAGGTGTCGATGAACCGAAGTACACAGCCGATTCCAAGACGGAAGCGGTAAAAGAGGCTGACCGTTTGGCCGAAGAAGCAGGTACGATGGCGGTTATCCATAATGAACACGGACGGATCGAGGACCAGCATAATTTTGAATAAGATCAAAAAAGCGGCAAACTTTCGCCGTTTTTTTGTTGGATCCGTTTGCATGGTAGGTGCAAAAATTATTGTTCATCCATGTTATCTCCATTATCTCCATTTATATAAGGGTTGTCTGTCGTTGCGAAACGTACCGATTGAAGACTTGTTTCCGGGTCTAGACCAAATAATCCATCTACTGTTTGCTTATCATTTTTCTCTCCATTTGGAGAAAGGGACTGTGGGTTTTTTCTTTTCATCATGTTCCTCCATCCTATTATGTAGTACATATCATGCCCTGATTTTATGAAATCTTCGCCTAAATTACAGACAGTCATAAGAAACGCTGCAGTGGATTAAAGTCGCTGCTTGGAATAGAGCCGAACAAATACAAATTATTTGGCCACTTCAAAGACTAAATTTTAAATGTAGCAAAGAAGGAATTAGAGGAAAAAACCGATTTTCGTTTTGAGTATGAGGAGATAAAAGTCGGTCGAAAGGTATCCTCTATTAAGTTTAACATCTATAAAAACCATGCCAAACAAGGCGATCCACTTTTCGGGCGACTTAGAATTCGAAGCACAAATTCAATAATCCTTAGAAAGAATGGGAGTATCTAAACAGGTTATAAAATCGTTAATTAGTGATTACGGTTATGAACAAGTTGAAAGAAATCTTGAATTCAGTAAGAAGATCATTGAGAAACGAAAAATCGAGTGCAATTGGTTTTCTCGTTCAACCCATCAAAGATGACTATGCTAAAAATCAAACCAAGGAAGAGTCGGTGTTGCCAAGCTATTTAAGTAATCAGGAGAAAGAAGAAGAAATTAGAAAAGAAGGCGCGTTACAGCAACAAATCGACCTTCATCTTTCCAGAGTTCCTGGCCCAGTTGCGATTGAAGAACATCTCTTGCAAACAAGAGAGTTATTTAAGCAGATCTTCGAAGAGGGGAAGGATCCAGCACTCGAAGAGAAGCGGTTTAAAGAAGAGGCAATTCGCTGTTTTAGTGACATTATCCGTGAAAAGGAAAAGTTGCAGCTCCCTCAATTTAGAGAGGAAGATTTTAGAGATAGTGAAATTAAAAGGATATAACTCACTATTACATGTCAATGCATTACGCTGATTTAGTGATATTTAGGAAGCTAATAATGTAAAGATTAGAAGGGGGTCATTATAATATCAAATCATTGAAATGCATGATTACGAACGTACTACATGGTTTGAGAAATGGTCGCAAAAGTAAAACCGAAAATTGAATGTATATGTAGACCAATTACTGAGAACAGCCGATACGGCGAGGTACTCCGATCGAATGACCGTCTCCAAGAACCAGGGAAACGGAAGGTTTGAAAAGAGATGAAATTATTTCAGTAATAGCAAGCCTGGTTCAACGTCTCTCCAAAACGATCAAGACACATTGAATTTTGGGTCTTCCTCAAGGGCGACCAACTGCGGAATGATGTTTTCATACTTGGTTGCTTATTATTTGCAGGCAGGTTGAATAGTAAAAAAAGCTAAGCCCCTCACTAACAGTGAGAGGCTATAAACTGTTGTTACTAACGAAATAAAGTAAGGTCGATTGCTTCAGCCATCGCGTGATAACCTGCATCGTTTGGATGTAAATGATCCCCCGAATCATACTATTTTCGAAGTTTTTGAGGATGTTCTGGATCTTGCATAACTTTGTCAAAGTCAATGAAATCATCAAACACTCCACTTGTACGGATCCAATGGTTCACTTCTTGTCTTACGATCTCTAGAGGTAATTTCGCATGTCTTGTGGTTGCTCATCTCATCAATAATGAATAGAGAAAAAATTCCAAGAGATCGGCAAAAGCTAGAAGTGTACCTCCAGCCCTTCAGAGGTTCTAGTATGTAAAAAGGTAAAAAAGAAGAAG
>NZ_JBDPNU010000118.1:0-686 GCF_050468105.1 Fictibacillus sp. NRS-1165
GTATAACCAGATCATTGAAGAGCCTTTCGGCTAATTTCTTCTTGATTAGTTTTTTGAAAACACGACTGATCGTAGAGATGGAAGGCGGTGCTTCATTTAAAGGAAATCCACATTGATAACGGAAGCGTAAGTCGTTGTCCAGTCGCTTATGTAAAGCTGTAAACGTCGTGATTCCCTCCATATGTGCTGCGAGTAAAGCACGGAGGGTCGACTGTTTACAAGTTCCATTCCGACCTTGGGGTGAAGCACTTGCCAACGCTTTGGCATAAGGCGTAAGTTCGAGTGCACTAAAAAACAATGGAAGTCGATCTTTTGAATCAAGTTGTAACCATTCCTCGAAGGAAAACAAGTTCTGTTGTATACTATACATGAGGACTTCACTCTCCTTGTAGGGTTTTTGGTTTAGTTACCTGTATCTTCTACAATTTGGGATGAAGTCCTTTTTGGTGTCTTTTTAATCCCTTACAACATGGGGGGACGAAAATTATGCAAAACCCTCAAATAAGAAGTATATGCCATGCTTGGTCTGGTCCCACTCTTTCCACTTTTCACGTATTATTTACCGATTAATACACACAATAAAAATCTAGTTGTTATTACAATCGCACTATTTACATCTTAAAGAAAACATCAAAAAAGCGGGTGCTTTTATTGCAGTATTCACCTAGAGTTTATCACGCCTTAGT
>NZ_JBDPNU010000119.1:0-2270 GCF_050468105.1 Fictibacillus sp. NRS-1165
AGAGTTTATCACGCCTTAGTTCGACCAAAATTGATCACAAAAATATATATTGAGAAAAATATTCAACGGCACTTTGATTTTTCGAACAAAACCGTACTTGATTTTGGGTCGGGGACTGGGGCGAACTGTACCTTGTTTTCACCAGATCATTATTTTGGGCTAGACCCGGATCATGGCAGGATTGACTTTGCCAAACGAATGTACTCCCCATATCGTTTTCAAGCTTTTTCCGGGAATAAACTTCCTGCAAAGGATAGTAGCTTTGATGTTATTTTAATTATCGCTGTCCTCCATCATATCTCACCGGAAGCCATCCGTGACTATGTAACGGAATTTAAAAGAATTTTAAAACCAGATGGCAGAATAATTATCATCGAACCGTGTTTTTTTAAAAAGTCGCCGGTAAGCAATTGGTTCATGCAGTGGTATGATGCTGGTAATTACATCCGGCGGGAGGAAGATTATCTAAATTACTTTGCCAAAGCAAATTTCAAATGCAACGTGTTAAAACGGTTTAAAAAATGCTTATTATATAATGAGCTATATTTTACAGCCTTTCTTTAATTGTATCTTAGACAAACACAAAGTTCCTTCGTCTTAAAATAAACAAAAACTTAATAGTAAGTGGCATTAAATGTGCGAAATTAAAGCATTAAAAAAGTTTGGACATACGATAATAGGTGTGATCCTTTGCCATTATGATGCAGGGATCGGGCGGGAATGGAAAAGATCCTATCGTGAAGATTTACATAGTTAATAAATCCTCCACCACTGTTAAAACTTTGAATCGCAGTTTTAAGTTCGCCCTTTACTTTTTTAAGTTGGTGAGGAAAAATTCTTTGTTCCTTGTTGAATAGACTTTTCCGGATTATTAATGCAGCCCACCGTGCCGCAATAGCTCTCGCTTGCTTGCATATCGGATTACTCAACTATTGGATGCAGGAAATAAAAATGCATTCAAAATCGATGTTCATGAAAAAACTGCACCCCTATTGTTAGTTGTGCCTAACAATAGGGGTGCAGTTCATTTTAATGCTGTTTTTTAATTATAAGTTTCCTGTTTTCATCTCTTCCAGTATGTATTCCGCTGTACGTAATGCTAATGAATAAACAGTTAATGTTGGATTTGCAGCAGGGGCTGTGACAAAGGATGCTGAACCAGCGATAAATAAATTTTTTATGTCGTGTGATTGCCCAAAGCTGTTTACAACAGATGTTTCAGGGTCAGACCCCATCCTGCAACCGCCCATTAAGTGTGCATTGCTGTGCAAATGGTACAAGGGTTGTCCGCTGACTGCAACTCCTATTTCAGCCAGCTTTTTTTGTGCTTCTTCACGTATTTTCAGATCATTGGTATGGAAAGAAAAATGGACTTCCGGAACTGGCAATCCATAATCATCCATTTCCTTTCCAAGAATAACACGGTTGTTTTCTTGAGGCAGCACCTCTCCTAGCATGGCAAAGCAGCCGTAGTGATTATAATCGAGCATGCGATCTCTTAACTTTTCGCCATAGCTTTCTTGATCATTTTCGAAAAACAAGCTGGCCAGCCGAACTGGACGGTGGCCGTATGAATTTAATATGAACCCCCGGGCGTAGCCGTCTTTTCTCCCTTGTTCATAATGATCCATCGTTAATGCCTGCACAGGGTTCCCACGATACATTCTTATTTCATCGTCAAATTTAACAATCATTTGGTCGTTAAGATTCGTCATTAAATATCGGCGCTTGAATTTGCCAATCCATCCTTCGCGGAATGTAACAGTAATCGCGGTGTTTCAATTGCATAAGCGGCGAGGATTACGATCCGTGCTTCCTGAAAATGCAGTTCTTTTTCGAGAAGGTATTCGACTCCCCGTATTGTGCCATCCGGTTTGGTTACGACCCTTGTCGCCATCGCATTTGGAATAATTACAGCACCGTTATTAATGCTTTCTGGTACAAACGTGTTTAAAGGGGTAGTTTTCGAATGATCAGGCATGCATCCCTCTATACAAAATCCACTGTTGATGCAAGGTTTTCTTCCATTATGGGGAGCTGACAGGATGGCTAATGGAGAAACAGCATGCTGAATACCGAGTGATTCACAGCCCTCTCTGAATTTCAGCGTATTGTTGCTTAAATCATGGTGAGCAGGTAATGATTCTGTTGTCTTGAATAGTCATAGCGGTAATTTCCTGCATAATTAGCATATTTGCTTCCTTCTGTTGTTCGAGGATCAGGAACAAATTGCGCGGAATGGACATCGTTACATCTTCATGAGTGCCTTC
>NZ_JBDPNU010000120.1:0-2104 GCF_050468105.1 Fictibacillus sp. NRS-1165
CTAAAATAAATGATATTTTACAATCAGGGAATATTGATCTTTTGAAAAACGCTGAGAAGCTGGTAACGTATGTGGTGGAAAGGAAAGAGAACGAACTCATTTCCTTTGCCAAGCAAGAAGGGATAGCCTGGGCAGAGCATTCTTTAACTCTTACTCTTAAGCTGGAGTGGGTACATGCGATTAGAAGGACGGTCTGGCACTACCTGTTTAAATACGATCAACTGAATACCCATGTAGTCAGTATTTCAGACTACAGAGCAATGATTTATGTGATGGAGACGCAGATCAATGACGGCATCGATAATTTTCTTAATAGCTTTTTCATTAGTTATTCATCTTATAAAGATGAATTAATCAGCTCTCAGCGAAAATTAGTTGAGCATTTATCTGTGCCTATTATACCGATCAGTCCTCATATAGCCGTCCTTCCTTTAATCGGTTTAATTGATGTGTACCGTATGGATACCATTGAGGAAAAAATATTGATGGATATTTCAAATTTAAAAATCCGAACGTTAATCATGGATCTATCAGGCATTACAGATATGGATATTGAGGTAATACACCAGTTTCAAAGAGTGATGAGCGGGGTTTCCTTGATGGGATGTGAAGCTGTCATTACCGGTCTGCGTGCAGAACTTGTCAGGAAAATGATTCATTTGGATATTTCGTTTGATGAGTATGCATCAACTAAAGGTACGCTTCAGCAAACATTAGCCGATTATTTAGATGCAAATCTGATTTAATACAGGAACGGTCAACACATTCCGTTTTTACTTACTTTTTTGAGGGAAAGGAATACTCCTCAAAACTTATTGAACTAATAAATGGGTTTAAGAAAAAGCGATTTTTTCCGTCAAGTCAGGAAACAAAAATTTTACTTTAATAAAAAATTTTAGGTTTATTTTTGATAATCAACAAAGGCGGAGCATCCAAATTGGGTGCTCTTTATGATAAAGGAATATCCTGGCTTCTTGTCCAATTATTAAAGCGGAAGGAGGTTATAAAATGGATTACAGTCCTTTGTTGAATAGATTAAAAAACGCCAGTCAAAACGGTGAAACATTTACAATTTTTATAAATACAATTAGTGATAAAGAAGATGATCAAGTAATGAGGACAGCGAAGAATCTCCAAAGTGAATTGTTTATACGTTTAAGAGTTTGTGAAAAACAAAAAGATGGCGTGTTGCTCTCAGGAATGATTGAGCAGCTATAAATTTTTTAGGCATCTTTTAGAGGGTGTTTTTTGTTGCTGCCTATAGAGAAGATTTTGAGGCCATACCAGGCACTTAAAGATCGGGGTGGTCGAATCAATTTGTATCCATTAATAAAAATCTCGAATTTTTGGTGTTTATGCCAAATCATTCCGGGTAAACACTATAAAAACAATAGAGCGGGGATTGATATGAAAACAAATCCAGAGGAATATAGACATGAACTCATTGCAGGTAATAAGAAGATTTTTTCAGGAACTGCTGAACAACTTTTGTTAGTGCTTTCTAATAATAAACCCATTATATCAATCGGTGACACAATTAAACTGCACGGAAATAAATTTTTTGTAAGGCGAGGTAAGTTTATAAATCAAAAAAATCAAAAAAATCTTATTAGGTATTATTTAGAAACAGCCTTATAAAAATTGTTTCCTTTTGCCGAATTATGAAAGTATCGTGGGATATGGTCAACTAACCAAGGATGGGCTTTCCTCGATTAGTATCTTGGGTGCAGTGGGTTTGGTTTCCGCTTACCGTAAAGACAGTGCCTGGGTAGATGAACTGAATAAATATATTGATCAAAATATGAATATCGTTAAGAACTATCTGGCAGAGCATATATGCGGCTCCAACTCTCGGAATCTACTTATCTCGCCTGTATTGATATCACAAGGTTACCCTATTCAACTGAGGAGCTGCAGGATGCCCTCATTCATCATGGCAAAATTGCCATTATGCCAGGTGAGATGTATGGACAGGACGGGAATTACAATCGGATGGCTCCGCGAATTAGTAGCTACAGTCTTTATTCAGTCCGTACATGCCCTTGTGGTATTTGCTATCCTCATACCCAAAGAAATGTCCCTATGGAACCAGACAAAGATGGAG
>NZ_JBDPNU010000121.1:0-4696 GCF_050468105.1 Fictibacillus sp. NRS-1165
AATGACTAGTTGACGCATTTCTTTTAACTCATTAACATGCCCAACTAAAGGAATCATGATCTCTGGTTTTACGCCAATTCCTTTTTGCATGACTGCATTGATCGCATAAAAGATCGCTTTTGCCTGCATCACATAAATTTCTGGATATATCATGCCCATTCTGCAGCCGCGGTGCCCTAACATAGGATTGAATTCATCCAATTGACGTACTTTTCTCAGAAGAAGCTCCTTCTCCTTTAATTCTTTAGAATCTGCGTTTTTCATCCGAAGCCTTGTCACTTCGACCAGCAGTTCTTCCTTATTTGGCAAGAACTCGTGAAGAGGGGGATCTAATAAACGAATAGTTACAGGGTGACCTTCCATGGCTTCAAAAATTCCTTCAAAATCTTTTTGTTGCATTGGTAATAGTTTATTAAGAGCCTCTTCACGCTGCTCGTATGTTTCAGCCAGAATCATATCCTGAACAGTAGGGATTCGATTGATGTCCATAAACATATGTTCTGTACGGCACAGTCCAATTCCGCCGGCTCCAAATTCAACCGCTTTTTTGGCGTCCTCCGGATTGTCAGCATTTGCTCTTACACCAAGTTTTCGTTCCTCATCTGCCCAAGTAAGCAACACTTGGAACTGGTCTGAAAGCTGTGGATCGATCATTGGAATTTCCCCTAACATGATTTCACCAGTGGAGCCATCAATCGTAATCATTTCACCCTGGTTAACAACCGTATTTCCTACTTTAAACCGCTTTGATTTTAAATCAATTTTTATTGCTTCACAGCCACAGATACAAGCTTTTCCCATGCCTCTTGCGACAACTGCCGCGTGGCTTGTCATTCCTCCACGGCTAGTGATAACCGCTTGGGCGGCAACAATACCATGAATATCATCAGGTGTAGTTTCTGTGCGTACAAGAATGATTTTTTTGCCATCCTTTGCTAATCTCTCTGCTTCATCCGCATTAAATACGACTTCCCCTGTTGCTGCCCCGGGAGAGGCAGGCAGCCCTTTAGCAATCTGTTTTCTTTCATAGGAATCATCAATTCGACGATGCAGTAGCTGATTAAGCTGGTCGGGATCTACACGTAAGATTGCTTCTTTCTTATTGATAATTTGTTCTTCTACTAGTTCAACTGCTATTCTAATGGCTGCTTGAGCAGTTCTTTTACCCATCCGCGTCTGAAGAATAAATAGCTCACCACGCTCTACCGTGAACTCAATGTCCTGCATGTCTTGATAGTGCTTTTCAAGCAATTGACATGTATCCACAAACTGCTGATATACTTCTGGCATTTCATATTGTAGTGTCGCAATGGGTTGAGGGGTACGAATTCCAGCAACAACGTCTTCTCCCTGTGCATTGATCAAATATTCACCATAAAGCTTAGCTTCTCCTGTAGACGGGTTACGTGTAAAGGCAACGCCAGTACCAGAATCGTTACTCATATTTCCAAAAACCATGCTTTGGATATTTACTGCTGTTCCTAGGTGGCCAGGGATTTTTTGAAGACGGCGGTATACAATCGCACGTTGATTATTCCAGGAATCAAAAACTGCACTGATGGACAGGAATAATTGTTCCTTTGGATCCTGAGGAAAAGTTCTTCCAGCATGCTTCATAACAATCTCTTTATATCCTTTGATCACTTCCCGCCAATCTTCTGTTGCCATTTGGGGATCTGAAGTATATCCCTTTTTTTCCCTCGTTTCCTCTAATAGCTGCTCAAAATGAAAACTGTCCACGTTGAGGACAACATCACTAAACATTTGAATGAATCTTCGATAGGAGTCATATGCAAAACGCGGATTATCTGTTAGTTTGGCCAAGCCTTCCACAGTGTCATCATTCATTCCAAGGTTTAATACGGTATCCATCATTCCTGGCATGGAATGTACTGCACCGGAACGGACAGAAACGAGCAGTGGGTTTGAAGGGTCTCCAAGCTTTTTTCCTGTTTTTTCTTCAAGTTTACCAAGAGCTTCCAATATCTGAAATTTGACCTCTGCAAAAATAGATTTCCTGCCATCATAATAAGATTTGCAAGCCTGAGTGGAAATAGTAAAACCATAAGGGACAGGTAACCCGATTTTTGTCATTTCGGCCAGGTTTGCTCCTTTACCTCCTAAAAGTTCCTTTAATTCGCTGTTTCCCTCATCAAACATATAAACAAATTTAGCCGTCATATCAACAAACTCCTCTCTTTTTTTAATATGGCTAATATGGAATCAGCGGTCTCTTCAACCGCTTTATTTGAGACATTAATAACCGGGCAGCCGATGCGTTTCATAATGTTCTCAGCATAATCTAATTCCTCAAGAATTCGATCTAAATTCGCATAATTTGCTTGAGTGGCTAACCCTAAATTCTTTAATCGTTCCTTTCTGATTTCATTCAGTTTATCCGGTGTGATTACTAAACCTACGCATCTGTTTCTTGGAATATCAAAAAGCTCTTCAGGAGGTTCTATTTCAGGTACTAAAGGTACATTTGCCACCTTAAACTTCTTATTGGCCAAATACATAGAAAGGGGGGTCTTCGATGTTCTAGAAACTCCTATTAATACAATATCTGCACGTGTAATCCCCTGAACCTCTTGTCCATCATCATATTTTACGGCGAACTCAATCGCTTCAACCCTTCGGAAATAGTTATCATCCAATTTCCTCATTAACCCCGGTTGGCCTTTAGGTTCTTTATTAAACTTCTGACTAAATGCAGTCATAAGTGGATTCATTAAATCAATTGCGATAATCCCTTCTTTACAGGCTTTTTGATCCAGATATTGCTTTAAAGATGGAATGACAATCGTGTAGGCAATGATGCCATCACTATACTTTGAAACAGCAATGACATTATTCAGATCTTTGGTATCCTCTACATAGGAAAAATTTTGGATTTCAATATCTTCCCCAGTAAATTGAGAAGCAACTGCTTTTACCATTAACTCAGCTGTTTCACCGACCGAGTCAGATACTACATAGACAAATTTCTTCTTATTCACATCCTGATCTCCTATTCTCTTGTAATTACTACATGCGAGTGAACTTAATGAATATAGATACACTTTTTCACATTATTCAATTGATTTAGTTATACTATTTATCTTATTTTAGGGCATATGTGTTATACTATTTCTATTTTAAGTAGTATATTATCATTAAATATAATTAGATACAATCCCTCTTCTTGGGTTATGGTAAAAAAGTTTGAAACAATCAGTGTATACTACTGGCGAATTTACAATGCATTAAAGCGAGGGTATTTTCTTTTGCTTACTTACTAACGGAGGATTCATCAGGGTAATGGTCGAATAGACCATAAAGCCTAACAGATGAAGAGTTACAGAAATAAGTTTTTGCTCAATTAAGCAAAAAAAGAGACTGAACAAGGGAGGCATACGATCTAGAAAACACTTAGTAAAATCGGCGGCAAGCATGAAGGGGGACTATGAAATGAACGGATATTATCAGACGGTACGGTAAGAAATACGGCTATTTACAGTATTGTTGATAATGAATGGGAGGAGGTAAAAGGTCTGCTTAGTAACCGTCTTAATGAACGTTCAATGAACATTTTTGAAGGAGGGCAATGATGAAAACGATCGGTTTGATCGGCGGGATGAGCTGGGAATCTTCGATTGAATATTACCGCATCATAAACGAAGACGTAAAAAATAAATTAGGCGGGCTGCATTCCGCAAAGTGCATTTTATACAGCATTGATTTTGAGGAGATGGAACGTTATCAAGCAGCAGGTGATTGGCAAAGAGCTGGTACATTATTAGGCGATGTCGCACAGTCACTGGAAAAGGGAGGCGCCGATTTTATCGTACTTTGTACAAATACAATGCATAAAGTCATAAAGGATATTGAGAGAAAAATCAGTGTGCCCGTATTACATATTGCTGATGCAACAGCAAATCAAATTCAACAGGCAAAGATAAAGAAGATCGGATTGCTCGGCACTAAATATACGATGGAGAAAGACTTTTACAAATCACGAATTGAATCTTATGGTATTGAGGTTTTAGTACCCAGTAAAGAGGATAGAGACGCCGTAAATAAAATCATATATGAAGAGCTATGTATTGGTAAGATTAGGCAGACATCAAAGGATTATTACAAAAAGGTCATCCAAAGCCTGGTTGATAACGGAGCTGAAGGCATCATACTCGGTTGTACGGAAATTGGATTATTAGTTAAACGAGAGGATTCCGAAGTACCATTATTTGATACAACATTGATCCATGCTATTGAATCGGTTAAAAAGGCATTAGATGAATAACCTCCGGCCACAAGCTTAGGTGGCCTGGTTCAGCCCCTGAGGTTTTAATCGAATTCCGCCACGCTAAAGCCGGCAAAATGGTCTTCAACCTTACGTCATTACAGGTACAGGGGACGAACGAGTTAAGATGCAGCGTCTATACCCCTGTCGATGACACGGGAACGGAAGAAAAACTGAGGCGTTTAATTGAGAACAGTTCCATAAAGAAGCAATAAAAAAGCTAAGGATTAGTATCCTTAGCTTTTTACATCTATAAAGTTGCTGTTTTGCGTTGATGGCTTAAGTGTCTCCCTTTAGTAAACGCAGGTAAGTAATCTGCATGGGCTTCCAACAGTTCTTTCGTCATGTTCCATATTTCATCCAGTGTTAGGACAGAGGAAGTGTGGGGATCGAGCATGACCGCTTGATATACAT
>NZ_JBDPNU010000122.1:0-4572 GCF_050468105.1 Fictibacillus sp. NRS-1165
AACCGCGATATGTCATATCGTGCTCCAAAGCGCATGAGAGAAGATAAAAAAGCGAGATAAGCCACTATAGAAGAAATTTAAAAAGGAACCTGACAAACGCCAAGATGGCGAACGGGTTCCTTTTTTATGTGTTTCTACGTCAGGATTTTGGCATACTACCGGGTAGGAGGGATTACGATGGAGATTCAAGGTTCAACTTATACATTCATAGCTAAAAACGGTGAAGAAATCACACTTCGGCCAGTCAAGCTGGAGGACGCGCACCAGATTATCGATGCGGTGCAAGAAATCGTGGAAGCTGGAGAATTTTTGCAAAAGGAAAGACCACGCACCCTGGATGAGGAGGAAGCCTTTATCAAGGACTGCCAGGAGAAAGGCAACATGTACACCGCGATTGAAAAACAAGGAACGGTCATTGGCATCGCCCGCATCCTGAAAGGCGACTTAACGATGAAAAAACATACCGGCATGTTCAGAACTTGGATCAACTCAAAGGGACAAGGACTTGGGATTGGAAAAGAAGTAATGGATTACTCGATACGCTGGGCAAAAACGAACGGACTCTATAAAATTTCTCTTACGGTTTTTTCAGAAAACAAAATTGCCATTCGCCTTTATGAAAAAGCGGGTTTTGTTGTAGAAGGGATTCAGAAGGGACAAGTAAAAATCAATGAGGAATTGCAGGATGAATGGTGGATGGCCTACTTTTTGAGCAGCGACTAGAAATCTTCTCCGATTAAAATTTGACTTTGCACAAAACCGTTTCTTATTTCATAGAGAATCATACATAAATATGATAAAGTGTAGAGGACAAAGACTAAAATTGGAGAGTTCAATGGATAAAGCACGAATGACTGAAACTAGAGATCAACAAGTAAGCAGTACAGCTGCCTCAATTGCTGCAGCTTATCTGGAATTAACGAAACTTGGTTCACATACCGAAGCAGAAGCGGTGCTGGAGCTTTTTGAGAAAGTCAAGAATCAGCAGTTTGCCATTGCATTTTGCGGACATTTTTCGGCCGGTAAATCAAGCATGATCAATGAACTGATCGGGGAAAACATTCTCCCTTCCAGTCCTATTCCTACGAGCGCGAATGTTGTAAAGGTACAATGCGGGAATCCTTCGGCAAGAGTGAAAATGAGAAACAAGGGGATCATTCAGATCAACCCGCCTGTAAATATGGCGGAAATTAAAAGATGGGCCAAAAACGGGGAAGAGATTGAAAGTATTGAAATCAATGTGGATCAGGGGCTTTTGCCTGACCGCATTGCGATCTATGATACCCCTGGCATCGATTCTACCGATGCTGCTCATAAGATCGCAACGGAATCTGCCCTCCATATGGCAGATGTTGTCTTTTATATCATGGACTATAACCATGTGCTGTCACAGCTGAATTTTATGTTTATACGGCTGCTGAAGGAACAGGGAAAAAAAGTTTACCTTATCGTAAACCAGATCGATAAACACAATGAAAAAGAACTTTCTTTTCAAGCGTTCGCAGAAAAGATTAAAAGCGGATTCAAGAGCTGGGATATTGAGCCGGAAGAGATTTTTTTCACATCGATCATGGACAGGAGCCATAACGGCAATGAGCTGCAAGACATTAAAACCCTTTTTCAGAAGTTCTATTTGGCGAAGGATGAATGGATTCAGGAAAACGCATTAAGCGAAACTGAGCGCTTGATCAGAACTGCGGTGCAAACGCATCTTGACCACGATGAAGACCTTAACCGTGACGCGTTTGAACGAGCTGAAGGGTCGGACGAAAGCATGGAAGAGCAAAAAAAGGCTCATCTTCTCGTGAAAAAGGGAACGATCGAAAATGAGGCAGGACAAAAAAAGGCGGATGCCGCCAAACGGTTCAAGGACATTCTCGACAACGCCATTCTCATGCCTTTCCATACGAGAGAACTGGCTAAAAACTACATCGAGAGCCGGCAGGACAGCTTTAAAGTCGGCGTTTTGTTTACCTCCAAAAAAACGGAAGCTGAACTGAATGCACGTCTTCAATCCTTCTTTGAATCCGTTCAGGAGAATATAAAGACACAGATCAGCTGGCATCTTAAAGATTACTTTCATGACATGTCCGCTGGAATGAAAGAAGAACCTGCACTTTCTACAGAACGTCTGGCAGCATTGATCAAGCCTGGCGCTTCCTTAAACGGCAATTATGTTCTGCAATACTGCAATGATGTAGTGGAAGATATTAAGCGCACTTTTTTGTCACATTACAGGCCGGAACTTGACCAAATCACGAATGTGATAGACAGGGACGCTGAAGCAGAGGTTCAAAAGTATGAGGCGCTGATCATAGAGCAGGAAAAGCTTTTGGCGGCACATAGAAAAACAAAAGAAGTGAAACAAAAATGGCACCGCACCGAACGGGAGCTTTTAGACAGCTTGTACAGGGGCGATAACCAGGCTGACGCGTTTGCAGAAGCCGATCATGCCCTTGCGGCACAGGAGGCTGAGGCTTGTTTACTGCCCGCTGATGATGGAGAGGGAAGCCGGAATACTGGACAAGTAACCGAGATCCAGATCCATGAAAAGGATTTGGCTGAAGAAGCAGCAGTGAACGATGAGAAGACAGGGGATGTGTCCACGTTAGAGAATCAAGCCAAAAAACTTCATTCTGCGGCCGCCGTTCTGTCGGAATTGGAAATGATGAAAAACCAGGCGGATACGATGAAACAGTTTTCAGCGAGGCTGTTGAACCGGGATTTCACCGTCTCATTGTTTGGTGCTTTCTCAGCCGGAAAGTCATCATTCGCCAACGCGCTGATCGGGGAAGATCTTCTGCCGGTTTCTCCGAATCCAACGACAGCGACGATCAACCGGATTGCACCGCCAGATCAGGATCATCAGCATGGCACAGCTCTTATTCATTTTAAAAAAGAACAAGATCTTCTAGCTGAGATCAACCAATCACTTTCTCATTTTGGGAAGCAGGCTGAGTCCATTTTCGAGGCCATACAGGAAGCAGGGGAGATCGACGCCCGCAAAAGCTCAGATAAGCTTCGTCCCCATCTTCAATTTTTAATGGCGGTCCATAAAGGGTTCACCTCCATTAAACACCAGCTGGGCACGGAGATGTCCGTATCTGTTGAGGAGTTTAAGGCGTTTGTGGCAGATGAGGAAAAAGCTTGTTTTACAGAAAGCGTGACTGTTTATTATGAGTGTGCACTGACCATGATGGGAGTCACACTGGTGGATACACCGGGGGCTGACTCCATCAACGCGAGACATACGAATGTTGCATTTGAATTTATCAAGAAATCGGATGCCATTCTGTATGTAACCTATTATAACCATGCGTTCTCTGCAGCTGACCGTGAGTTTCTCATCCAACTGGGACGTGTTAAAGATACGTTTGAACTGGATAAAATGTTTTTCATGATCAACGCCTCAGATCTGGCAAAAGGTCAAGAAGAGCTTATGGATGTGATCGATCATGTGGGGGGAAATCTCCGCCGCTTCGGAATCAGGCATCCAAAGCTGTTTCCAATGTCGAGCTATTTTTCACTTCTGGGACAAAAGGATAGAAATGAGCTGTCTCAGGAAGAACTCAACAAACTGAACAGAAAGTATGGAGAGCTGCAAAAGGATGAACTTCTGCAGCAGACCGGCTACATAAGCTTCTTAACGGCCTTTACGTCATTCTTAAAAGATGATCTTGCTTCAGTGATGGTCAATTCAGCCATCAACCAATATGAACAGTCGAAGGTGTTGCTTGAACGGTTGATCAATGAAACAGAGGCCAGCCAAAAGGATCGCGAACGAAGAAAAGAAGAACTTAAGAATACGTGCAGACTCGCGCTGCAGAAGATGGACAGCTTTTCTTTGGAGCCGAAACAAGAAATGCTGCAAAAAGAAATTCATGAACTTTTGTTTTATGTTAAACAGAGAGTGATGCTACGGTTTACGGAATTTTTCAACGAGGCTTTTAATTCCTCTGTCATTACAGGATCTGTAAAGGAACAAAAAAACGCTTTGCCTGAAAGCTTCAAGGAACTGCATCAACGGATTCAATTTGATCTGCAGCAGGAATCTCGGGCGACAGTGCTCCGAATTGAAAAATTTATCCTTCATCTGCTGAATGAGATGAACGAAGAAATGGATCTGAAGCTGAAAAGCTTGAACACTCCACAGTACCTCATGCAAAATGAGGGGATTCAGTTTAAAACTCTTGAAATAGAAACGAAGCTTAAAGAAGCTGAAGGATCTCAATCGGTGTTTAAGGATTTTAAAAATGCCCGCCATTTCTTCGAAGAAGGCGGAAAAAAATCCTTCATGGGTAAAATGTATGCCCTGATGGAAAATCCGGTAGAGACTTTTGTCAATGAAAGTGCCCTCACTTTCAACGGATATTACGAGTCCACATTAATGAAATTCGCGTATTTAGAAATCAACCGGAGGAAAACGGAGACTGAAGTGTATTTCGAAGGGCTTCAAAAAGCACTGGATACTCCTGAACTCCTTGAAAAGATGAAGGAAAGCTTGCAGAAACTAAACTCGCTATAAATAAAAAGGAAACCGCACAGCGGTTTCCTTTCAGAACGTCGACAAAC
>NZ_JBDPNU010000123.1:0-2727 GCF_050468105.1 Fictibacillus sp. NRS-1165
GTCTACCAACCCAATGGTTTTTAATGGATTTTCTGTAATGAAAACAAAAAAAATCGAAATTAATCTGAAATTCCATTTTCAAACGCACTATCCCTTAATGTAAACCAAAATAAAAAAATGGTTAACAAATTAAATTCTAAGATTCTTACTCTATTCTGTCAATATTGTTAAATGAAACTACATGCCTTTCTTTGTTTAATAAGGAAGCAATGATAGACGCAAACTTGTGAAGGTTCGCTTACGAAGAAGCAAACTTCCAGATGCATGGCAACGGGCCTAATGTGTCTTAAAATTGAGTACATCCTGTACCGCTGATGATATTAAAGTTCTTGCCCATTCTTTCTTGTAATTTAAAACTTAAGCTGTTTCACAGGAATCTGTGAAGAGGTCGGAGTGATTACACAAAATGCAACAAAGTTCGAAAGATGACAGAGGTATTATTTCTTTAAAGTATGATGCTTAGCTTCGTCTCGGCCGTAATGGCATACATGCTTTAACCACACAAAGAGCAGACTCTTTTTTTAGAGTCTGCATTCTAATGATCATCATTATGATGCTTTTTTAAGTCAAAATAAAATCGCTACGCCATTCCCATAGCTTCTAAGTTAAATTTCATCTTTGGGTGATGAAGACCAGGTTCTAAGCCTGTACCTAGCCCGCCCTACCATCGTTGCTTGAATATTAGGTCTTTCGATTGTATAGAAATGAAAATCTTCGCCTCCTGGAGTAACCGGAGGATGGACGAGTGACCTTACACCAAGCATCTCTCGAACCGTATCTCCCGATTTATTCCATAAAAGGGGGGCGTTCTTCTCTGCTGCTACCATTTGTGCCCGAATTTCAAGTTGTACTTCGGCGCCATTGCCTTCTCCTGCATATTGAACCGCTCTTATTACACTCTCTGTTAAAGCTTCCATCGCCCTATTCGTTTGTGCTCGAAGATCAATACTAAACTCAGCTCGTTAATGCAACCGCTTACAAACGATATAATTGAAAATGAAGATTTCAGATAGGTGCTATTCTTTTCAAATTAGAATAAGCTTACGATTAAATGCCATGTTGACCAAAGAGTCAAACCAATCAAGCATAGTAATAGCATGTTCTCCCACCAATTATTGGCATACTGACCTAAAAGCTCTTTCCGGTTCGTTAACACCATTAATCCTATGGCAACTGCAGGTAAAAGAATGATTTGAAATGCGTTAACAACAATAGTTAAGTATACAAATCCAGGCATTGATGGTAGTGCCCAAATAAGGGGAGAGATTACTGTAACAAGAAGAGTGGCTTTGTAAACAGGATCTTTAGTATACTCACGATTATATTTTTTCGCTCTTTCAGGGAAGGTAGTATGAATAGCATCTACAAAAAGAGTTCCAAAGCCAAGTGCATAAACGATAACGGTCTTAACACAAGCACCTAAAACCCCGAGATAGAAAAGGATACCTCCAAGTATACCGAGTGTTAAAGTTAACATTTGAGCCATATCTCCCACACTCTCAACTGTTAAACCCCTTGGATGGAGAATTTCAGCGCCGAGTGTCCAAACTGCTAGGTCGATTAGAATAATCATTGCAATCCCAAACAAAAGATCATAGCGTTGAAGTTTTAGATAGGATGGACCCTCCCATCCCTTTTCCTTAAACAGATAGGGATAAATCAAATTTGACATTGAACCGGCCACAGCACCGATTAAAGAAAAGACAAAAACCAAAGTGTCTAACCCACCCACATTATCCGGGACACTAAATGCGATCGTCCCTTTTGCGATATCGGCAACGTTAGGACCGACCCATAATGCGCTTCCCACTAGACTGATAACCATTACTATAAGAACGCCTTTAATTGTTATCTCAACATAGTTATAAATACCATTTCCAACTAAAACAAGAGCCACGACAACAACGGCAATTGACCAGATGAATGTGTTTCCCACTGAAGTGAGTTTCACTAATGCTTCTCCGGCACCTTTAACAAGATAAGCTGCATAAAAATGCGCAAGCAAAAGACTGGCTATACCGAAAAACATGGGCAAAAATTTATTTATTCGATTATAACCTTGAATAATTGTTTCCCCATGGACATTACATAAGGCGTATTTGGAAATTACATTCACTAAGATATATCTTAGAAGTAAGGCTATAACCAATCCCCACATAAGATTATAACCATAATGGGCACCTGAAACGGACATATCGACAAGATCTCCTGCACCCAACCAGCTTAGAACCATTACTATTCCTGGTCCAAACGAAATCATATATTCCTTGAAGTTGGAGGGAATGCGGGCTAATTGTGGTCGCTTTTGCTGTACTGTTTTTTGAACGGGTAATGACATCTGTTACTCCTCCCCTTTATAAAAAACTAGCATTTGTTTTTGCAAACTATTAAGCAACTATTTCTACTTAAGGATAGCTCGCTCCTCTAAAAAGGTATTTGTTATTCCTATTAAGTTGCTTTGCCTTCAATCCTCAAGTCTTGAAAATCAACGATTGCCCTTGAGGAATTGTCTGTAATTCCCCAAGGGCTTAAGTTGGATTCTAAGCCCACATGATGTCATTTTCTTTAATGGGGTGAATTCGTCACCTTTTTTTTGCTATCACCTAAAAATACACCTTGTTCCTCTAATTTGCCCTGAAGCTTCTGAATATCGAGTTCAGTTATAAGCTCATTGTTGTGTGCTGCGATTGCTGCTGCAACTCCGGCACTCTGCCCCATTACTAAACA
>NZ_JBDPNU010000124.1:0-1776 GCF_050468105.1 Fictibacillus sp. NRS-1165
GAATGGAAAAGGTCTGCCCTCATATCGATTGACGATTTTTCAATTCAGAAGGGACATAAATATGCCATTTAGATTGCTGACTATCAAACCGTCGAAATCTGCCAGGTGACAAGGGGGCGTAGTAGCGAATCAATCAAAAAGGTCCTAGAGAAATGGACTTATGAGGCACGGACATTGTCATACAGACCTTGCCCCGGCATTCCTGAATACAATCAGGGTAGTCTGGCCGAATACAAAGATGGCAGCCGATCCCTTCCCCGTTAGGTGAAATGATGCGTGCAAATTTAACAAGCATAAAATAACAGTTGTCCTTAATGAAAAGTATAGAAAGTGCTAATGAAGGTAAAAAATCTCCAGAGACTAATCATTGTCAGAAAATTATAATAGATACCAGTTGGAAAGATTGTTTTCATTCTTAATCACGTATTGAAAAGAGGGATAATTCCATGAAGCGTTCAAAACGATTTGAAATCTTGGAACAAAGACCTGTGAATAATGATGGATTTGTTACGGAATGGCCCGAGATGGGGTTTGTTGCGATGTCCAGCCCAAATGATCCAAAGCCTTCTGTGAAAGTAATGAATGGCAGGATTGTAGAGTTGGATGGGAAACAGCGTGAAGAGTTCGATATGCTGGACCAATTTATCGCGGATTATACGATTGATGCGAGTGTGACTGAGAAAGTTGTGGCTATGGATAGTGTAGAAATTGCCCGTAAGCTTGTCGATATCAATGTGTCACGGGGAGAGGTTCTGGATTTGACCAGGGGAATGAGCCCTGCAAAAGTGCTCGAAGTTCTCAACCATATGAATGTTGTGGAAATGATGATGGCCCTGCAGAAAATGAGGGCAAGGAAAACACCAGCAAATCAATGCCATGTAACCAATGTAAGGGATAACCCTGTCCTGATGGCCGCAGATGCGGCGGAAGCGGGGATTTATGGATTTGATGAGCAGGAAACAACAGTCGGGGTTGTAAGGTACGCACCGTTTAATGCTTTGGCTCTGCTTGTAGGATCTCAAACTGCCAGGATGGGAATCTTAACCCAGGATTCATTGGAGGAAGCGACGGAGCTGAGACTGGCAATGCTTGGGCTGACTTCGTACGCGGAAACGATTTCTATTTACGGCACAGAGCCTGTTTTCATTGACGGAGATGATACACCGTGGTCTAAATCATTTTTAGCATCTGCATACGCATCCCGCGGAGCCAAGATGCGGTTTACCTCCGGAACCGGGTCAGAGGTGCAAATGGCCGGGGCTGAAGGAAAGTCCATGCTTTACTTGGAAATTCGCTGCATCATGATGGCAAAAGGGGCAGGCGTTCAGGGACTGCAAAACGGTTCCATCAGCTGTATCGGAATTCCGGCGTCCGTGCCGAGCGGGCTTCGCGCGGTTTTGGCGGAAAATCTTGCTACGACCTTGTTTGACATGGAAGTTGCTTCCGGGAATGACCAAACCTTTTCACATTCAGAAATCAGGCGTAGTGCAAAAATGCTTACGCAAATGCTACCTGGTACAGATTTTATTTTCTCTGGATTTAGTGCCGTGCCAAATAACGAAGATATGTTTGCGGGATCGAATATGGATTCCAGCGACCTCGATGATTATTTGATTATTCAGCGGGACATGATGGTCGACGGCGGCTTAAAGCCGGTGGATGAAGAAACCGTTATCGAGGCACGTTATCAGGCAGCCAAAGCGATGCAGGCCATTTTTGAAGAATTGGGATTCCCCGTGATTACAGATGAAGAGGTTGAAGCGGCTACTTATGCAA
>NZ_JBDPNU010000125.1:0-2096 GCF_050468105.1 Fictibacillus sp. NRS-1165
CCAATTTCTCGTAAGAACCAAGTTACAACCGGCCTTGACAGATGGCTTTAATCTTTTAAAGCTACCTTCGATAACCCGTTCATTTATAGGATTATTAAATAATATAAAAGTCTTTAACGTGATTAAACTGGGCCATACATCAGTGGTTGTGCATATGGAATTTTTTAATTTTCTTCACAAGGGTTGAATGGTCTACTCCTAAAGTGGCCGCAGCTTTCCTAATAGAGGGCTTCCTCTGTAGTGCATCTTCAATCAATCTTTTTTCAAAGAGTTTGACCCGCTGTTTTAAAGGAAGAATGGATTCAGGATGATTCTGAATCCTGAAGTGAGGCGGGAGGTCAACTGGTTCAATCGTAAGGGAAGGAACCGAAACAATCATGCTTTCCACTAAATTTCTTAATTCTCTAACATTCCCTGGCCAATGATAATTTTCCAATATGTGCAGCGTATCTTGTGAGATATGCTTCTCCACATTATATAATTTACAGAAATGAGCAAAAAAGTGCTGCAGCAGGACATGGATGTCTTCTGGACGCTCACGCAAAGGCGGAACGTTCAATTCAACAACCTGCAAACGATAAAATAGGTCTTCCCGGAATTTACCTACTCTAACCAATTCCTTTAAATTTTGATTGGTAGCCGAGATAATTCGAATGTCCAATTGCTTCGTTTTGGTGCCTCCAACTCGCTGGACTTGCTTCTCTTGGAGTACACGGAGCAATTTGACCTGCAGCGGTAGCGGCAGTTCACCTATTTCATCAAGAAGAACGGTCCCTTTATCTGCCAGTTCCAACAACCCGATTTTTCCTTCCCGGCGTGCTCCAGTGAACGCGCCCTCTACATGGCCAAACAACTCTGATTCTAACAATGGTTCAGGAATGGCCCCGCAGTTCACTTTAATAAAAGGCTTATCTTTCCGGTCACTTAATTGATGAAGTAAATCGGCGATGACTTCTTTTCCTGATCCGGAAGGGCCTAACAATAAAATACTTGTAGGGAAGGATGCCACCTGCTCTACTTTTTGAATCACTTCTTTCATTCGGACACTTTGGAAGATCACTTGTTCATCCGAGCCATCTGTCATAAACGTGTAACGGTTTTGGCTCATTTCTGAAAAACTTTTCGCCTTTGTTAACTCTTTAGTCATCCTATTTAATTGAGTAATATCGCGGACACTCGTCACCACCATCTGAATCTCACCAGATTCATTGAATACGGGATTTCCGGTGACGATGACATCTTTTTGTTGTTGCCCGATTTTCTGCAAAATGGAAATCCTCTTTTTGGCATCCAATACGAGTAGAGAGACAGACTGATCAAAATATCCTTTCTCCATTAATTCACTCATGTGCTGGCCGACTAGCTCCTCTCGTTGGAACCCAGTCATTTCCTCATAAGCCGAATTAACAAGCAATGTCTTGCCTTCTTTATTAACCACATAGATACCGTCTGTGGAAAATTCTAGTATCTTCTCTAATTTATCCATGATAAAAACCCTTCCTTGTTCAAAATATGGTGAAAATCGTCACCAATGGTGAAAATCGTCACCGGCTATATTATATAACCATTCGTTCATAATACGGTTTTTGTGGTGAATTTTATCACCACATGAGAATCAACAAACCCGTGCCATCGTAATCAACACAGGCTTTTTTATTTTGGCATGGATCTTGCAAGCATATGAAGAAGTGAAAGGAGGGAAGTCCATTATGAATATCAAAGGTTTATTTATCAATGGAAAACCAGTAATCAAGCAAAGAACCTACGATCTCCGGTCTCCCTATCACGGAGGAACCATCGCCACAATTAGTATGGCGGATCAAGAAGATGTAAATCGGGCAATCGACGGGGCTCAGGCGGCTTTTGAAGTAATGAAAGAGATGCATGCCTATCAACGCTCTGAGATCTTGTTAAGGGTTGTGCGAATCTTTGAGGAAAGGAAGGAGGAGTTAGCTCGTGTATTGGTACAGGAAGCCGGCAAACCTATTCGCACCGCACGGGGAGAAATCGATCGAACCATTGCCACCTACCAGCTTGCTGCAGAGGAGGCAAAAAGGATTTATGGGGAGACGATTCCGATGGATGCGGCCCCAGGC
>NZ_JBDPNU010000126.1:0-982 GCF_050468105.1 Fictibacillus sp. NRS-1165
GTCATATTCCATACGGAACCTTTGTACATTCCGTCACTCCTGTTGATGGAGAACTGTTTCGAGTCCTATCTACTGAATTATTAGATGATGCAGGAGTAATCGTTTTGTTAGGCTCTAATGTTGTTGGAACTGAGTCAGAGAGAGGGAATATTAAAGGAGTTAAAGTTGCTGTAAAGGGCGGGATTCGTACTATCAGGGCGAAAGCATATATCGATGCCAGTGGAGATGCCGATGTAGCTGTTTCTGCAGGAGCGAATTATACAAAAGGTGATCAAAGTACTGGTAAAATGCAACCGGTTTCAATGGTGCTTCGTTCTTACGGAACAAATAATCAAGAAATCGCTGATGCCATAGCTGTCTCAAAACCTGCGATGGCAACTCGCTCTGATCATCCAGAGCCGTTTCCAGTATATTTTAATGGTACGTTCAGTAAGTGGAATGACATCATTCTTGAAAATAATATCTTCCCTAATAAAGATCACAAGGTCTTTTTCAATACCGTATGGCCGAACCACATTAATGTGAACACTTCAGCTGTGATAGGTGTTGATGGTACGGACCCCCTCGCATTATCCAGAGCCACCTTAGAATTAACAAAGCAAATGTACCGAATTAGCCAATTCCTAAAAGATAACGTTCCCGGATTCCAGAATGCTTATTTTGTTCCATCTGCATTTGCTGGTGTAAGAGAAACCAGGAGAATTGAAGGACTTTATGAGATCAATGATGAAGACTGTATTGCAGGACGTAAATTTGAAGATACAATTGGGCAGGTTTGTTTCCCTGTTGACATTCACGATCCAGACACCGGTCAGGCACATTTTTATGAAATTGGAGACGATGGTGCTTTCGATATTCCTTTCCGTGCAATGGTTCCGAAGTATGTGGACAATGTTATAGTAGCAGGCAGATGTATCTCAACCACTTCCTTTGCACTGGGGGCAACTCGGAATATGGCACCATGTTTAGTAATGGGGCAGAG
>NZ_JBDPNU010000127.1:0-1091 GCF_050468105.1 Fictibacillus sp. NRS-1165
TTGCTATTGGTGTGATCGGCCCTTCAGCTTTAATCGAAAGAGCCCGTGAAGCGCTGCATTCTTTTCCCAATTTCATACCGCTTTTGCGCAGTTATGAGGAAGAAAGTGAAGTTCTGGAACTCACTAAAGACTTACTGGCAAATGTAGAAGTATTGCTATTCCTGGAATATCACTTGTTCAGGAAGGTCAAAGAACAAATGAATTTTCATATTCCCGTTCATTACGTACCGCTGATGGGAACAGGATTGTATCGTTCTTTGTTTCGAAGTAAGAGCCTGTATGGCTTGAGGATGCTGACCATTGATTCGGTGCCTAACCAGTATGTGAATCAAATATTAATGGATCTCAATGAAAAGAACACGGACGTGCATATTTTCCAAGGAAGTCCGTTGGCTACAACGGAGGAAATGGTCAACTTTCATTTATCGCATTTTGACAACAGGCCAGGCTCTTCTGTGTTGACGGGTGTTGAAGCTGTCTCCGAAAAACTTACCGCTCTCGGAATACCAAATGAATGGGTCACCCCTACCCACCAGGATTTAATCGTATCATTGGAGAGGGCCCTATTAGCCACGCGGACAAGAAGAAACAAAGAATCTCAAATTGTTGTAGGTTTAGTAAACATTGATCAGTTTCGCAAGATGGTGGACAGCTACCCATCAGAACATGAGGTTCAAAAGCTGAAGCTTGATCTACATCGGCTCCTGCTCGATTACGTAAAACTTCTCGACGGCCATTTAACAAATCTTGGCGGAGGAGAATATTTATTCTTCACGACAAGGGGCATCTTTGAAAGAGAAACCAGAGGCTATAAATATTTGCCTGTCCTTGATGAGGCTGAAAAACTATTGGGCATTTCCTTAAGTGTTGGCATCGGCTTTGGCCGAACAGCCACCGATGCGGGAAACCATGCGAGAGTGGCGCTTCGCCAGTGCAAGGAATTTGGCGGAAAAGCCTGCTATATTGTCAGGGAGGATCTCAGTGTGATCGGGCCGGTAGAAATCACTCACCCGATGATCTATGATCTTTCCATAACGGATGACAAACTTCTGGAGGAAGCAGAAAAAGCTGGAATGTCGGCAGCTTATATG
>NZ_JBDPNU010000128.1:0-795 GCF_050468105.1 Fictibacillus sp. NRS-1165
ATGTTTATACATATTTT
Organism: Fictibacillus sp. NRS-1165; assembly: GCF_050468105.1. NCBI lineage: Bacteria > Bacillati > Bacillota > Bacilli > Caryophanales > Fictibacillaceae > Fictibacillus > Fictibacillus sp. NRS-1165. The sequence goes on from NZ_JBDPNU010000128.1 coordinate 18, forward strand.
GAATGTAGTGGAAACGGTCATACACTTGAAGAATTTCAGGATTAGCCTCAGAAATGGCTTGACGGTATGCTTGATAGCCATCCCTACTTACCACTTTGATATGAGAATGTTTTTGAAGCCAGGAAACCAGTGTTTTCTGTGATCGATCGGGTAGAATGTCAATTGGAGAATGGGTGGTTAAATCACAAATGAGCGTACCGTAGGTATGCCCCTTTAAAAAGGCAAAATCATCAATGCCTACAAAAGGGTGACACCTCTGGAGAATCAGGGGTTTGATGGATAAGATTAAGCAAAGTGTCATGACTTACAGGAAGACCCAGATGCCTAGATAGTTTTTCCGCCGTAAGGCAGCTGGATGAAAACGCCAGTTTTCGAAGGAGATCGTCTGCCCGTTTCGTTCGTCTTTTTTTGGAACTGATCCAGGAGTATCTTTCTGTGAAAATATGAGTACTACATGATGGAGAAAGGCAAAACCACTTCCGTGCGAGTAAAATAATTTCAACCTCTTTTTGTTCCATCGGAATGTCCTGAATTTTCCGCTGATACCGACTATGGCGCTTGGAGGAAGGTTTTAAGCAGGTTGGGCAAATAACAGAATGCCTTTTATTCGCCACAGTGATTTTTATTTTTCCTTTATCTATTACAAAAGAGAGAATTTCTAAGGAAGGATCAAGCAATGTGAGGGAGGAAGTAGGAATCATTTTACATTACTCCTTTTTCCATTGATATACCCGAATAGTTTCGAAGCAAATCCCTCACCAATTTCTCGTAAGAACCA
>NZ_JBDPNU010000129.1:0-1359 GCF_050468105.1 Fictibacillus sp. NRS-1165
ACTAAGGCGTGATAAACTCTTGGTGAATACTGCAATAAAAGCACCCTTTTGATGTTTTCTTTAAGATGTAAATAGTGCGATTGTAATAACAACTAGATTTTATTATGTGTATTAATCGATAAATAATACGTGAAAAGTGGAAAGAGTGGGACCAGACCAAGCATTTGGCATATACTTCTTATTTAAATACTTTTTTTGGTCTATGTATTTTATGATGGATTCATTGTATTGAGGGGCAGCCCTGAACTGATTCAAAATCTGTTGATCTTTCTCTCTTTCTAAGGTTTACGATCGTCATCAACCAACGCTGCGTTGTTCATAATCATCATGATCGAGATTTTATAAAAAAGAACATTCGCGGAAATTATTTTGGTAAAAAATCAACTTGTATTCGGCTGTATCTCAAAATCGATTATCTTTTTGGCTGGAATTTTGGTTTACTAAAGTGATCTTATTTTGGATTGTAGTGTGTCCTGTCCTCTAATAATCAGAACAGGACTGTGGGTTCAATACTAATTATTCGATGAACTCTTGGATTATAATAGTATACCGCTCCTCACGATGGATCCCACCCCTTAAATGCATCAATGACAGCACGATAAGTAGGATTGGCAGGCTTCAAGTAATATTGCCCATCATCCAGGCAAGTAAATGCATTCGTATGAGTGTTTACTTCTGATACCGTTTTGGGAAATCCGGCAGCCTCATACCGGTTCAGTATGACGGCTGCCACTGCTACTTGCCCTTCATAATGTTCACCTCTGGCTTCTCCATTAACCTCGCCCGCCATTTTTTCGACATTTTGAAATTGCTTATATGTATTCGTTCCTACTATGCCGTCCGCGTAGAGTCCGGTATCCCTATGAAATTGTGCTACAGCATTTTTCGTCAGGGAATCATAAACACCTGTCGCGGAAGTATGTAAAAAACCCTTTTTAATAAGATGTTCCTGTATTCTTTTGACGTGAGTACCGAAGTCTTGTTATTTAATTAACATACAAGCTTCGGTGGTTGGCAGTCGTAATGCGTGTAAAGAAGAAACAACAATAGTGAGAATACAAATTTTTTCAATAAAAAACCCTCTTTCTATATTATTTAGTGCGTCGGAATAATCACGTGGAAGTCCCTGTCTATCATGAGCAGTGTGCCAGTTGCCAGGCTGTGTGGAGGGAAGGAATTCCCCAACGCGGCAATGTAACAGAATCTTTAAAAATACCGTTATTTCACTATGCCATGAAACCACGATCCAATCTGTTTCCAAAACGTATGACATCCCCTATACCACCCTTGAACGCTGGTATAACGAATGGGTGGAGAGTGAGAATGCCCGCATGGCCAATGAATGGAAAAGGTCTGCCC
>NZ_JBDPNU010000130.1:0-2234 GCF_050468105.1 Fictibacillus sp. NRS-1165
GATCAGCAATCTCGATTGTTGGCGCTTTAGTCATCGGCCAGGCAGCGGTGCAAGCTGGCATTGTTACCCCAGCGATGGTTATCATTGTATCCATTACGGCAATTGCCAATTTCGCGACCCCTTCCTTTGCGATGGCCATTTCTGCCCGTTTGATTCGTTTTGCCTTTATGGTAGCAGCCGCACTATTTGGTTTTTATGGAGTTATTCTAGGGCTTATCATGTTGATCCTACATTTATGTGGGTTGCGTTCTTTTGGTGTACCTTATATGACACCAATAGCCCCCGTCATACCTGCGGAGTTAGGTGATACCTTCATCCGTGTACCTTGGTGGGCTTTATGGAAGAGACCAAGCTTCATCAGTTCGAATCGTACTCGCGAAGGGAAAAACAAACATCCGCAGCCTCCTCGAAGCCGCGGTATAGTAAATACCGACATGGAACAAGGGGATCGCAATGAATCGTAAAACAGTATTTCTTATCTTATTCTTAAGTGTTGCCTTCCTCTCTGGATGCTACAGTCAAAAGGAATTAACAGACCTAGCGATTATTTCAGCCCTGGGAATCGATAAAAATGAAAACGGAAGGTATGTTGTGACCTTTCAAATTGTCAATCCCGGAAACGTGGCGGGTGGACAACAAGTAAGTGGTGGCGCACAGGGTCCACCGATTACTGCCTTTTCGGTTACAGGGGACAATCTGGTTGAAATAAGCCGTAAAGCAACGACTAGGTTATCTCGTAAAATGTATTATGCCCACGCTAACTTATTAGTGATCAGCGAGAAGCTAGCAAAAACGGAAGGAATACTTAAACTGATAGACGCCTTTGATCGCGATCCAGAGTTCAGGAATACTGCCAGTATTGTGATTTCTCGTGACGTAAAAGCCGCGGATTTTGTGAAAACATTGACACCTATCGATAAAATCCCTTCGAATAAAGTAATAAAAACATTGAAATTTTCGGAACAAAGATGGGGAAGAATTCTAGATGTCAACCTTCAAGATGTGATGAAAAGCCTCATTTCTCCAGGAAAAGGGCTTGCGCTAAGCGGATTCCGGTTGTTTGGAGATCGTCCGCTGGGAAAAACTATACAGAACCTTCAACAAACCAATCCCATGGTAACAATACGAGCTGATGGATTAGCTGTCTTTAAAGATGGAAAGTTAGTCGATTGGATTGAAGGAAAAAACGCAGGTGGTACATTGTGGATCCTGAATAAAATTAAAGCTACAGATGTCGATATCCTATGGAAGAAGGAAAAAGATGCGATTTCATATCAAGTAACCCGGCAACAAACAAAGGTCTCAGCTTCTATGAAAAAAGGGGTACCTGTTATGTTAGTAGATGTCCGTGCCGAGGGAGGCATTGGAGCAGTAAAAGTGCCGGTTAATCTGAATAGTCCGAATGTAATTCTTGCTGTAGAAAGAGCCTTGGAAAAAGAGATTCAAAAGGAGATTCAAGGGGCTGTCCAACACGCTCAAAAAGATAAATCGGACATTTTTGGGTTTGGTGAAGTGGTGCACCGAACCGATCCGGCGGCTTGGAAGAAGCTAAAACACGACTGGAATGATGCTACCTTTCCTAAAGTAAAGGTCAAGGTGAAAGTAGATGCCTTTGTGCGACGCAGCGGTTTGCGAAATAAACCTTTCCTTTCTAATTTCGAAAAATAAATAATGGGTCAAAGGAGTGAGAAATCAGTGGAGAAGGCGAAGATCAGTGCATACCAGCTATTTGTCCTCATGTTTTTATTTGAATTGGGCAGTGCCTTATTAGTTCCTCTTGCTATGGGAGCAAAACAGGATGCCTGGATCGCCATTCTTATTGGGATGGTGGGTGGATTTTTCTTATTTTTTATCTATCTTCGCTTGTACTTCTATTATCCAGATATCCCTCCAACAGAATATGCCCAAAGGATCATGGGGAAATGGCTAGGACGCTGCATTGCTTTTTTTTACATTCTCTATTTTGCGTATCTCGCCGCAAGGGTACTACGAGACTTTGGAGAGATGTTAATCGCCTTTGCCTATCCAGAAACACCATTGTTCATTACCAACACGCTATTTATGCTTGTAGTAATTTACGGAGTCCGAAAAGGAATTGAAGTAATGGCTAGGGCGGGAGAGTTGTTGTTTGTTTTAATGTATCTTCTTGCTGCTGTGGGTTTCGTTTTGATCGTTGCCTCTGGTCTAATTGATTTGAATAACATAAAACCCATACTAGAAGAAGGTATTAGACC
>NZ_JBDPNU010000131.1:0-3056 GCF_050468105.1 Fictibacillus sp. NRS-1165
TTCAAAATATGTATAAACATTTAGATATTCATCTTTCCTCCCTTTTACCTTCACAAGTGATTTGGAAGCAGGAAAAGCAGATTTATGCTCTTCCACCCACAAAGGCTCAAAACAGAATAACCGAGAGACAGCAGAGAAAATGGAGATTAATCTGTGGTGTCCAAGCTGCCCATCGTTCCGGAAAAACGATTTCCCGCATCTCTAGAGAGCTCTCTTTAGACCGAAAAACGGTTCAAAAATATCTAAAAACCAATCATCCTCCAGTAGATAAAAGAAAGAAAAAATCTGATCGATTAGAACCGTATAGACAAGAAGTAGAAGAAAGAGTAAAACAGGGAACGACAACAAGAAATTTGTATGAATATCTGTCTTCTATTGGATACGAGGGCACCTATTCTGCCCTTCGCAGCAGAGTGGAGAACCTTCGTAGAAATTTTAAAATAAATGGGGAGTACACTAAAGACTACAAAATATCCAGGAAAACCATCGCTCATTATGTTTGGAAAAGAGAAGAAAATCTAGGATCCAAGGAACAAGAAAGATTAAAGGCTTGCTTCTTACTTCACCCTGAACTTATAGAAATTCATTCCATCATTCAAAGGTACCGTCAGGCTATAAAGGAACAAAATTACTCTTTATTATTAGTTTGGCTAAAAGAAAGACTGACGAATAGGAAAAATGTCTTTTATTCCTATGCCGTAAGGCTTAGAAGTGACCTGCAAGCTATAAAACAATCGTTTCTCCTTCCTTACAGTAATGGTGTTCTCGAAGGGCAAGTCAACCGTTTAAAGACAATAAAGAGAATGATGTATGGACGTGCAGGTGTTCTTCTTTTAAGGAAGAGAATGCTTTATCAGCTATAATAAAGATAAAGCAAAATAAAATTAAGCGAAACCATCTGTGAATAATCACCAAAATTACGTAAGAACCATTTTAACATCGGCTTTAACACCATCATAATATGTACCCTATAGAATAGACACTAAAAAGTCTACCTATAGGGTACTTTTCTGTATATTGAAGAAAAATCGGGGATGATTTGAAGAATCCTCACGTTAAATCAGTAAGCCCAAAAGGAATTACCTATATGGATGAGTTCAAGCGTAGTTTTATCGATCATTATGATAATGGGAAACCGCCCAGGGAGATATTTGAGAAAGCAGGGTTCGATGTTGATCGGAATAGAACGAATTCATCAAAAGTGTTCAATTGTTCTTGACGGTTACAAATGCCACTTAACAATGGATTAAATACTCCAACATCGATCTTTATTCTCGTTTAATACTGCTGCAAGTCCACAAGATATAATTGTTTTCCCTACTCCAGTATCAGTTCCTGTTACAAATAAACCCTTCAATTAATCATGTTCAACTCTTTTCCAATTAAATTAAATGACTCTAACAAGTAATCTATTTCTTTAAAACTATGGTCAGAGGTGACAGTCAACCGAATGCGACTTTCTCCTATTGGTACTGTTGGTGGACGAATAGCAGGTGCGTATATTCCTTTTTCCTGTAGTCTGTTCGAAAATATTACAGCCATTTCGGTATCCCCAATGATCACTGGAATAATTGGTGTATAGTCCCCCTTCACGGTATAACCCATTTCTTCTAGACTAGTTTTTATCTGTTTTACTTTTGAAACCAACAGTTTGCGCTTTTCTTTACTATGTTCAATAATCTCCAAGGCTGCATACGAAGCAGCACAGATGGATGGTGGGATAGCTGTTTGAAAAATAAAAGTTCTAGCATGGTTTAGCAGAAAATCAATTAACACCTTCGAACCAGCTACAAAACCACCTTCCGTTCCAATGGCTTTGCTTAGAGTCCCAACCACTACATCAGGAAAAACAGCAAAATATTCACTAGTGCCCCTACCGTCATCTCCTAAAACACCGGTTGCATGTGCATCGTCAACGATAACGAAAGCATGATAGTGTTTAGCAAGTGACATAATCATATCAAGCGGCGCAATCGTACCATCCATACTAAATACTCCATCTGTTACAATAAAACGTCGCTGATAAGATTCTGTTTCTTTCAGCTTTTCTTCAAGATCATCCATATCAACATGGTTATAAATGACTGTGTCAGCTTTTGATAGATGGCAGCCATCAATAATACTCGCATGATTTAATTGATCGCTTAATAGTACGTCCCCTTTTTCAGGTAAAGATGACAGTACACCGACATTAGCTAAATAACCACTTGAAAGCAGAAGGGCTGCTTCCGTTTGCTTAAAGCTTGCGATTCGTTCTTCGAGCTTTTCATGCCATTCAGAATTCCCTGTAGTTAACCTTGAGCCACTACTTCCTACTCCAAAATCATGTAGTATCGTTCCTGCTGCGTTGACCAATCGTTTATCATTCGCCAGCCCTAAATAATTATTTGATGAAAAGACGATTTGTCTCTGACCATCTATAGACATTACAGGTCGAGGAGCTGTATTCATTGTTCGTAACTTTCGATACAAGCCAACCTCTTTCGTCTTGTCTAATCGTCGGTTTAACCATCCATCAAACTTGAACACTTGTTACCTCATTTGTTTCCTCAATAATTGCCTCTTTCATGATCGTTACCATTACTTTTAGTTCTTCCCTTGTACTGACAAGTGGAGGCATAAAGACAATGACATCGCCCAATGGTCTCGTTAGCATACCGAGCTCTCTCATCTTTAAGGAAAACTGATAGCCTACTCGTTTTTTAGAAGGATAGGCCTCTTTTGTTTCCTTTGAGTGATCAAGCTCTACTCCACACATAAAACCAAGCTGCCTGATATCTCCCACGTGAGGGAGTGATTGTAGCTCATTAAGGAGTAAATCTAGGTCCTCTGCTTTTTGGGCTACCTGTTCTACGATTTTTTCAGATTCAAACAAACGTAAATTTTCGATCTCAACCGCACATCCGAGCTGATTTCCCGTATAAGAATGGCCGTGGAACAAGGTTTTTAACTTTTCGTAGTCATCATAGAATGCCATGTAGATTTCTTCAGTTGTAAATGTTGCAGCTACTGGTAAATAGCCTCCTGAAATCCCCTTCCCAGCTGCCATCAAATCT
>NZ_JBDPNU010000132.1:0-1585 GCF_050468105.1 Fictibacillus sp. NRS-1165
GTATTAGACCTGTGGTGAAAACTGCCCTTACTCAAACGCTATTTATACCCTTTGGGGAATCTGTTGTTTTTGCAATGATTTTTCCCTATTTAAATAACCCCAAAAAGTTAAAATGGACGGGTTTGTGTGCGCTGGGTTTAAGCGGCTTTAATCTTGCTATTGCTATGGCCATTAACATTAGTGTGTTGGGGGTGGATCTGGCGACACGTTCACAGTTTCCCCTACTATCAACTGTACAATCGATCTCGATTGCAGAATTTTTGGAACGTCTAGATGTATTTTTTATGCTTGCCCTGATTATTAATGGATTTTTTAAGATCGGCCTTTTTTTCTATGTAACTGTAACAGCAACTGCAAGTCTGTTTAAAATCAAAAAACCATCAAGCCTTGCTTATCCCCTTGGGATAGTTACGCTGTTGTTATCCAATACGATTGCAAGTAATTTTTCAGAACATCTACAGGAGGGGTTAAGACAGGTTCCATTTATTCTCCATCTTCCTTTTCAAGTGATAATACCTCTTTTGCTTCTTATCGTTGTTTTTTTTAAAAACCGAAAAAAAAGTTCAAAGCAAAAAAACGATATTCATCGTTAACTTCACAAATTTTCATGCCCTGAACGGGGTGGGATTACTTGTGAGATGGACAAGGTGCTCGATTAAAAATATGTACAAGAGACGTAAAACAAATAAAAGAATAATTTATGATGGTAAATACATACTAACAGCTGTTATGACTAATTCTTTAGGAGGATATAAATGTTGGAAAATCAGGAACAGATGCACCAAAATATGCATGTAGGGAATATTTCCCCAATCATGGAGGACATGAGGTTTTTGATGTACACGAAGTCCTGTCAGGAACAGTAGGCACACTCGATCAATACATGTTATTGCGTCCTCATGTAAAAGACCAAGAACTGTTAGATATCATGGATCGTCAATATACATTTATGCAAGATGAATACAACATAACAGTGGAGTGTTTTTCTACTGGTCAAGATCCTTCAAAGCCCACTAAAAGTTACAAGATGAATCAGGGGAACGATTTCATATATGGTTTAAAGCCATCTCAGCCCAAAAAGCCACTTCAATCGTTGGAAGAGATTACAGATGAGTGTATTTCCGGTTACATGCTTGGATCAATCAAGACAAACGCTTCTGCAAAAACCATGGCAGCACTTGAAACAACAAACCCTGTTGTTCGTCGGGTACTTGCTGATTCTGTTCCAAACTGTATAGAAATGGCGTATGAAATCTCACTATATCAAAACAAATATCATTACTACCAAGTACCACAATTAGCACTGCAAGATATGCAGCAAATGCTAACTTCGTATGAACTATCACAAGGCCAGCAGCAGAAGCCAAACAATAATATGACTCAATAAATCAATCCTTGGAGGATGCCAACCTTTCTATTTTCGATGGAGAGTGGTATTCTCCTTTTTAATTCCCTTTTTAAGAGGTAGCCATCAGGCGCCATGTTGGCGGCTGTTGCACAATCTTCCACACCAAGTCCACCCAACGATTTATCTGATTGACCGTGCTTACAAGTCGTTTAATAATCGTATCGCAATTGGCCATAA
>NZ_JBDPNU010000133.1:0-1570 GCF_050468105.1 Fictibacillus sp. NRS-1165
TTATTTTATTACCTGGCATATTGCATCTTTTTTTCGTTTGCTGCGACTGTTTTCAGTTATGTTTTCTGTCTTGTCTTCACCGATTTATGTAGCAGTACTGACCTACCATTATCAAATGATACCCAAAGACCTTTTAAGTCCATTAATTGCCTCACGCAGCGGAATCCCCTTTCCGCCAATAATGGAAGCGATCATATTGGAGTTAACCATCGAGCTCTTAAGGGAGGCAGGTGCCCGGCTTCCTACAAAAGTAGGACAAACGATTGGTATCGTTGGAGGTATTGTTATTGGAACCGCGGCTGTGGAAGCAGGACTGACTAGTAATGTCCTCCTTATCATTGTAGCTTTAGCTGCACTCGCTTCCTTTACAACCCCTGTCTACCAAATGAGTAATACGATTCGTATTATCCGCTTTCCTTTTTTATTGGCGGCTCAGTTTTGGGGCATTGTAGGGGTGAGCATGTGTTTTGGTTTCTTTCTTTCCCACTTATTGAAACTGACTTCGTTAGGACGGCCCTATGTCGGTCCGGTATACCCATTGCGTTTAAAAGATCTAAAAGACTCTTTGTACCGGCTGCCTTTTGAAAAACTAAGCAGAAGACCGATGCAGCTTCTCCCTGAAGACCCTATTCGATTTAATAAAACAAGAGCTGAAAAAAAGCAAGATATTGATGAATAACTATCCTAAGCGGGTGATCTTTAAATGCTTCCGTTGCCTAGAGAAAATCAAAAAGTATCCCCATATTTTGTATTTTATTTAATTCATTCTACACAAATTGGTGTCAGTATACTTGGATTCGAGAGATATATTGCAAAAGATGCTGGTTATGATGCTTGGATTTCGATCATTATCTCTGGTGTGTCCATAAACATGCTGATTTGGATCATTTATCAAATCTTAAACAAAGGTAAAAATGATCTGGCAGCCATACACATGGATTTATTCGGAAAAACGGTAGGAAGATTGATGAATTTGTACTTTGTAGTTTATTTCACTCTGTTTGCTATAACCATACTTCGAACATACCTGGAAGTCATCCAAGTCTGGGTGTTCCCTCAACTGAACCTTTGGATCTTTACCCCTGTTTTCTTGCTTTTAATGTATTCATTCATCGTTGGCGGATTCCGGGTGGTGACTGGTATTTCCTTCTTATCTGTCATATATGGCTTACCTTTAATACTGCTTTTTTGGTTTCCGTTACAACAAGCGGATTTTTCCAACGTATTTTTAAAAATAGATCATAATTTAACGGAATTGCTAAAGGGTTCGAAAACGATGAGCCTGGGGTTTCTCGGCTTTGAACCGTTATTCTTATTTTATCCTTTTATAAAAAACGCAGAAACATCCCAGAAATGGGCACATTTTGGAGTAATCTTCAGTATCCTCCTCTACCTCACAACGGCACTTGTTACGTTTTTTTACTTTAGCAAAGAACAACTGACTCACACGATCTGGGCAACTCTTACATTATGGAAAATTGTCGATCTGCCTTTTATCGAACGATTTGAATATGTAGGGATAGCGATATGGGTTTTCGTGGTGATTCCTAACCTGTGCCTTACCGTATGG
>NZ_JBDPNU010000134.1:0-4060 GCF_050468105.1 Fictibacillus sp. NRS-1165
GATTCTATTCAATTAGTAGTAGAGCAAGACAAATCCTATTTAATGGCAAAGGGGCTGATGGAGTCACTTTATAAAATTGTGAAATCAGCGGTCCATCTCGCTGCCCAGAATTCTGTTATCAGCCCACAAGGTTCCGTTATAACTTTGTGACGGTCATGCTCGAGAATGATGTTTCTCTTGCGGTTGTAAAAGATTGGGCAGGACACTCCTATATTTCAACAACTAATATGTTTTTAGAGCGGATCAATCAAGATAATATGGACTTGCATTTAGAAAAAAGTACTCACCAATCATGTAACCCTCACATTTTTTTGCTTGGGAATTAATAACTTTGAAAAATATTTAAATCAATGGGTCTGTACCCTATGTTTGGTAGTCTTTAATGGATGAATAAATAACGGGTCACCATAGAGTAATCTTTTTCGACTACTTAAGTGCTGGAAAATGTAGCTATATCCCATATTAAAATTAAAAACCTTTTGTCAAGGCATGCAAAAGAAGCCTTTTAAACAGGTGTTTTTAACATAATAAAAATCTATCGTTTTTTTCTTGGATCTACCCTTAATTTTATTGCAGTTTTTTCTTGATTATCGATTAAAATAGTTATAAAACCAGGAACAAAGACCAAATCAAGACCAGCGGGAGCTACGAATCCTCTTGCAATCGCAATGGCTTTAATCGCTTGATTTAATGCACCGGCTCCCAACACTTGAATTTCTACAGTACCTGTCTCCCTAACTACGCCTGCTATTGCGCCCGCAACTGAACTCGGCTTTGATTTTGATGATACTTTTAATAGATTATCCATATAGCTGGGTCCCCCTGTTATTTGATCGCATTGATTTCATTACTAGAAGGAATATATATTCATATCTAAATCAAACAGAAACTATTAAAGCGTTATACTCATGGAGTCATTAAAGGGCGAATTGATTTAAAAACCTTTCGCGATTTCTGTGAACAGCTGAATCTAGTTTCTTTCATTATACATCTTGTTTCTATAGAAACTATCTTTTTCGATTTGTTCTGTATATTAATAGTACTGGAATGACTTTGTACTCATCATAAAGATGATCATTTACAGTTCTTCCTTTTTTCATGTTTAATCTTTGTATCAAAGGCAAAAATAGTGCTAAAGACAAGGAGTGAATCCATTGGAACCTAATTTATCAGCATAAGAAGTGATCATGCAGATTCAGGAGCTTGAAAACAGGGGAAATTCATTAAGCAAAAAACAAGTGAAACAAACTCATCCTGAGCTCATGCGTAGCGCTTTATATTACTATCCGAGTTGGCAACATGCACTTGATGTAAGTAGCATAAGTTGCCGAGAGCCCTGTCCAACGACAGGGCTCTCGGCCGTTCTAAGATGGATTACAGGGCATTAAATAGAGTCCTTTTGAATTATTTATATGAATTGGAGTGGAGGTGGTTTGTTCGTAGCACCTTATCATAATTATGGTGTTGTTGCTATTTAGCAGTAGCATGATACTTTTGAGTAACCTTTTTGACTGTTAATTAGGACAAACTGAATAGCCTTAGTGAAGTCATAAGCTAACCGTCTGGAAAAGTACACGCATTTATGATGAGCTTAATAAACACTATCTAGAGCTTCATTGTTTAATTTTTGGCTATGTTAAATTACAATGTTGATATTTGATAAATTCGAACGTTTGTTCTATAACTAAGGTAACACTATCGTTCGGAGATGATTTTCCTATGGACCTATAGGATTTGAAAAAGCGTGCTGATGCTTTAGACAACAGCGGCAAGCTGGAACTCTTCCACTTTTTGCAATCTCGTATCACGGGAATGACTACTCCTATACGTGCGATCGATGAAATCAAGGAGCTAAAGTATAAAGCTGGTCTTGTCTGCCCACATTGCGATAGCCTCTCGGTTGTGCAATTTGGAAAGTACGTGATTAAAACCCGTACTGGGAAGGTTAGACGGCAACGTTATCGCTGTAAATCCTGCCGTCAAACGTTTAACGTTCTCACGAATACTCCACTTCAATGCACCAGAAGACCTCACCTTTGGGTTCGATTCATTGAATTTTATGATTGAGGGTTTTTCGCTGATGAAATGTGCCGAGTTGTTGCATGATGAGTTAATTCATGTAACCCCTTTTATTGGCGGCATAAAATTCTTTCCGCTCTGAAACAAATTCCAACGGAATCATTCCAAGGTATCATCGAGATGGATGAGACCTATTTCCTCTACTCTGAAAAGGGGAAAAGAAACATCTCTGAACGCAAGTCCCGTAAACGCGGCGGCAAAGCTAAATATCGCGGCATCAGCAACGACCAAATATGTGTATTGGTCGCCCGTGACCGTCAGAAGATGACTTTCTCCGGCGTTCTTGGACGTGGGCGTATTCGGACTACGAAATTGGATGAGGCTATTGGCGGTCATTTATCAGAGTCGAATGTACTTTGTTTCGATTCATGGCGTGCATTCAGTTCCTACGCCAATTCGAAAGGTTTAACCCATTACCGCTTCAAGTCCGACTGGAAACAGCGTGTGAAAGGGGTTTACCCCATTCAGAATGTAAACAGCTACCATAGCCGTTTGAAGCGTTGGATTGACCGCTTTAATGGCGTTGCAACAAAATATTTGCAACATTATTTGGCTTGGTTTCGTTACTTAGATAGCAAGGAATATGAGAATACTGCGTCGAATAAGAAAAATATGTTAATCACTTCATGCCTGTTCACAGTAACAGAGACAAATACTAATCTTCGAAGGTCAGCTTTTTCTTGCTGAAAAGAATACTTCAATATAACTGTCTAAATTAATCTGTGGTTTGAAAAAAATTTTACTTGAATGAGGTGTAATGTGGAAATCGTGTTGTTGCGTGACGTAATCGAAGATGACCTATTGATTTTTTTTGAACAGCAGTTGGACACGACAGCCAATTTTATGGCTGCCTTTACTTCTAAGGACCCGTCGGATAAGATTGCTTTTAAGGCACATTGGGAAAAGATTTTAAACAATGAGACGATAATAAAAAAGACGGTAATTTATAGTGGAAATGTGGCAGGACATGTCTCATGCTTTGAACAGTTCGGTGAACGGGAAGTCAGCTACTGGATCGGACGTGAATACTGGGGGAAAGGTGTCACGACCGAAGCACTCTCTCAATTTCTGGATTGTATAACCATTCGCCCCCTTTATGCTCGTGCGGCGAAGGATAACATTGCTTCCATTCGCGTATTAGAAAATTGTGGCTTTGAGATAAAAGGAGAAGACAAGGGATACTCCAATTCACGAGCTGAGGACGTTGAAGAATATATCCTGAAGTTATCTCTATAAAAAGTCAATGTTGACTCAACTAACAAGGACATTAGCTCAACTAACCGCCCTCCTCAGAAGGCGGTTAGCTTTATTCCCAGAATCAACACTAAAGCTTAACATAGCCTAATTTTTAAAAACAGTGTATGCTTTATTTAGATTTATATCTTGGATTTCGGTTATTATTGACTTAATGGTTTTCGAAAGTCCATACTTATTACTAAGAAAAAGGAATGAATCCTCATGACTTTGGAAGAAGAAATCAAACTAGAGCCACTTGGTGAATTACCAACTTATTTACCATTGCGAGAGGTTGTTTATCAAACTATCAAAAAGGCAATATTAGACGGAAAGTTAAAGCCTGGGCAACAATTGAGTGAGAATTTAATTGCAAACATGCTATCAGTAAGCCGTACCCCGGTTCGTGAAGCTTTTCGAAGTTTGGAAAATGAAAACTTGGTTTCCGTACTTCCAGGCCGCAAAGTAATTGTTTCGATTCCTACATTAGAGGAAATTCAGGAAATCTATGAAATTCGAATGATTGTAGAGATGGAAGCACTCCGTAGGATCTTACCAGATAATTATACGATTATTAATCGACTTGAGGCTTATGTAAAAAAGGCCGAATTACTTCTCGAAGAGGAAAATGTTGAAGAGCTTAACCATATAAACTCTGAGTTTCATCTTACCATTATATCAGCATTACAGAATAACAAATTACAACAGTTTATTCATTCACTGCAGGATACGATATCTAGATATCGTA
>NZ_JBDPNU010000135.1:0-7200 GCF_050468105.1 Fictibacillus sp. NRS-1165
TACGGGCAGTGAAAGGCGGTAGCGATACTGAATCTTACAAACATGTTCTCGCTTTTTGCCTCTTCTACTACTAATGATAGCTGGTGAAGTGATTCTTCTACGGACATCCGAACATTCTTCTTGTTAAACGTCTCGCTTGCCCCGGCAACAAGAGCAAGATTTTTAGCTCCCGCATCTCTTGCCCGTTCAAATCCTTTTTTGTTCGGAATAAGGACCAGGTATTGCACATCTGGCTGTTGATCGATGTTTCGATAGACCCTATTGGCGTCTGCCATTTGCGGCACATGCTTTGGCGAAACAAACGAGGTGGCCTCCATCCTTCTGATCCCCGTCTTTCCTAAGGCGTGAATAAGCTGCAGTTTCTTTTCGGTCGGGATAAACGTATTTTCATTTTGGATGCCATCCCGCGGTCCCGATTCAATGATTTCTACACGTTTCGGTAAATTCATCAGCTGCTCTCCTTCCTGTCATTTCAGAATTCCTGTTTCGTTATTGATAATGATTCCTTTCTCTTGCCATTCTTCATATCGGGTCTTTGTGATACCCAGCTTTTCTTTTAAAACTTCTTCCGTATGTTCTCCAAGCTTAGGACCGGGCCAGTTAATCTTTCCAGGTGTCTTACTCATTTTTGGAACAATACCAGGAACCTTAAGTTTTCCCAGCCCTTCTACATCCAGTTCGCAAATCATTTTACGAGCAATAAAGTGCGGATCTTGCATCATATCTTCCACACTATAGATGGAGCCGGCAGGTATGTTGTATTCATCCAATATTTTTAGTGCATCCTTTAAGTTATGCTGTATTGTCCAGCCACCGATAACTTTATCGAGGTACTCCGCCTTCAGTACTCGTCCATGATTGAAAGCATAATCAGGATCATCTCGCAAATCTTCTCGATTGATGGCTTCCATCAGCCTTTTAAAGATGCCATCCCCATTTGCTCCGATAACAACGTACTTTCCGTCTTTGCAAAGGTACGTATTGGAAGGTGCTATTCCTGGCAGAGTACTGCCCGTTCTTTCACGGATCACTCCGTATTGGTCATACTCTGGGACAGCACTTTCCATCAAGCTGTAGATCGCCTCGTAAAGTGCGACATCCACACATTGCCCTTCTCCGGTTTGATCTCTATGATAGACAGCCATTAAAGCTCCCATAACGGCATAGAGAGCAGTTACAGAATCTCCTAAACTGATTCCTACTCTTGTCGGAGGACGATCAGGATACCCGGTTAAATACCGAATTCCTCCCATTGCTTCCCCAATACTGCCAAAGCCCGGTTTATTCCGGTATGGGCCATCCTGGCCATAACCTGAAACACGAACCATAATGATAGAGGGATTATATTTCTTTAAGTCCTCATAACCAATGCCCCACTTTTCCAGCGTGCCAGGTTTAAAGTTTTCAATAATAATATCGATCTCTTTAGAAAGCTCTCGAATGATTTCCTGCGCTTCTTCCTTTCGAAGATCTAAAGAGATGCTTTTCTTATTCCTGGACTGCACATACCACCATAAAGAAGTCCCCTCATGCAGCATTCTCCATTTCCGAATGGGATCCCCCTTTCCTGGCGGCTCAACTTTAATAACCTCAGCACCGAAATCCGCCAATAATCTTCCGGCGAACGGCCCCGCTATTAAACTGCCGATTTCCAAAACCTTCAGCCCGTTTAACGGCCCGATCTTTTGTTTATCCATCATACTCCACCCCATTTAGTAGATTAGCCCCGAATGATGTAAGCGCTTTACATGCGAAGAAGCGAACTTGTTATCTGTTTCCAAAATTCTGATAATTATAATAATAATTATCTATGTTTTCTTTGTCAACGGTTAACCGTTGACGAAATCTTTCACAAACTCCTCGAGTTGTTGTAAACTATTAATTAGACAGAAAGTAACGACATGAACTTATGTTTCATAGGAGGGCTTGAATTGAGGGAAATACAAAAAACAGAACTTTTGCATAGTCAGGTGTATACGATCTTAAAAGCAATGATCATGGATAGTGAATTCCGACCTGGAGAACGATTGGTTGAGACGAAGGTCGCCGTACAGCTTGGCGTCAGCAGAGGAACCGTTCGGGAAGCCTTCCAGATGCTGTTAAAAGATGGTTTGCTCACACGGAAAAATAATGTCATATTTGTTTATAATCCTAGTGTTCAAGATATAGTGGATGTATATGAATGCAGAAAAAGTCTCGAGTCTCTTGCCGTCAAATTGGCAACTGCTCATATACAGGACGAGCAGCTGAATGAGCTCGGCTTTGTTCTTGAGGAATCAAAAAAGGCTGTAAAATTAAATGATACACAAACCCTTACCAATCTAAATCAAAAATTTCACGATATGATTGACATCGCCTCCGATAATAAACAGCTCATCCAATTATGCGATGTGATCAAAACAAAAACGCTTTATATCAGGAATAATGTTTTAAAAAATCATTTTAAGAACTTCTCAGATTTTGTTGATGATCACGAACTGATTTATTTGGCGATGAAGGAACGAAATGCCAGTAAAGCCGAACAGGAAATGCTTTCACATATTGAAAAGAGCTTTGAAACGATTCAAAACGCTTTAAAATAATCCAGGTGCCTGGCACGCGGTTATTAATGAACAAAATCCCTGATCCTAAACGGATCAGGGATTTTGCATTATTGCACTCATCCTGTTTCATCAGTTACTTTCTGCCTGATTCATTCTCCGACTATCTGCTGATTTTACTTTCGAAAAACTAGAATTTTTTGGGATAAATCGCACTTAACATATTATTCCAACCGCGTTAATCTAGGGTGGAATAAAAAAACGGGAGGATTGATAAGGTTGAAACTGATTAAAAAAGTAACATCCTGCATCTTTGTTGCCTTTTTAAGTATTACATTCCTCGTCGCCCCAGGGGGCTTTACGAGCAAAGCTATAGCGGAGACACACACCTATGACGGTAAAGCCCCTTCCTACAACAATTGCGATGACTCTGGTGTGACGAAAAAATCCTTGAAGATCACCAATCCTGATGGCTCTTATGCCACCCTGCAATTGAGATTCAGCACCACATGCAAGACAGCGTGGGCCAAGATCACTTTGAGCAGACCAGCCAAAACAGATGGTGAAGCCACTGCCTTGGTCGTACGAAATACAGATAATAAACAGTATGGGTGCCACAATGCTGGCGGTAACGGAGAAATCAACAAAGGGCAGACTTCCTGTTACACCCCTATGGTATATGACTTGGAACCCCGGAAAGCAAAGGCAGTTGGATTTTGGCCGTATACCCGTGGAGAGACAGATTGGTATTAAAAAAGAAAGGATGATTTTTGTTGAGGAAAAAGATCAAAGGATTTTTTATGTCCATAGCGATCATTGCAGCTGCGATCATCACATCCTTCAGTACGTTTGAACAGTCTGCCCATGCAGAAAACCATTCGTATGACGGAAAGAGTCCATACTACAATAACTGTGATGACAGTGCGGTTACAAAAGATAAAAAATGGATCGACTCTGTTTCTTACGTAGAGCTGAAGTTTAGCACGGCATGCAAAACCGCTTGGGCAAAGGTAACCATCACCCGAAAAGCGACATCCAATTATGAAGCGGATGCAAGGATTGTGCGCAGTACGGATGGCAAAGCACTAACCTGCGACAGTTCAGGCGGAAACGGTTCGGTAAAAACGGGACAAACTTCCTGTTACACAGGAATGGTATATGATTATGACCCAAGAAAAGCAACAGCACAGGGCAAACATGCCATACCAAACAGTGATGCCTATAAAGTGGCCGAAACCATCTGGTACTAAGTAAAAAGCGTCATGAGTTCAGATTTGGGCTTATGATGCTTCTTTCATGCTTCATAAAAGAAGGAGATGATCGCATGGAGTTCCAAGCTCAGAAAAAAGTGGATGATGAAGGTGCAAGAGAATCATTGTTTACAAGATTGGCAAATGTATTGTCAAACTGGTCCCATAAATATGTTCCGGATGCCTTTGTGATCGCCGTTCTTCTGACATTGTTCGTTCTGCTCATCGGCGTTTTTATGCATCCTTCAGAGCCGATGAGCATTATAAAATCATGGGGAGATGGCTTCTGGGCATATTTAGCTTTTACCATGCAGATGGTTTTGTTAATGGTGACTGGCATGGCGCTGGCAAGTGTGCCTTTCTTGAATAAAGGACTTCAATCGATAGCAAGGTTAGCAAACACCCCACAGAAAGCGTATATACTGACATTCTTGATCAGTGCTTTTGCATACTATATCAATTGGGGATTGGCGGTCGTGGTTGGCGCCATCATGGCAAAAGAAGTAGCCTCTAAAAATGCTTATTCTCATTTCCCTTTGCTTGTCGCTGCTGCTTATGCTCCTACTGCCCTATATAGTGCAGGGCTATCAAGCTCAATTGGACTTACTGTTGCAACATCGGACCATTTCCTTATGAAACAAATGGGAGTCATTCCCACTTCACAGACCATTTTTAGTCTTTCCACAATCATAATTTTTCTTGTACTTTTAGTCACGATGCCTATTATCATCGTATTAATGGCCCCAAAGAAAAATATCGTTGCTTATAAAGGACAACCCCAGCCTTCAAATACAATAGTTCAACCCCAAAACGTAACAATAGCAGAAAAGTTAGAATGGACTCCTTTTTTAGGAATCGTTCTCGGTGCCATCGGGGTAATGTATTGCGGGTATGAATTCCTTCATGGACGCAGTCTGGATCTGAATATTATCAATATCTTTTTCTTGTCTTTAGGTTTGTTGTTACATGGCTCATTGAATAACTTTGCCAAAGGGTTTGAGGAGGCGACTCAAACCATATCTCCTCTTATTCTCCAATTTCCTTTCTATGCAGGTATCATTGGCGTTCTTGGAAGTTCAGGGCTTGGAGCAAACATTATTGAATGGATGGCCTCCATAGCCTCTAAAGACAACTTTGATATCTTTACATACTGGTCAGCAGGCTTAGTTAACCTTTTGGCTCCTTCAGGCGGCGGCCAATGGGCTTTACAAGGACCATTACAAGTTCCCGCAGGTTTAAAACTAGGTGTTGATCCAGCAACCATTGCCATGGCTGTTGGGTGGGGAGATGCTTGGACAAACTTGATTCAGCCGTTTTGGGCACTTCCCTTATTAGGAGTACTTGGCTTAAAGATTAAAGATATCATGGGATACTGTTTTATTCTCTGCATTTGGACCGGGATTGTTACGAGTCTACTTATGTTGTTCTTATATTAAATTGAATATAAAGTCTCATTCTACTCCTCATCCCCTGTGTATAAGCATGATGGTGAAACAAAAATTCAATCCAAAATTTTGCAGAGGGGAATGAGATGATGAAGCGAATTCGTGTCTGGTATTGGATCTTCACAGCATTATTGTCAGCCTTAATGCTAGCAGGTTCAATTCCTGATATTCTATCTGTTTCTAGTGCTGTCGATTTATTTAATCATTTGGGCTATCCTGACTATCTTTTACCTTTTCTTGGCGTTGCCAAATTATTAGGTGTCATCGCCATTCTGGTTCCAGGCTTTCCAAGATTAAAAGAGTGGGCTTATGCGGGGTTTGTCTTTGATCTTGCCGGTGCCATGTATTCCACTATCGCAGTCGGAGATCCGTTCAGTTCATGGGTAGGTTTTTTTGTTGGATTCATTCTTATTGCCGGTTCTTATGTTTTCCATCACAAAAAGTTAGCTGCAGCAGGGACGAAAGAATCAGTATAACATTAATTTGTCAAACATATAGAAGGCAGAATCCTTTTTCCAAAGGACCTGCCTTTCTTCTTCATTCGAAAACTACTTCAAAAAATAAAGAGCGGAAAATGTGTAAAGCTTCACTGTTTGAACAAGCTCCTCTATATCAACATATTCATCGGCATGGTGAGGGATATAGCGATCACCTGCTCCTGTAGTAATAATTGGCACCCCAGCAAGATGAAGGAACGTGCCATCTGTTGCCCCTGGGACACCATTATAGATAGGAGGCTTTCCCGTCAATTCGGAATAAGCCTTTGCCACAGCCTGTACAACTTCATGATCTTTTGGTGTCTCTGTCCAAGGGCGGTCTTCGATCACTTCAAGAGATGCACTAAAAAGATCATCTTCTTTGCTGAGCCGCTCAATGATATCTTCCATATTCCTTCTGAGTTGTGAATGATCCTGTCCAGGTACCGTCCGTATGTCGAGAGAGGCCATACATTGTGAAGGAACGACATTGATTTGTGGTTCTCCTTTTACGGGTGATTGAAGGATAGTTGGCGTGATACTCGGCCAGCCGAGATAAGGATGTTCTCCCAGCCTTTCTTTTTCCGTTTGTTCCAGTTTATCCAATTCCACAATCAATCTTGCCATTCTTGTGACAGGATTGATTCCGGTGAGCGGCATTGCGCCGTGGGCCATTTTTCCAAACGTTTTCAAAACGATCCGCATCGCACCCTTTTGAGTTATACATAGCTGGTTTTCCTCTGGTTCACAAATAATCGCTCCATCCACATCTTTAGCCCAGCCATTATTAATAAACTCTTTTATTCCAATCATCATGCCTTCTTCGTCACAAGGAATACATAGTATAATTTTACCTTTGAAAGGAATCTGTGATTTTTTCAAAGAATGAACAGCAGAGATTGCAGCCGCTAAATTTCCTTTTGTATCACAAGAACCTCTTCCGTATATTCTCCCGTTACTGATTTCTCCGCCAAATGGGTCATACGTCCAGGAGTCCAGGTCCCCTTCAGTTACCACATCTGTATGCCCTTCAAATAAAAGTGTTTTACCTGGAAGGCCAGAGTCATAGACCGCGATCACATTTGGCCGTCCTGGCACTACCTCTTCATAGTAGACCTCCAGCCCTATGTCCTTTAGGTATTTAACGAGGAAACGGGCAACCTTCTCCTCATTACCGCCTTCAACATTGGGACGATAAACACTTTTTATCCGGATGAGTCTTCTTGTCAGCTCGACTACTTCTTTTTCATCAACATGGTTCAAAATCGATTCAATGGCAGTTGTCATTACTCCCTTCCTTTCCTAAGTGATTTTCTGACGTCTTTACTTGAAGGAAAGTTTACAATTCCTTCAGCGTTCAGAATGGCTTGGATGACTGCTTCTGCTAAAACGTCTGCTGCCAGGGTTCCAATGAGGTCTACTGAAGCGCTCACTTCTCCAGTAGCGAGAGAAAATATGGTGTCCCCATCATACATCGTGTGCACAGGAT
>NZ_JBDPNU010000136.1:0-999 GCF_050468105.1 Fictibacillus sp. NRS-1165
GAAATGCTGAACATGGGCTTCATCGAGGATATTGAGACCATCCTTGAGAACGTGCCTACTGAACGGCATACGATGCTCTTCTCGGCAACGATGCCGAAACAAATTCAGAAACTTGCAGAGCGTTTCATGAAAGATGTTCTGATCATTCGTGTAAAAGCAAGTGAGATGACGGTAAAAAGCATTGAACAAGAATATGTTGAAGTAAAAGAAAAACAAAAATTCGATGCACTTACACGTTTGCTCGATATTCAATCGCCAGAGCTTGCCATCGTTTTCGGGCGTACCAAAAGACGTGTAGATGAATTGACTGAAGCCTTGAACAAACGAGGTTATTCAGCTGAGGGTATTCACGGTGACCTTCCGCAGTCAAAACGTGACATGGTTCTCCGCGCGTTCAAGAACAATACGATCGAAGTGCTTGTCGCGACTGACGTTGCAGCGCGTGGCCTTGATATCAGCGGGGTTTCTCACGTATATAACTTTGACATTCCACAAGATCCTGAAAGCTACGTTCACCGTATCGGACGTACTGGACGTGCAGGGAGAACGGGTTATGCGGTAACGTTTATCACACCTCGTGAGATCGATCATCTATACACCATTGAAAAAATTACGAAGCGTAAAATGGTTAAACGTCCTGTTCCATCACTCACTGAGGCAATTGAAGGCCAACAGCGCATGGCGCTAGATAAGCTGCTGAACGTAATTGAAGACGGCGACATCCAAGTTTACAAACAGACAGCGATGGAGATGCTTGAAGAGCATGATTCTGTATCTCTTTTATCTGCTGCACTCAAGCTTTTAACAAAAGAACCGGATACCACTCCGATTGAGTTGACGTTCGAACCGCCTTTGGCAACCAAAAAACGCCGGGACAACCGATTTGGTGACCGCAGACGCCCTCAGCGCGGCGGCAACAATGAATCAAGGGACAAGAGAAGAAAAGGCGGGCGCGGAGATAAGCAGCGCCAAGGCGGCGGAGGAAACCGCGATATGTCA
>NZ_JBDPNU010000137.1:0-1175 GCF_050468105.1 Fictibacillus sp. NRS-1165
GGACACTTTAGAGCGAGAGGCGACCTTTACATCCATTTTTCTAATGATTTTTTGGACGCCCATCGTAAGATAGTTTTTTGGGGAATTTTGATGTTTATCTGAAAGCTTAAACGTCAATCGTGGTCCGTTTCTCTATTTCCTCGATTAAACCCGGATCTGCCAGACTTTTCATATAGACCAGCGAAAGCTCAGTATGGGATCGGCGTCCTGCTTTATATGATCTGATGACCAAGTCACTATCTGCCATTCTTCTACGCAGAAGATAAATATTGGTACCTGTATCGCCAACAAAACCGTCATGGCTTCCGCGTACCACTTTTTCGTTGGCAGGCTCCAGAATCGCCCGGTCTAAGTCCTTTCTCTGCATCTTTTATATTATTGGTTGACTTCATATCCAGAGACGTAAGGATGTTGGAAAGGGTTTCTTTTTTCTCAGGGCATGTTAGAGGTGTGATTACCTCTTTTTGTATCTTTTCGACATCAATCATAGATTCCAAATACAAAATCATTGCTTTCTGTTTCACGAAAAGAAGCTCTCTTGTTTTGAAATCGCTTGTCTCATGAAAAATGGAAGACACCAATTTTTTATTTTCTTTTATATCTTTTACTGATGGAATATAATCCTTAGCATCAACAGTGGGTTTGGAATTTTTAAAAAAATCCATAAATTCCTCTTTCTACACGTTTTTACTCACCATTATTACCATTTGTTATCGATAGATACTTATGGGCATAATGATCCGTTGAACCAGGAAATTGGAATAATTTACGAATGAGGGGAGGCAGCTGAGGTGTGATCGGGAGAGAACAATGGCCATAACCCCAATGAAGTTGGCTATTCTTTAATACCTTCTAGCCATTCAGTGTAGCAAACCGCACATAATGGTTCCATTTGTTCATCACCATCTCTTAAAAATGAAACGGTATAGTGTTTTCCTTCTTCGAATTCATGGTCACAATAAAAACATTTTTCTTTCATAAGATTGATCTCCTACGGGTTAATTTCAAGTCTTTTCAACTGCAGATTTTTATGGGGATGGGTCATTTTCGATACATTCAGCCTGGTAGGAATTCTGACCAGAATGAACGGACAACAGGGTATCTGCATATCCAACAAGGCGATTTATGATTTCATCAGCCAGGGCGTAAACGAGCATGTGATACTCTGGCTTATG
>NZ_JBDPNU010000138.1:0-4277 GCF_050468105.1 Fictibacillus sp. NRS-1165
AAGTTCTTTCTTATTTACATCATTAACACTGTATGTCCTTCTAAATTTAATTGTTTTAATTATTGGTGTGGTACTATTAAAAATAAAATTCTGATAGGCATATCTCTCAAAGGGATATATACCTATCCTTTAGGGATTCAGGGAGGAAAAAATGTTAGACAGGTTAGCGCAACAAATTGCAAATACAACAAGTAAAGTTATTGATCATGATGTACTCATTACAGATCAAAATGGAATTGTACTTGGTTCGAGTGATCGACCAGAATTGGCTCATTACACCAAGCTTCCATTAATGTATTGTTCCGTCGCAGAGAAACCACTCACAGTGAAGTGGCCTCAAAAACATTAAGAGGTGTAAAACAAGGTATTACTGTTCCTATTGAACTTTCTGGGGAATTTATAGGTACCGTTGGAATAACCGGTGAACCGGATCATGTCGCCAAGTTTGGAATGCTGGTAAAAAAATACGCAGAGATTTTATTACGTTATCGTTTTACTTTTGCTATTATAATCGCCTCGCGCCTAACCAGCTTCTATTGCAACAAAAAAAACCGGCAAAAACCGGCTCCTTTTATCTGTACCATTTTAAAATTACAAACTTAGCGGTTCTATTTTCACCGAGTATTTCACATGAACCTTCATTTTTTCATAATGGTCCAGCCATACCCTTCTTGTCATTGGATGAACCAAGGGAGAGAGCGTATGGGCTCCCACTTCCAGCGGTTCTATCTTTAACTTTTGTGTTTCCTTTACAAGCCCCGCGGTTTCCCGTTGTAAATAAGACTCGATATCGTGGGTCATCCTATTCATTTCACTTCGACTGAGTATGTTTCGGTGTCCTCGGTATTCATCGATTCTTCCCTTTAGCTTAACATGAATGTTTAACGTTTTGAATTGATCATCGACCTGCATATGAACCTTGGAGCGTACCTGGCCCAAGGAAACATTGAGATGTGGGATGGGAAGATTCTTTAAATAGTGGTCATTGGCGATGAGCTGAAACATTTGGTCTTCCCTTTTATTAAATAAACCGACATACTTATTTTCATTAAATAAAGCCGTTCCTTCATACGTAAAATTATCTTTGTCTGCCTTAAATATCGGAAGCACTGGATCGGAATAAGGAGAGTAGACCTTTTCCATAAATTCATGCAAATTGACGATGCTCATTTCCCCTTGATTTCTTCTTTCATAATGCCGGAACATCCGGTAAAGGTAATAATCCAGGTTCTTCTGCACTTTCCTTTCCACATCTAAATAATCTTCAAAGCTCCCTCTGACCAGTACAAGAAAAAGGCGCGGAGATACATCAGGATCTGAGAGGATCGTATCAATTAACGAGATGATTTCTTTTTTTGCCAGTTTTTCATTAATGATCAGCATGCGAAGTTGGCCAAACTTCAATTCCCGATAAAACTTCAGGTTGAATTCTTTTTTCCCCTGCTTTAATAAATCCACATTCAATGTAAGCAGCCTTTTTTTCTCATTAGTAACCGGAGGGACGAGGGTCGTTATTTTAAATTTGTCTCCTTCCCCTTGATTCAGGGACCAAAACGTGACCGGAGCAATCTGCTCAACCGTATTGTTTTCAACATAAGGTGAGGAACAGCCTGAAAAAACGAGGAGGATAAAAAGGATGGACAAAAGAGTCTTCATCTAAGACTGCCCCCTCTTCCATCTCATGGCAATGGCAAGTACAGAAGGAACCAAAAGGTAGGTTATTGCACCCAGCCATAGCTGCAGTGTTACCCATAGATTTAATTCCTCTCCTTCCCTCCAGTACCAACCATTAATGATCAGCATACAGATAAAAACGGCAATTACACTTCCTAAAAAGCCCTTGCGATTCGTCTTGATATTTATTCTCCCTGCCGCGATTCTTATTGCTCCATACAAACATAATAAAAAAAGGGCAATCAAATAGAGAAAATAAATCATGTTTAGGGAAATTAATATAAGATCCACCCTTTCAAAAACAGGGGACTGCAGATAGCGGATCATGTTCACGACCGGGAAACTAATCTTCTCCAAATATGGTGAACCATAATAGAGAAGACATGCCACAAACAGAACAAGGTATTCAAAGACTGAGAGTGCATTGCCTATACTCATTCTCTTTAAAATCTTTTCCTTAGGGCCGATCCAGGGGCCGAGGCAAACTAAATATTCAGGTCCGGAGAGGGCAGACCAAACCATCAGCAGTCCGTACCATGAATGAAGTGAAACCTCCCCCGGCACCAATGGATACAAATGATGAGCTTCGGCAATGGGCGGCAAGAAATATGGAATATAGATAAGAATCACCCAGATCGTGGCCAAAAAACCGATGATGGACAAACGAATCGTTTTCTCCATCCCTTGAGAAGCGATATAAAACCCGGATGCCATCAAGACGAAAATAAGCCAGCTCGTCTTCATCGAGGGAAACATAAATTGGTGGACAATTTCGACATACCCCAAAGTGGTCACGATCACTTTCATTAAAATGAAAAAAACCCCCAGAAGTGCAAAGAATCGGACAATCTTTTCGCTAAATAATTGGACAAAGCCGCGATAACCCAGAACAAAATAATTCGATGTTAAATATTTGGCCAGAATCAAAAGGTTGATCTGCGAAAGAACACCCACTCCAAGGATCCCTACCATCATATAAGGATGGACCAAGTGTTTGGGCAAAATTAATAAGTAGTACAGCATTTGCATCCGGTTCACCATCGCAAAAATATAACCGCTTCCCATAACGGCCGTTCTATCAAACAAGCGAAATCTGCTGCTCATTCGCTCCCCTCCCCTTTAGACACCCGCCATTTTTTCACCGTCTTCAAATATTCCGGCCGCAGCTTTGCCCATGGCAATGGTGCGCGAACAAAAAGATCTTTCCAATCTCTCCAGTAAAGCGGAGCAACCGGTGCAAAAAATGGCTGTTTTAAGGAAGAAAGACCATTCAGATGAGCGAGCAGGAGTATCAATCCAAAGGCAATTCCCAGGATCCCATAAAATGATGCAAGAATAAGAATCAAAAATTGAAGGACGGTAGTTGCTTTTGTGACTAAATAATTCGGTACTAAAAAGCATGCAATCGCCGAGATACCCACAAGAACAATCAACACCTTGCTGGCAAATCCCGCTTCAACAGCAGCTTGTCCGATGACAATACCGCCAATAACTCCAATGGTCTGACTCGTTTTTGTCGGCATCCGTAAACTCGCTTCTTTAATAATTTCAATGATAACCAACATGATCAGTGATTCCCAAAATGGGGTGAAGGGCAGTTTGGTCCGTGATTCCATGAGTACATACAGAATCTGGAGTGGAATCATCTCATAATGATAAGTGGTTAATGCCACATAAAGAGGAATCAAAGTGATGGCTATAAAAAAACTTAAATAACGAAGGGTTCGTAAAAAACTGGCAATCACCCAGCGATGAACATAATCTTCTGGAGATTGAAACAGATGAAAAAAGGTAATGGGGGCGATGAGTGCAAAAGGTGTATCATTTAGCAAAATAACGATCTTGCCAAGCCCCAGTGAATAGGCGCACGAGTCCGGACGATCCGTCTGCATAAACTGTGGAAACAAACTGTGCGTATGATCATCCATAAAAGCGGAAAGATTGGAGGCCTCCAAAATCATGTCAAAGTTCACTTTCGAAATATTTTCCCGTGCAATTTCGACGATCTCGGGATTCGCAATTCCTTCAATATACAGCATCTGAACCTGTGTTTTGGTATTCGAACCTGCCTGGAACTTTTCTGCTTTTAGCTCAGTAACGGGCAGACGCCGCCGAATCATGAACACATTCTGCTCAATCCTTTCCGTAAAGCTGTCTTTGGGCCCGTACATTATCGTCTCAGTTTCCGAATTTTCGATCGCACGGCTGAGCGTATTCTCCAGTTTTACCGCCCACCACTCATTATTCTCATGATCATGGATGAGAACAGCACCAAACAGCATGTGTTCTTTGGCTTCTTCTATTGCATGGATTCTTAGAACACTGCATGTGGATATACCCTGAATAAATGTCTGTTCCTTGCTCTGAAGAAGTGGCTGAATAATGGCCTCGTTCAGTCTCTCCTTGTCAATTAACGTTTGTATGTAAACAAGCGAAAAAGTAGCACCGTTGTTTGTTTGCCGCTGTACGATTTCAGCATCATCCATTTTCACTGTTGCCTGTTTTAATAAATCGAGCGTCACAGCTTCACTCGGCATCCTGTTCTTCTCTTCTTTTTTATGCTCATTGGCTGCTTTCCTTTTCCTTTTACGGAACATCAATAC
>NZ_JBDPNU010000139.1:0-3523 GCF_050468105.1 Fictibacillus sp. NRS-1165
ACAGCAAAAAAACTAAAAAATAAAACGGCAGGCTTGTTAAAAATAGAGAATAGTGAAGATCAAGAGAACACAAATGCAAGTAACGAAAAACAAGATCATCAGGAAATAAACCTGCAAGACAATAACGAAGAACAAGATCATCAGGAAGTAAACGCGAAGGACAATAACGATGAACAATTTCAAATCCTTGAATATGAAAATAGAAAACTTAACGAACGCTTAAAATTAATAGAAAAGAAGTTAGAACAGCTAGCCCCATTATCGGAGGAGGAAAAAAATGACGAAGATGTGATTGTGGATCGGGATGAAAAAGACGAGCAGCGCCCCCTAAAAGTAAGCTCAAAAAATAAACGTATTAAAAACGATAAAAAACCAAAAGAATTCACTATTTCCAGTAATGACGATACATCTTCCAAATAAAACAGCGGGGGTTAAAAGATGAGTACAGACAGTATCCTTGAATTTTTTGTAAAAGCTTCCAATAAATACGGATTTTCATTGGATATAACGTTAAATGTTAATGGAGCTGTTATCTCTGGAACGACGATTTCTGCACAAGAGTATTTGGAAGCATTAGGGGAAGCATTTGAAAACGGCAATGAAGTATCACAAGCAATAAGTGAACGGCTCATTCAATCAAGTGAAGCGATTGAAGAGGGAAATGAAGACAACTTGAATGATTTACACTTTATTCATTTAAAAAATGCACAGATTTATTGTGGAGAAAATAAAATGGCCTCGTCTAAAAATAAAGTGCTATGGAGAGGAAGTTTAGATCAAGTCAATGGCTTCTTTCTTGGTAAAATTACTGAGAGCAAGAAATAAAATGAGGATGAAAGTAAAACAATAAAATCCTGGAGTGCAGAATAAATGACGCACCATTCCGCCCTTCCTTTGTTTCCGCTTTTCTTTGTTTATGTGAGTTGTTATGATGGTTTTGTTCACAGCAACATCATTCAGAAATCTGATCATGTGGAGTAGAAGGCACCTGGAAGACTAATACGCCCTCTTAAAGGAGGGCGTATTTAGCTTTTATTCATTGACTATTCGTAAAGTTTTTAGTGCTACTTATGCCCTTATTTTTGTAGTAGTCCCACCTAGCCCGATTTCCATGGGAACTTCCCGTAGAGGAACCACCGGTCCTCGCCCTTGTTTTGAACGTAGTATTGCTGTTAAGTATGTTCGGCAAAAAATGTGCTGGGTGGGTGTGAGGGGGATGTACATGTTGTCCATGTGGCCAATGGATATGGTGGGGATCATGAACATGATAGGGATGATGTCCATGCGGCCATTTAGCGTGCTGTGTAGTGATGCTGACTATGTTTGGCTACTATGATGATTATGTTGTTGTACCGTCACTCCTCCTGGAATCCCTGCGCCTGTCAAATCACCCATAGGATAGAAAAATGGAGAGAACCCACGAAAATGGAAGATCTGGGATTTTCCAAAAAATGTACTTTTCCCATACTTTTCCCATACTCCCAAGTAGAACAAAGGCGAAAAACCTGATGGGAAGCAATGGATTTGATGCCGTGTTTATCGTGCTATCAGCGGTTATTAGTGTGACGGGAATTATTTTTGACGTATGTTTCTTATCGGAAGAGGGATTTGAGGATTTGAATATGAAAGATCTGAAGAGGCTCCTGAGAATGGGGGTCTCTTTTTTTTTTGAAAAAATCTTTTATTCTAGCAAACGCTTGTCCATTCCATTTAACTCTAGCAAACATATACTAATTTACTTCGCCTCTTGGTGAAGGACACTGGTTGGCAAGGGGGCTGTCACCAGATAAATAAATACAGAATAAGCTAAAGAGATTCCCCTTGATTTGCAACTAATGGAAGGAGGGGATTGCATGGCTGCCATTCAAAAGAGTGTAGACTCTTCTAGCTTAGCTGAGGTTATTGACCGTATTTTGGATAAGGGTGTGGTCATTGATTTATGGGCTCGTGTTTCTTTAGTGGGAATTGAGCTGCTGACAATCGATGCCCGTATTGTTATTGCGAGCGTAGATACCTGGCTGCGGTATGCTGAAGCAGTAGGGCTTCTTCAACCAAAAGAAGAAGAAGACAGTGAGCCTGCGCCGCTGTAATAGGTTCTTGAAATGCCGAGGCACTTTTCGCCTTGGCTTTTTATTTTTATTGAAGAAAGGAAGCTGCAGTAGATGAGTAAAAAAGAAGTTCAAGATTCATTTGTAAACACGGTTTTTTTTAACGAGATCGTCTCAAGAACGGTTTTATATTTACGGACAGGCTATCCCGTTCACTTTGTCGGTCCGTCCGGTGTTGGCAAGACTAGCCTTGCTTTTTATGTGGCCAAACAATTAAACAGACCTGTTACCGTCATCCGGGGGCATCATGAAATGTCCAACCAGGACCTGATCGGCCAGTATGTAGGGGTATCGAAAAAACAAGTGGTCGATAACTATATCCATTCTGTGTACAAGAAGGAACAAGAGGTCAAACCCATCTGGATCAATGGACAGCTGATTGAAGCGGTTAAAAAGGGACATGTTGTTATTTATGATGAATTTACACGTTCGCGCCCGAAAACGAATAATATATTTTTATCTCTTCTCGAGGAGAGAGTTCTTCCTGTCTATGGAAACGGAAAGGTAACGGCGATCCCGTGCCACCCTGACTTTTCCGTCATTTTTACAAGCAATCCGGAGGAATACGCAGGAACGTTTCATACCCAGGATGCCTTGATTGACCGATTAATCACGATTCGTTTGAATGCATGCGATGAAAAAACAGAAGCAGCCATTATTCAGCATCGGACAGGAGCCACCGAAAAAGAAGCAGCTGCCGTCTTCAAGCTTGTTAGCCGGCTGCGTATTTATGGAAAAGGACATAGTCCCAGTTTGCGGGCATCACTTATGATTGCTTCCATTGCCAAAAAAGCAGACATCGAGATTTGTCCAAACAATGTGATGTATCAGCGGCTTTGTCTGGATATCCTCCTTCATCATGTCAAGCCGTTTTTTCCTGATGAAGATGAAAGTACAGTCCAGGAACTGATTCTGCAAGAGTGCTTAAGAGAGGATGAAAGTCATTGAGTACAGAAAATGGGATCTACGTTTTTTGTGCCATCGAGGAGAAAGAAAAAAAGTCATTCGGCCGCGTCACCTTAAATGGCCAAGAGTCTGAAGTCTACACCATTCATCATGAAGACATTGCGATGGTCGTATCAAGGGTCAACGGGGAAGTGCTGCCTGACCGCCATAATTTGTTTGCACATCAGCACATGATTTCAGAGATTATGAAGCAATACAGTTTGATTCCAATGAGTTTTGGCAATGTGTTTCATTCGGAGCAGGATGTTCTCTTCATCACCAAGCATTTAACCAAAGATTTTACCGATTTATTCTCTCACCTGGATCACAAGATTGAGGTTGGATTAAAGGTGATTCCCAAGAAAGAATGGATCGACGCTGAGATGAAAAAAGATCCCATACTGAATGAGTGGAAAGGGGCATCAAAGGATCTTTCCGACCCTGCCGCCTTCTATGACCGCATTCAGCTC
>NZ_JBDPNU010000140.1:0-4770 GCF_050468105.1 Fictibacillus sp. NRS-1165
GTGTTCCTCGACGTCGTACCTTTCGAACGGCTCGTCTTCACCTGGGGTTACCCCGACGATCCCATCGAGAAATCCCCTGTCGTGACTCTAACCCTTACGGAGCACGGCGACTGCACTGAGATGATCTTCCACCTACGCGGATTCGCCGGTCACCCCGGTGATCAGTACGTGTATGATGGCTGGTCTGACGCGCTCGACGATCTGATGACGCACCTGAGCGACTAAAAGCAGTAGACGACGAGCAAGAACAGAGAAGGAGCCTTCATGGATCCTCTTCGCAGATGGCTACTCGTAAAATGCATAAAGCGCCACCGGTCAAGTCCCACCGATCGCCCGCGACGGAGGATGTGACGTCCTTCCCACCAGTTCCGAACAGGATCGAGAAACGGGCGCGATTATGGAGTAATGAAAAAGCCACATTTCTCTATTTTAAATTGAGAAATCTGGCTTTTTATATTGGGATTTCCTTAACGTTGTAAATGTTACCCCGATCATAATTCCAATGCTACAAAGTAGGATGGTGCAAAATAGCACTTAAAATAAGCGCAAATTATCTCCAAAAGTGACAGGCCAAATTTAGGTGTCTTTTTATCATTGCCAAAAACCATCGTTTTTGATAAACGTTTCATTTTTAAAAGCCATTTAGCCTCATATCGTTTTTTTGGTTCACCACCTCGCTTTTCTGAAAACTGTTCCTGCCCCGTTGGAAAAAGCGTCTCCACTTATTGTAGAAACGCCCCCCGTAGCTTAATAAGCTAATTACTCACAATAATTGAGTAGAGATAGAAATGAAATTATATCCTCCGCTTAACATTTTTGATCACTATTTTACTATGGGGAATACTTGGCATGCTAACCATGCTGAAACTTAAATCCTGGTCAGGAACTTCATAATCCATTCGATTCGCTAGAAAACCAAGACTCACTTTCATGACTTCAATGGTGACCCACTCCCCAGCACAGCGATGTCCCATTAAGTAATCACCACCACCCTGCGGAATGAAGCTAAAAGGGCTTCCTTCCCATTTGGCAAATCGATCAGGACTAAATATATGAGGATTTTTCCAAATTTTAGGGTCATGATTTGTACCATAAAGATCCAGCAAGGTTAACGTGCCTTCTTCAAATTTATAGCCTTTCCAGGTGAAATCTTTTTTTACCAGTGCCACTACAAATGGAAAAAATGGATAAAAACGGCGAACTTCCTGTACAAACATCTGAGCATACTTTTCATCGCCGGATTTAAGTTTCTCCCTTTCTTCCGGATAATGGAACACTGCCAGCGCAATGAAATTGATGAATATAGCAATCGCCACAATCGGTCTCAAAATATTGATTACTTCTACAGCTGCAGTCTCGGTATCCAGAAGATTCCCTTCCAGATCCCGATACCAGGCAAATCTGTGTAATGCGGTATTTTCAGGGGGATTCACTTTCCCATCACGAACCCTATCAATGAGTTCTCCAATCCATATTTCTACGTAATTCCGTGCATGTCTCCCTACCCAATGTTTTGGACCAACTGCAGCTGCCGACTCGAACATTGCCCCTAAATTTTTTGTCAGCATCTTAACTTTGCCTTCTTGTACCGGTACCCCTGCCCACTGACAGGCTGTCCTGCACATAATTTCCTTCGCTTCTTCATAAAGAATAACCTTATCCATCTGTTCCCATTTATCCACTGCGATCTCCCACTGTTTTTTTGTAATGTCGGTCAGTTTTTTAATCTCGTCAGAAGACATGATCGCCATAAACATTTCCTTGCGATGTTTATGGGTCTGCCCATCTAACGCCTGAACACCATTCCTGCCAAACAATGTTTGAACCACCCGGTTTGGTGCTGCATCTTTCCTTTTGAATTTCTCAGTGTCATAAAAAACTTCCGCAGCTTCCTTTCCTCCCATGCAGATCGCTTTCTTTCCTAGCAATCTGGTCTGGAAAATATCGGAATTAAAACTGTGACGTCTGTTCAGAATGTACATATATCCTTCTCTCATAAGACTTAAGCTATGGTCTATTCCTTCTTCCCGAGGCATTTGATTTATATTTGACATATGATCCATCTCCATTTTCATGAGTAATGGTCTTATTCTTTGTAAACTCTTCCCTGTTTACTCTCAACAAAACTTGGACCTGGGATAAATGGTGTTCAACTTGATACAATTTAGAACCTTCTTGACGTTAATGACTTCTAATAGCTCTTTAGTCAAACCTCAAACTGCTTCGTTTAGTTTCGTGAGAAATTCTTCTATTCTGTACATGAGTGCAAAAACCCCGTATTTCTGAACTTATTAAATGCAAAAGAGTTCAGAAACCCATTCATTATTCTTTGTTCATCTACTTCAAGTAGAATTAATTGATTAGACAGAAAAGTCCTTATATGATGGGACTTTCAGCCTTAGCCTATGTTTTCGTTGGTAGGACCCTTAAACAGATTTCAACTTCTAAAAAAAAGCCGGTTCGTGTAATAAGGAATCGACTTTTTTAATTTGTCTTGTTGAATTATCATGCTTCGATAGTTGAATAGACATTGTTCAACAAATATGGCCCAATACAAAAAGACACGCCTTTATATAGGCGATCCTCGTTTATGATTAAAGATTAATTTAATTAGCTTTTCAAAAATATTTCCTTTATAATAAAACATCTACCTTCTTAATCCTTAATGTACGATTCGGTGAGTAGCTTTCGTAACATCATTGACAAATGAGAAATGCAGTTCGTGATTATCATTAATCGAAGCGAAAAAAATGCTATCCAATTCTTTGATTCCTTTCTTTTGTAATTGATCTATTAACCATTTTTCATTTAAGTTTAACTGGTTAAGAACAGTAGAATCAATTTTTCCCTCCAAGATGACAGGGTAGGATATGCCTTCATGTTTCTTTTTAATTTCTAAATCCTCTATCGTAACAAAAGATTTGTTCGCTTTTTTATAAACGGTTAAATTTCCATTTGCTTCTACTATTGCAAGTTCCACATCTGTTAGATTAAATATATCCTTTTCTCTGAGCATTTGAAGAATGTTGTCTAAGGAATAGCGGATACGCTTTAAATTTCCCACAAGCATGGTTCCGTTTTGTATGACTATTGTTGGCTCAAATGTGATCAATTTACCGATTCGTCTATTTTTTATTATTAAAGTCGATATGACTCTTTGCAAAAAGGCAATAGCCGAAATGGCGATCGTAGTATTTAAATGGCTGATGTTCGGGTTGGATATATCCACTCCAGCAACGACAGCAAGTGTAATGATGATTAAAAAGTCAAACACTGGTATTTCACTAATAGAACGTTTTCCTATAAATAATGCTGTAATCAATAAAAAAGGAACGAGGGTGATAATTCTTCCGTATAATACAACAATTTCTTTTACCCATTCCAACATTTCATTGATCATCCCTTTTGTATCCGTCTACAAGTTCTTTATAGACTGAAATCATTTTCTCATTAAAATCATAATATTGGTATTGTGATGTGATCTTTGGCAACTGATCTGCTTCGTCTTGACTAGTGACTACCTTTCCTGCTGTAACGTATCGGTTTCGAGGAACTTTCACTCCTATTACCTTTGAAGCTGGTTCTAATACCACGTTTTCCTCTACGTAAGAATCAAAGACTAAACATTGCATGCCAATAAACACTTTATTATCGATCCTGGCAGGTCCATGTACTTGGCATTGCGGTGCTAACGTAACCTGATCACCTATATAGATTGAGTAAGGCTGATTTTCTTTAAAAGTTGAATGATTGGCCAACACACCTTGATATTCATAATTTTTTAACCCATGCAGCACTACCCCATCCTGTACATTGGTTCCATTTCCAATATGGATCCTTAACCCCTCATCTCCCCTTAAGGATGAAAACGGACCTACATACACATTCTCACCTATGCTAACACTGCCAATTACGGAAGCGAAATGATGGATATAAGATGAATGATCCACAGTAGGTTTATCAATGTTCAAATTAAACGTAGTTGTTGTATTTGGGGTCACATTATCTTTATTGTTTAAAGCTTCCATAACTTTTCCAACAATGGAAGAAACGGTAAAACCTAAGATTAATTTGTTGCTCATTTTCATGTTCACACCATCCTTTCCTTAATATTCCATTTTTATTTATTTAAATATTTTGATTTACAAATAAAATTTTTAAGACTCCGTTCTTTGCCTATATCGTAAATGTAGCTCGTGGTTCATCCATCAAAATAAGTATGTTCACCGGTTTGTTTAATCTTTTATAAAAGGGACATTTATAATATACCCGCAACCAATTTGGTTATTGAATTTTTTATGTCGAATTTTTTATTTAAGGGTAAGCATAAATTTATATACTGAACGTATGGCAGCGAAATCGTATATTTAAAATACCCACCTAATCGTGGGCATTTAGAAATAAAGGCTATTTGTTGGTAAATGGATTTTTACTAGGAATTAATTCTTTCGCAAACTCTGTTAATCCAGCGATATTCGGTTTTTGGACACTTTTTCCCATGGGAAAATTATTCATTAAGTTTTGAACAGGATTCTGTATCTTTCTGTTTTGATTTCTTCTTAATCCATAAACAGCCGCACTAATTACAAGACCTAAAACAGACGCCCACATCAATCCATTATTGTTTCTCCGTCTGCCAAACATATTTAAAAGAGGTTGTCTTCTTCCCATATTAAAAAGCGCTGTTATCCAGTTATTCAAATTTAATCACTTCCCCCTTTTTAAAATTTAGAAAGCAAAATTTTTCACTTTCTGAACTTTATTTTGTAC
>NZ_JBDPNU010000141.1:0-2125 GCF_050468105.1 Fictibacillus sp. NRS-1165
CTTTGTGATCACCGTCCCTATGCTGATCACTCTTCCTTTATTTCTTGCCATTCTTGTGAACCGGACAATAAAAGGAATCACGCTCTTCCGTGTTATTTACTATCTCCCTGTGGTAACAGCGATGGTGGCCGTAGCCATAGTGTGGAAATACTTATATCATCCTACCGGTTTAATTAATGCAGCCCTTCATGGAATCGGATGGGACCACGCGAACATTAATTGGCTGTTAAATAAAAAAACGGCACTTCCAGCCGTTTCTATGCTGGAGGCTTGGAAGGCTGCGGGCTTTTATATGCTGATTTATTTAGCGGGCTTGCAGACGGTCTCTAAAGAGTTGATCGAAGCCGCGAAAATCGACGGGGCATCAAAAGTGAGGATTCTATGGCATGTATACTTACCCCAGCTGCGGCCTGTTTTTGCTGTAACCGTTGTTATGGCGACACTCGGAACTGTTCAAATGTTTACGAGCATTTATGTAATGACAGGTGGAGGTCCCCTGGACAGTACAATGTCTCTCCCGCTTTATATCTATCAAAAAGCGTTTGTTGAATTTGATATGGGCTACGCTACTGCTATGGGTATGGTCCTATGGCTGATCCTTATGGTCCTGACCATCATCAATTACAAGCTTTCAAGAGGGGGGCAATCGATACAATGATAAAAAGACCAAAAACAAACTGGATGAAAATTAGTAAACTCGCTCTCTTGTATTTGCTTTTAATTGGGGTCGCCTGCATCTTCATAGGACCATTTCTATGGCTTTTGTCTACTGCATTCAAGTCGAACAGTCAAGATGTATTCAGTTTTCCGCCAAGTTTTATACCAAAACCCGCCGTCATCGACCATTTTATAGAAGCGTGGACGGCAATTCCTTTTCCGCGTTACCTATTAAATTCCTTTCTATTAATCATCATCATGGTTCCGGCCCACATCTTTTTAACGGCGTTAACGGCCTATCCATTGGCCAGGATGAACTTCCCAGGCAGAAATTTTATCTTTTATGCCATTATTGCCACGATGTTTCTGCCGGAAGAAGGGAAACTTGTGCCTTTGTACATTATAGTAGAAAAACTGGGATTGGTAGATTCATGGTGGGGACTGATTTTACCGGGTCTCGTTGGAGGTTTTTCCATCTTTTTAATGAGGCAGTCCTATTTGGCCATTCCAAAAGAAATTGAGGAAGCTGCGATTATCGATGGTTGTGGCCCCTTTCGGGTATGGTGGAGTATCATTCTTCCATTAACAAGGCCGACACTTGCCGCTCTAAGTGTATTTGCGTTTATTTCTGTATGGAACTCATTCATGTGGCCTCTGATCATATTAAAGGATGATAGTTTATTCCCGATCTCCTTGGGCCTTGCATACTTATCCGGAACATTTGGCACCGATGTAAAAACGATGGCTGCAGGTGTGGTCATTTCCCTCGTACCCGTTATTATTTTTTACATTGCCATGCAGCGCCATTTTGTAAGCGGGCTGCAAGGGTCGATTAAAGGTTAAGGAGCATTGAAAACCAATGAAAACATTAACATGGAAACAAAAGCCGCTGAGGATCGTCGATTTTATTCCGCCTGGGCCAGAAGTTTATGAAAGGCTCGATCTTCAAGAGCAGTTTCGCATTCGGAAAAGCCTGGGCTTTAATTGTGAACACGTAGAAGTACACGATATTGCAGAAGGGGAGTCAGGCATAACATACTACCCATCTGATTGTGCTGTAGAAGTAAGAAAAAATATTTTGGAACAGATCGAAGCCGTGTACGAAAATCTGGAAATTAACCCTATTGTATACTTCAATGTTCATTGGCTTTCATCCTCGCTCGCTGTGCACCATCCTGACTATCAGCAGGTATTTCCTGACGGCCAGTCCATACCGAGTGCTTATGGATCGGGAACATATTCTTGCATAAATTCTCCTTTTCGCCAGTATGCCTTTCAAGTCATAAGAAATCTGGCAGCGTATAAAATAAAAGGGATTTTCCTGGACGGTCCCTTTTTCCGTATTGAGGGATGCTATTGCCAAAGCTGTAAACATGATTTCCAAACGGCTTTTCATTATGAACTTCCTGTGTGGGAAAAAGCAGGGCCACAAGAAAGAAAGGATTTATTTCGTTTTAAAAGGGAGTCC
>NZ_JBDPNU010000142.1:0-3206 GCF_050468105.1 Fictibacillus sp. NRS-1165
GAATAGCACTTCCCGTCCAATCCGGTCCTTTTTCACTAATCCAGCTCCATTAAGGACAGTTAAGTGCTTGACAACAGCCTGGCGAGATACAGTGACCGTCGCAGCTAATGCCGTTGCGGAAGCTTTCCCGCGAGCAGCAATTAAGGTAAGCAATTGGCGGCGAGTGGGGTCTGCTAAAGCAATTAAAACATTTTCAAAATGAGTCTCATCTGTTGATACCATTTCATTGCTCCGCCCGCTTCTTCAAAACTTCCAATTGCTGTAGCCATCCGGACACATTTCCTTGTAGAAATTTACGTTGCTCCAGCTCTGAAACGGAAAGCTTGGAAAAACCGCTTTCAACCACCTTCAGGAGAGTCCCTCCATCTTTTTCAGTCAATGTAAACTCAACTAGTGTAGAATTTCCTTCTGTTGGTTCCTCTCCAGGGAATGAACTTGCCCATCGGCACGCAAGGCAGTTCGGCCGATCCATTTGTTCAATTAATACAGGGAATTTACCGTACTTTGTTTCAGCCACTACACGATTTCCATCGACCTGTACTCTGTCAGGTCCCGGGGCATCTCCCACCCACCATGCAGGCTGGTTAATCAACATCCAAACTGTTTGGATAGAAGCAGCAATGAAAATTTCTCGTTCGATTCTATCATTATCCATTTACCATTCCTCCTTGTTTTTATATGTGCAACCAAATCGTAGCACATAATGCTTAAAAGTGCAACCTATAGGTAGCACATTTAAGCAAATTAGACGCCCTGTTCAGTAAATCATTAAATCCAGTTTCATCATTTCCTCTGATCAATCTATTCAATTTCGGGATTGAAGCATGGTTAATATTCGACTAATCCGTTCATTGTTTTGATTTCTTACTGCTTCATCCGGCCTGAAAATATCTCCTTTTTCCTTGATACGGTTTAGTACTCTTTCCAATGTAAAATGACAAGGTTTGAACCCCTGACTTACTTCCTCCCATGTAACTGGTGTTGAAACTAAAGCATCGTTTGCTGCGCGAATGGAATAAGGAACAGCTATTGTTCTGCCCCTCCATAGCTGAAGATAATCAAGATATAATTTTGTACCTCTTCTTTCTTTTACTCTTTCAATAGTGACCTTTTGGCTATACATTTCAAGCATATAGTCTGCAACAAATTTATTGATTAACCTTGTCTCTTCAAATCGAAAATCGGGCTGGATGGGAACAAAAATATGTAAACCGGTTTTTCCAGAGGTTTTAACCGTGCTTCTCAGACCTATTCCATCTAAAACCTGTTTTAATTCTAAGGAGATTTCTAAAGCAAGATCAATTTCGTTATTTGAAGGGTCTAAATCAAAAACAAGATCAGTGGGATAATCTTGACGGACATACCTGTCAAATGGAACATGCAATTCTATTGCTTCTATATTCGCCAGCCAAATCAAAGTAGCCTTATCATTCAGCAAAATTCTTTCCTTCTCTTTGTAAAAAGTGCTGCATACCCAACTCGGAGCGCTGGCAAGCAATGACCTCTTTTCGATCTTGGAGCGGTGTAATCCATGAGGAAACAACCAGTACATCAACATCCGATCTTCGGTATAAGGCAATATATAATCGCATACTTGCAAGAGATAGTTGACATAATCCAACTTTGTCGTTTGAGAGTCCTTCCAGAGGATTTTATCTGGTGATGTAATCTCGATTTCTCTGCCGTCCACTTGAACGATCATGTTTCATGCCTCCATTGATCTAAATTAAACGTTCATATTGTAAATCAGTTTCGTACAAACTATTCCTGAGGTGAAATAATTGAAACCGATCACACCGATGGAACCTAAAATGGCAACTAGAATCCCGACAACGAGTGATTGGACGGCTCAAATCAAGTGGGACGGCGTTCATGTCTTAACGTATTACGATGGTAGGGAGGCACATCTATTTAATCGAAAAAGACGTGAAAGAACGTTAAACTACCCTGAATTAACGAATATCCCCTCCTATTGTTCTGCTCATTCTGTGATATTAGATGGTGAAATCATTTCTTTGGCAGATGACGGCAGGCCCAGTTTCCATAAGGTGATGAAAAGAGACGGAATTCGTAACCCAAGCCGTATTCCAGCTATTCAAAGTCAGGTTCCGATCACCTACATGATTTTCGATGTTCTGTTTTACAATGGTGAATGGGTAACTGATCAACCCTTCAAAGAGAGACAGAAGTTATTATCCAATATAATTATCCCAAATGAACACGTGCAGCTGGTTCGATCACATGATGATGGTGAAGCCTTGTTTGACGCCATTAAACAGACGGGCATGGAAGGAATCGTTATGAAACAGCTGGATAGCCGTTATTACATCGGTGAAAAGAATGAGGTTTGGATAAAAATTAAAAATACGCGTGATTTGATTGCAGCAATCGGAGGTTTCACCCTTCGAGGCGGCATCGTGAACTCCATTTTACTCGGATTATACGATCGATCAGGAGAATTTATCTATATAGGCCATACAGGAACGGGAAAACTTTCTGTCCTCGAGTGGCGGGAACTAACGAAGCAATTACTCCCTCTTGAAATCGAGCAGCCCCCTTTTATTAATTCTGTTGGGCGCCATTCTGACGCACATTGGGTTAAGCCGCATATCACGGCGAAAATTCATTTTGCAGAATGGACGGAAGGACAAAAATTGCGTCAGCCGAGTATACAAGCATTTGTTGATGTGCCTCCGACAGAATGTGTCCTTGTGGAAGAAACCTAAAGAGAGTAGAGTTACTTTTAATAAATCCAGCCGCAATTCAACATACTAAAATCAATTAAAGGAGTGATTGAAATGTCAGAAAGAACAGGTCAGACGGATACCGATCAATATAAAATAAAAAACATAGGGCCAAAACAAACGCCAAGTAAAGTACATGAGATGGTCACTGCAGACCAACCCGACGAATTAGCTGCACGAGAACAAAAAAACAAATTTGGGGAATGAATCTAACGAAGCCGCCTATGTCTACTTCAAAAATGAACGCAGCAATAGAAAAGGAGATAAATCTAATGAGGTTCACCAAGAACTTCCGTTCTGCGACGGCAGAGGAATGGTTCATTTTTCTCCCCTCATTTAGTGACCCTGCATCTCATGGCGCTGCCGGCAAAGCGATAATCCATTACAACCTTTACGGAAATCGTGATGTTTTTATTAATACAACAGTGATTTTTGATGATCGCCGCCTACATAAGCCAGAGT
>NZ_JBDPNU010000143.1:0-2345 GCF_050468105.1 Fictibacillus sp. NRS-1165
GACGGGGACACCGTTATCGTTTTGGGATGTGGTCCCGTTGGACTATTTGCACAAAAGTTTTGCTGGCTAAAAGGGGCGAAGCGGGTCATTGCAGTCGATTATGTGAATTATCGCTTGCAGCATGCGAAACGGACAAACAAAGTTGAAATTGTGAACTTTGAGGATCATAAAAATTGTGGAGAATACCTGAAGGAAATCACCAAGGGCGGTGCGGATGTAGTCATTGATGCTGTTGGTATGGACGGAAAAATGACCGATATGGAGTTTCTTGCCAGCGGATTAAAACTTCAGAGTGGTGCATTTGGTGCATTTATCATGGCGACCCAGGCCGTCCGAAAAGGTGGCAATATCCAGGTGACCGGCGTTTATGGTGGAAAATATAACGGTTTTCCATTTGGAGACATTATGAACCGCAATGTAAATATTCGCTCGGGACAAGCACCTGTTATTCACTATATGCCTTATATGTTTGAACTGGTTTCTACAGGAAAGATTGATCCGGGAGATGTGGTCAGCCATGTCCTTCCGCTCAGTGAAGCCAAGCGTGGCTATGAGATTTTTGACACCAAAACGGATGATTGTATAAAAGTCGTCTTGAAGCCTTGAGGAAGGAGGATTGAAAAATGAACTATGCCCTACACGAAGTTCTTGAGGTTCAAGAAATGGCCGCTTTTAAAACAAATTGCTTAACCAAGTCTAAAACAATGAGAGCACTGGTTAGTGACCCAAGGCTCAAAGAAATGATGCAGCAAGACATTGATCTTTCCACCAGACAGTTAAACGAATATACCTCTGTTTTATCTAATGCAAAGCAATCGTTAGGAGCTGAGTAAAATTGAATTCAATCATTGAAAACTTAACAGGAATGGATGCACTTTCTGACAAGATTGTGGCGATGGATTTATTGATTGCGGCAAAAAGTGGAGTTAGAAATTACGCCATGGCTGTTACGGAAGCCGGAACACCTGAAATCAAAGAAATGTTAACTCGGCATTTGGAGGAAGCCATCGAGATGCATGAACAAGTTTCCGGTTATATCGTGGAAAAAGGATGGTATCACGCTTGGGATACGAACGAGCAAATCCGTTTGAACTTGACAAATATGAAGACCGCTTTGGATTTGCCAACACTATAGATCATGTAAAGGAACAGTTTACAAAATAAACTGTTCCATATTTATTGTCAGAATGCAGGAGCAGGCAATTCATCTATGTTCATGCGAAGCAAACTATACGGCTTTTCTCGCAGGTCCCTTCCATAATGAAACCTGGCCTGCCGGTGTAATTGGTTCACAATCACATATAAGTATTGATCCGGGCCAATCGAAAACGTATCCGGCCATAAAAGCCTCGGGTCATGTGCGATGGTTTCCATGTTTCCGTTCGGCATGATTTTTCGTATGCTGTTGTTT
Organism: Fictibacillus sp. NRS-1165; assembly: GCF_050468105.1. Taxonomy (NCBI): domain Bacteria; kingdom Bacillati; phylum Bacillota; class Bacilli; order Caryophanales; family Fictibacillaceae; genus Fictibacillus; species Fictibacillus sp. NRS-1165. The sequence continues at coordinate 1,412 of NZ_JBDPNU010000143.1, forward strand.
TCATAATCCCCTGCATAGACGTTTCCTTTTGCCCCGGTAATCATTCCGTCAGATGCCCCTTTTTCCCCCAAATACTCCACCCGGGAAAGTAAGTCCTTCTCCGGTATCATTCTGTCTCTCAGGGCTTCTGTTGAAATGGAGAACAGATGACGGCTCGTTAATGGACAAAAAAATAATGTCTTTCCATCCGCAGAAATCGCGATACCATCAGACGCCAGTCGAAAGGGAGAAATGGAGCCGTCTTTATTGCGGTTCATCAGTATTTTACCTTCTACTTTTGGCAAGAAATAGGGATCGGGTGATGTAGGTGGGGTGCCACTTAACCGTCTGAATGCGTTTCCGGTTTCTAAATCCACAACAATGATCGCTCCTGGACCTTTGGAGGATGAATCTGTGATATAGGCATAACCGGATTTTCCTACGCGAAAATCAAAGCGAACATCATTCAAATATGTGGTTGGCAGGATGACTTCTTCTGTAAAGGTATTCACATTTCTGATTGTATTTGTTTTTAAATCAACAGCGACCAGTTTTGCTCCCCCTTTAATCGGTTCAGAAAAATTGGGTGCTGCTGTATCCAATACCCAAAGTGTTCCCCTTCCATCAGCCACTACACTTTGGACACTGATAAATGACATCGCAACGTTTGCCGGGTTGGCCAAATTTGTTTCCAAATTTGGATAAGACTGTAATTGATCACCCGCAATTTCAGCCACCGTAAATTTCACGTCATCTCCCCATTTCGGAAAGCAAACGAAAATACGCCCGGTTTCTGACACGGTAACGCCTGTAGGCATAGCCCCATAAAATGAATAAACGAGTTCAAACTTACCGAAATATTTTTCCATAGGCAGCATAAAATTCATCATCTCCCTCATCGATTTGAACCGATATTACCTATATATGACCGGCAGTTTTTCTTGTGCATGGCAAA
>NZ_JBDPNU010000144.1:0-2014 GCF_050468105.1 Fictibacillus sp. NRS-1165
AGATCATTGTGAGGATTGAAATATTCCCGTATTTTAGTTGAGGTTGCGCAATATGCAGAAGATGGGGCGATCCTTATGATTGATCATGGCTGGTTGGAGGAGCCCCTTCAATCCCTGACCGCCAACAATTAACCAGGAAAGAGTAAGTCAGCCCTCCATACTCACGACCGTTACAACAATGAAGTCACGAAAGAAAGGGTAGGGTATTGGGAATGATAAATGGGAACGGCTCCTTTGGAGCATTGCTTTGCCGGGAGTCGGCCAACTTTTAAACAAGGACTATATGAAAGGTTTTTTATTTCTCCTTTTGGAAATGATCATTAAACCTACAGGCAAACTTTAACCAGATTATTCTTCTGAATTTTCATGGAAGAATTGAGGAAGCGATATCCGCACCCATTTTAATTGGTTGATGATTTATCCATGTTTTTATTATTTTACCTTGTGGGATGTTAATAAAAATGCAGACCCTGCACCTTCCAAGTTTGCATTTTTACCGTTAGTATTCGTTGCTTTTTCTGTAACCATCGGATTAATTTATTCCCCGCTTTTAAATGTGTTTGGCGAACTGTGGGGACCGGTTTGGCTTCCTATGGTTTTTCTGCTTCCCGGCCCTGGGATTGGGTTTATCTTTCGAAGCCTCGCCTGTTGGTTGGTATATGTAAAAAAAGGAGTAAGAGCCTGAGGCTTTTACTCCTCTTATTCTGTTATCCCAGACTGTACCACTTTAATTTTCACGTTAATGTCTATTGGTACGTCGGCGTACGCTTTATTCCAGCGGGAAAAATTAAAGTGGGGGGTTACATTGTTTACTTTGTGGCCCAAGCCTAAGGGATCCACGTTTAAATCCTGAAATGTATGAACAAGATTTTTCGCTTCACGGGTAATTGTCCGATCCGCCTGTTTTTCAACGGATTTTATTAATTGGTTTCCAATCAATTCTGTACTTTGAAATTCGCTGATTTTCCCTTGCAAATTAACATTTATTGTGATGTGAGGCTGATTTCCCCTATACTGTACGTCATAATCAACTTTAGAAGCAAGGTTCTCAATAGCCACATGATTTTCTTTTTTTAGTTTAAATTCATAAATTCCGCTTTTAAAATTTTCGAAAAGCAGCTTCATGATAAAACTTTTTCGATAAGGTATATAGCCTACGTATCGGTCTCCTTTAAACAATGCCATTCCTTTTATTTTAATTTCATTTCCTTTTTTTTTCAGCAAAGGCATAAAGGGATCTGCACCTTTTCCATAATACCGAAACAAAAAATCATGGATATTCGTTTTGGGGATATTTTGTAATTCGTTCTGCTCCAATAATTGTTCCATATACTTTGTGGTTACTTCAGCCCACGGATAATGAAAACTTAATAGAGGTTCCACTTTTCCATCTACTACGGCAAGCGTGAGATCACGGCCTAACTCCGGATCTCTTTGAAGAGTATTTATTAAGCTCAAAATTCCATGCTCAGCCAATGTTTTACTATAGAGAACAACAGTAGTCCTGCCGATATATAATGGTTTCGGAGATCGTGACTGCAGGATCTGACGGATATTTTTACTCGTATGCCCTATTGCAGTCAGTACCTGGTTTCCCGGAGGGGCATTCTCCACCACCGGGGTAATAGGCATGTTTATCGTTGCCTTTATTTTATCCTTTCCAGCATAATCATAACCGAACGAAGTAACCAACTGTATATCTTCTAAAATCCTTGGTTGAATACTGCAACCATCTAAAATGGATAAAAAAATAATTACAAATGCCTTTTTTATATTGTTCATTGATTTTTCCTCACTCTGTAAATCATCCATTGAAGAACAAATAATAAAGGGATATAGAAGTAAATAGTGTAATATCCTAACCGTCCAACCCCAACATTTAAGAGATCAATTTGCTGCCGATTTTTAAAGATAAGTGTAAGGACGGAAAGAATGGTTAACGTGATCCATAAACTTGTTCTTTGCCGAATGGAAAAAGATTGTTTCAGCAAACGTCCTGCAGACCATACGGTAA
>NZ_JBDPNU010000145.1:0-4098 GCF_050468105.1 Fictibacillus sp. NRS-1165
GGCTGCTCTATGGAACAACCAGTTTCCTTCGGCAGGTAGCAGTACTGCTTTTATAAAGAACCTACTCATTAATTTTACATATATTATTAATCACACAATTAACTTTGCGTTATTAAAAACACCAATTGCTATGTTAATCGGGGTGGTTAAGTTGAAGTATGTCCTGTTGTTTAGTGATCCAGGAATTGATGATGCATTAGCCATTATTTATGCATTATTACATCCTCAAATAGAGATAGTCGGTATTGTGACAGGGTATGGAAATGTTTCGGCAGAACAAGCAACCGATAACGCTGCCTATATATTGCAATTAGCAGGAAGAAGTGATATCCCAGTAATCGATGGAGCACAGGGTCCTTTTTCTGGTGAGTTAGTCACATTTTATCCAGAAATACACGGCCCAGAGGGACTTGGTCCTATTCGGCCTCCAGAAAATATCCCCGGTAATCACAAACCCTTTCAAGAAATATTTTCAATCATCAAAAGATATAAGAATCATTTAACGATCGTGGATGTAGGACGATCCACATCCTTGGCTATTGCATTTCTTCTTGACGGAGAACAGTCGATGAAGTCTGTACGGGAAATTTACGTGATGGGGGGAGCTTTTAACTTTCCTGGTAATGTTACAGCTGTTGCTGAAGCGAACTTTCATGGTGACCCTGTTGCCTCCGATTTAGTCCTTGAAAATGGATCCAACATTACGATACTCCCTCTTAATGTGACTAACTTTTCCATCGTTACAACGGAAATAATAGACAGGATCACTCAGCAGCAAACCAATCCTTTCTCGTTCTTAATTAAGCCTATTTTTGATTATTATTTTAACGCCTATAAGAAATTAATTCCAGGTATTAATGGAGCCCCCCTGCACGATGTTCTGACGCTGTTTGCTGTTATTGCTCCCGAACAGTTTGAATATTTATTACGGAGAGTCAGGGTTGAGTTTTCACTTCTGTCAAGAGGCAGGACAGTTGCTGATTTCCGTGCGAAGCCGACGGAAGAACCCAAAGAAACTCTTGATCGAATTGTCATAGGTTTCAATTATCAAGCGTTTATACAAGATTTTATCCGCACCCTAACTACTAAGTTTCCAGTGTCGAATTAACTATTTAAGCAATATCTTGTTTCAATTACATTAACTTTCAATGGATTCATAGCTTTTAAAAACTGACAAACGTCACAAAAGAGAACCCCTAATTATTTAGAGGTTCTCTTTTGTACTTTATAACGATTTCATAAAGATGAATCAAGACAGAATTTTAAAAAAACTTCATCCGGAGGTCCTGAAATTATTTATTCATCAAAAAAAGTCGCGAGTAAAACTGAATGAATTAAAAAATTGCCTTCCCTATGAAAAGCTCGGCGTATCGGGAGCTTTTCATATATCTTCGTCTTTTAAAACGTTCTTGATCGCATACATCGTAATCCAGACTTTCGTTAGCATGTAAAAAAAACCCAGCCTAAGCTGGGTTGAAAAATTAATTGTGTACCGTGTAAAGTGCCCTTACTGTTTTCTTTTGAGTTTTGAAGGCGAGTATTGTTCATGAATCTTGCCGCTTTGTTTTTGTTATATATATCCAGTGCTACAGCTGCAAGTAAAACAAATCCTTTAATACCCTGTTGTCAGTCAATCCCCACGCCGAGCAGGGACATTCCGTTATTCATGATACGAATAGATCTTTTCTCCGGGCCTCACTTTTCCTTCTAGAATCCATTCTTTTATCTGATTTTTCACTTGTATATATTTTGAGTTTTCTTTCATTCATAATCATCCTTTGTCTACTTGTATGTAATCTCCTCAACGGGCAGCATCGTACAAGCAGTAAAGTCAATGCCGATTCCTATTACATCCTCAGCGAAAACATTAGCTTCCTTTAAGACCTGCGGGATAGTAATCTGCAAAACTTCCAAATAATCTCCTGGATGCTGCAGCGCCCAATCTTCTCCAAGCTTAGTACCATTCGGAAGATGGCTGTCCATCACTCCATGCGTATATTCCTGCACTGCTGTAGCTACTTCCCTTCCAGTTTCAACTTCTACTAAAAGAGATCTTCCAGATAGGGTTCCGAAGTCCACTCCAATTGGAGAAATTCCTTGTACGAGGCCGCTGACCGACATGGAGATCAACCAGAATTATGCCATTCAGTAGAGCTACTATCATGTTCACTGCCTGCTCCGCCAATTTTCGTGTGTCTTTGAAAATCGTTTGTGTCTGCTGATGCTTTATGAGTGATCTTCATGCAACGGTACCTTAAGCCTACACTTTAAACAAGACATACAGAATGAACTTTTATATTTTTACATTACTTCGCCGCTATTTTCTACACTTGAATTTCTATTTGAATGCGAAAAGAACCTGATGTCTCACTAATAAAAAACGGAGTCTCAGGATCTTTTCAAAATGTTAAATCTAACCATTGCGTAAATTTTTGCATTTTTGCTTTTCGTTGGGATTTGGCTGCTAACTCCAATAAAAGTAAAACATTAGACGTATTTATCCTATGTTTGAGAAGAAGAAATAGACAAAAAACATTGAATGGGGGAAGAAAAGACAGAGGCAGTACATGGAATTCTTCTCATACCTTCAGTAATATTGAACGAGTGAACAATGTGGGTGTTGGTATTGCTGTGAATGTTGGTCATATATTATTAAAAACGTTCAGAGGTGATCTGTATGAAAAATAATCGACCACGTCCGTATAAATCGAGATCGTATAATGAAATCTTGAAATCCATGCACAACCGTTCACTAAAGAAAGAAGAAAATGAAAAAGGTAAATATAGGAACAAAACGTTATCCATTGTTGATACGTATATGGAAAGTGTCTTGGAAAAAGCACTGTTAAATCGAAAACTAGAGCTTCTTGAGATTAAAATTGATGCTGCCCTAGATGCAAAAGATAAAGCTTTATTTCTTGAATTATCCGCCCAATATGAGAAATTAAAACAACAATAATAGGATCAAAGTTTATGAGTTTACAATGAAGACGAAAATTTAAACTAAGAATGTTGTAAAATTGCAGAACGTGCCAAACTTCGTAAAACAGCTTCTCCCATCACCATTTCTATTATGCAAAAATCGAACTTGATATGATTTCTGACAAAAGAAATATCAACCATATATAAAAAGCCTACTTTTTTCGGACGATAATCAAATTTGCAAAGATATAAAAGACTGTAATTAATTCGTACTGTCTTTTTCATTTTTCCCTCGATTTTGATTTAGCACATGTGCTGTTTTTATTACCGAAGTTGTTAATTCGTAAAATCAGTATTTTAAGCAAACATAATAATCCTTGCCTCCTACCTAAGACTGCGGACAGACATATTTTTCATAAACAGCATAAACTCCTTCTACAAAACGTAGAAGGAGTTCTCCTTTTTAAACAAAAATATCGATCAATAAAACAGCAAAGAACGCGATAAATGAAAGCAATGTCTCCAAGACCGTCCATGTTTTAAACGTTTCTTTAACCGTTAATCCGAGATATTCTTTGACTAACCAGAAACCTGCATCATTAACGTGTGAGAACATGAGTGATCCCGCCCCTGTCGCGATAACAAGGAGTTCCAAGTTCACACCGGACATGTGCTGAATAATTGGCGACACAATACCAGCTGCCGTTGTAAGCGCGACTGTCGCCGAACCTGTTGCAATTCGGATCAACCCGGCTACCATAAAGGCTAACACGATCGGAGAAAGAGATAAATGATCGGACATTTGCGCAATCCATGTTCCTACACCGCTATCGATCAAAATTTGTTTAAATCCTCCACCGGCACCGATAATTAATATAATCGAATCGACCGGCAATAAACATTCGTCCGTTAACTTTTTAATCATGTTCCGATCCATATTTTGTCTAAACCCAAGGAAGTAATATGCTGCAAAACATGAAATTAAGAGCGCAATAACCGGACTACCAATGAAAACAAAAAAGGAATTTCCTGCACTGGTAATTGCGGGTGGATCTTGGCCTGATTTAATCTATCACGTTTTTTTGAAAAAGAACAATCCTATTTGCCGTTATCCTTTAGCCCAGATTCAACAAGATTTGGGGGGCGATCTTCAGAAAATTGTAATATTTATGTTCG
>NZ_JBDPNU010000146.1:0-2662 GCF_050468105.1 Fictibacillus sp. NRS-1165
GGGTTCCAATGAGCGGTTGGGTTCAAGGGATCTGGTACAATAAAAAAATGCTTGAATCAAAAGGGTTGGAAGAACCAAAAAATTGGGATGATGTACTGTCAATCGCTAAAGCCTTCACGGATAAAGGGAATAAAAAATACGGAATCGCATTACCCACAGTGGAAGGCAATTTCTCTGAACAAGCATTTTCTCAATTCGCTTTGTCCAACAATGCCAATGTGCTGGACAATAATGGGAAATTAAACATTAATACACCTGAAATGAAAGAGGCTTTATCTTATTACAAGGAATTGGCTCAGTATACGATGCCTGGATCCAATGATACGACTGAAGTTAAAGATGCATTCATGAATGGTACAGCACCAATGGCGGTTTATTCTACGTATATCCTGCCATCTGTCGTTGAAGAAGGAGATGCGAAGAATATTGGTTTTGCCATCCCTACGCAAAAACAAAAGGCCGTTTATGCTTCTGTATCTTCCTTAACCGTTACTTCAGGATTAGAAGACAGCCAAAAAGATGCTGCAGTAAAATTTGTGTCTTTTATGTCCAAGCCTGAAAATATGACCAAGTATGTATTGATGTCCCCAGGAGGGGCACAGCCGGTTAATAAAGGGGTTACAGAAAATAAAGAATATCAGGCCAACGAAGTGGTGAAAGCCTTTGGTGGTCTATCGAATGAAATCGCAGCTTCTTTCGATCAAACCCAAATATTTGGTTTAGTCGATGGAAAAAACTTTCTAAAGATGGGGGATGTAACAAGTTCAGGAGCGATTGCTAAAATGGTAAACAGCGTCACAGTAGGCGGTAAAAAAGTCGACAGTGAAATAGAAAATGCAAAAAAAGGCATTGAAAAGGTCTTGAAGAAATAAAGGGACATATGATAACAAAATGGGTTTAACTTGTATAACAAAAGCCAACGGGAGACAAGTTCCGTTGGCTTTTAGTTATTTTAAATGAGCGACTGAATCCTGAATGATGATTTTTTTAGTGGGAATAGTCATCTCAACTGCATTGTTTTTATTTTTTTTGATTTTGGCAAAAAGAAACTCGGTGCCTGCTTCCCCTAACTCATGGATTGGAATTTCTATTCGTGTCAAAGAAGGAGAAAGAAAAGGTGTATTACTAAAACCGGCGATGGATAGCTCCCCTGGAATAGAAATGCCCGTTTCTGAGGCAGCTTTATACAAACTGATCACTTTTACATCATCAATGGCCATAACAGCCGAGGGTCTGTTTTTAGACAGGAGAAGTGTTTTAGCTGCTTGATGCGCACTTTCATCCGTATATCCGCTATTAATGATCCATTCGTCATTCAGTGGCAGCCCATAATCTTTTAGGCATTGTTTAAAACCTTCCAGTCGATCAATCGAAACATGATAGTCAAGAGGAGAATGCAAACACGCAATATCACGGTGCCCTTGCTCAATTAAATAGTTTGTTAGATCATAACTGTCCTGATAATTATTGGTATCGACCGAAAAGACATTTTGATAGTCGCCATCTACTTTTCCTATGACGACAATCGGTATGTTGTAACCGTCTAATTGTTTGAAGAAATCCTCATCCGAAGGGGAGGTAAGCATTATAATTCCCTTTATCATTCTCCCCTTTATTTTAGTAATACACTTTTCAAGCTCTTCCTCACTGTTCTTTGATGTCTGTAAGATAACATCAAAATTTTCCTCTTCAGCTTTCGTTGAAATGGCTTGAATAATTCCCGAGAAAAAAGGATTATTAATGGTCGTTTTTGTAGAGCGGGATACAACCATGATCGCGTCAAAACCAGCAGAAAGGGCACGCGCTAACTTACTGGGCTGGTAATTTAATTGTTGAACGGCAAGTAAAACCCGTTCTCGAGCTTCATCAGATATATTACTCTTGTTATTTAACGCTCGAGATACAGTAGACTTTGAAACCCCTGCAGCTCGGGCAATGTCATAAATAGTGTGAGCCACTATGCTTTTCCTCCTAACAAGGCTTAGAGTTAAATTATAGACGTGCATATATCTGCGTTTCATTTTCGAGTCAATAGAAGTGAATGCGTTTTCAAAATTGTTTCCAATAACCTGCGCTCATACAAATTACAAGGCGTTGCAAACCGGGCAGCCTTATCAGGAAAAATTATAATGATGTGCCAAAGATTTAGCAATCATACCAATGCACTTTTTTGGAAAATAATGCAGGTCTAAAATACCGGAACATTTATTGACAGAAAGCGTTTTCTGGATTATATTTTGTTTGTGGGAGCGGTACCATTATACGATAACTAGAAGAAACTTTCAATATGGGAGCGGTTCCAAGAGGAGGAGAATATGGAGCACATTAAAGACAGATTGGCTTACTTATATCCTAAAAACGAGGTTGAAGAAATTTGGCCCAATCTGGAGAATAGATTGGTTGAAGCTAAGGAAAAACGACTAAAAGACAGAAAGCCAACATGGGACGAAAAAGATGTCGTATTAATCACATATGCAGATCAGTTCCATGAGAAGGAGCAGCCGACCTTAGCGACGTTTAAACAAATGTTTAACCGGTATTTGGCGGACAAGTTCGAAGTGGTCCACCTCCTGCCTTTCTATCCGTATTCTTCAGATGATGGATTTTCCGTAATCGATTACAAAAACGTCAATCCAATCGCTGGAGACTGGGAAGATGTTGA
>NZ_JBDPNU010000147.1:0-4374 GCF_050468105.1 Fictibacillus sp. NRS-1165
ACATATGATGGGTAACAAAAAGGAAAAACATCACAGAAACGGAATATCTTTAAAATGAAGTTGAAACGGGGGCTTATGGAGATGAGTAAAAAATGGTTACTAGCTGTACTCTGTATAGGGATCATTGCGATTTACTTTTTTGTTTCACGGCCATCGAGTCCGGCCAGCCCAGCTCCTCCTGACATTCCTGCCACATCCCTCGAAGAGCAGGTCTGCCAAAGAGTGGCTGACCAGGATGGTGACTGCAAAGGAATTCGTTTCTTTGATGCTGATTCACATCTGGTTTTTGCCGAGAGCAGTACAGGAATTACTCCCGCACTGACTAACAATGAGTTTACCGAATTTAGGAAATTCATTTTTCCAATGCTGAATTTCCAGGAATTTAACGAGGAGCGTGGCGACAGAGGGCCGATCATCTGGCAGGTGAAAAATAAGGTTCAAAAGAATTTATCCATTATATACGGGTTTGCCGAGGACGAGGCAAAGACCATCGTCATAAACAGTGAAAGCAACGTGCAGCCAAACCGTTTTTTCGTCCGTGATAACCTGTGGGTGTGGTATGCGACTTTCCAGAAGGATAATGTAAAATTGCCGGTAAAGGTGACCGTTTATGATGCAAAAGGAAACATTATTTCCAGAGGGAATGAAGAGGAATAGCAAATTACAATGGTATATTATGTATGATATGATTACAGTTCAAGTGAAGTAAGCGATTCGCGTTATAGCCATCGCATACTGCATGATGCATTTGTATGGATATGGGCAAAAGTACTTTCCCCTCCTGTCCCAATCTCGAGATTAAAGTAGCTAATTCTAATCACTTTCTCAACTTGTTTCAAAAATGAAAAAGCGATTCTTATTAAAGAATCGCTCCCGATTGTTGAAAAAGATATTCGCATTTCGAATATTAAATTAGGCATTTCGTACTTGGCTGCAAGTTTATAACAGGTGTTGCGTGGTTCACTTATTTAATAAGGAAAAAATCTTGTATTTCATTACTAGATTGATCAAAATTTTTGATTTTTTTATAAGTAACACGATTTAAAGTGCCCTACCAATTTTCATTTATTAATTAAACTTTATTTTAATTAGACAATGGAAAAAGTATTATAAATGAAAATAGTTAATAAATATCTACTTTGTAGAAAAAAAGCCCTCATTTGAGGTAGCATCATAACAGCCACCTAAATCATTTTTTCATAATTTACTCCCCCGATTTTTGATGAATAATAGATACCAATAATAAATGGCGTGTTACTTCCCATTTCTTACTCTTCTCCCTTTGCCATATGGAATACATAAAGGTGTTCCAAACAAAGGATCGACTGTAATCTCACATTCTATTTGAAAAACGGAACGAACCATATCAACATTCACAATATCTTCTGGTTTCCCCTGAGCAAAAACGTTTCGGTTATGAATCGCAACAATATGTTGAGCATATCGACAAGCCAGATTTAAATCATGAAGAACCATCACAATGGTACGCTGTTCTTTCTCGTTTAATTCAAACATCAAATCAAGTATTTCAATTTGATGAGTCATGTCTAAATACGTGGTTGGTTCGTCTAAAAGAATGATGTCTGTGTCTTGCGCAAGGGTCATGGCAATCCAAGCTCTTTGTCGTTGTCCCCCGGATAGGGAGTCAACCGGACGATGAGCTAAAGATTTCATTCCCGTAGCTTCCAATGCTTTGTTCACCATAATTTCATCTTTTTCCGACCATTGTTTCAGCCAATTCTGGTAAGGGTATCTCCCTTGCTTTACCAATTGCATGACAGAAAGCCCTTCCGGAGCAACTGGTCCCTGTGGAAGGATAGCTAAATGTTTGGCAACTTCTTTTGTAGGCCATTGTGCAATTTCTTTTCCATTGAGAATAACGGAACCTACCTGTGGACGTAATAGACGCGCAAAGGAACGAAGCAAGGTAGATTTACCACAACCATTACTACCTATAAAAACTGTGATTTTCCCATTTGGAATTTGTAAATTTAGTTGGTCGATAATTATTGTTTCTCCATAAGCCAACGTTAATGACCTTGCTTCCAATGGCTGCATTTTATCACTCCTAGTATTGCTTTCGTCCCTTAATATAGTAAATAAAATGAGGACCTCGAATGGTCGCTCTACTAACCTGTCACTACCTCTTTCATTCAGTTGTTATATGTTATGACAGAGGACCTTCCATCGTATGGTGTCTTGTCCTAATCTATGAAAAAAGGCATAGAAACTCTTATAATTACCAAAGTTATGTCTAATACTTCTAGATGTGGCAATACAATATAAAAAATAACTTAGATTTAAATACAACAAGGGCAACAAAATGTTTCATTCAGCCTAAATAGAAAATAAAGAAGAACCCTTATATATCAAGGGTTCTTCTTTATTTTTGAATATGATACACTGATGATACAATATTAACTACCTGCATGTTATTGAATGCAACATAACGAATACCACGAAGGTAAAAAAGAGAAGGGCATAGATTTGATCTTCTTTGTTAGTTTAAAGATTCTGGTAATTTATGGTAAGCGAAAAAGGACAGCATCTGCTGCCCTCTTGATATAACAAACATTCCTGAGTCTTATTTAGGTCATCTTTTAATTCTAATTTTTCCAGATGAATTTCATTCTGAAGGGAACCTACCAGTGTTTTCCGTAGGACTCTCCTGTACCCTCTTCCATAGCATTAGCGTTCCGCATGCAGTTGCGAATTTTAAGGCCTCGATTATTTCTTGTTGTTTTAATACTCCTATTGACAGCAACCAATTCATCTCCGGATCCAACCGGATTCTTAACTTCAACCTTCGGCAGTTTCACTCGAAACACATCATCCTGATGTATCAATATGGAACCGTCTCCATGCACGTGTAGCTAATTCCAGCTCTAATCGTATCCATTGACGGATTCTACGCTGTTTAGCGTAATTCCGGACAGAAATATACTTATTATTATTTGGCTGTTTAAGCGCACGAACGATCTGTTTTCCTGATAACGAATTCAAAAGATTGTCGATTTAATGGGATGTTTGCTAATTAGTGCAATATTGCAACTGCCAAACTTTTTTCTTATTGTAGAGGGAGAAGGTTTTTACCTTAAGCAATTTACCATCCGATAAGCTAACACCTTACATTTTTGCGTTTAAAACCAAGCAGCCCTCTATCTAAATCCTTTTGAATATTTTCGGAGGCGAACAGGATACTGCTTTTTTTCTTGCCCCGCCTGACTTCGACTGGGCCTACTGCCTTTGCAGTTTCAACCGCCTTATCATGGAGCGGCAAATATGAAATACCGACAGTGTAAATAAAATTATTCATAGCGGATTTCGTTCGATCAGGAGAATCATGAATCCTATTTTTCACCTGATCAAGCATACTGGCAATCTTTTTTGCGCTAAATTCACCGTCCGGGCGATTACCTAAAAGCCAGCAGTAACAGCTCCAACCTGCCGACATTCTGAGTTCTTCACCGCTTTCGATCCATCTATCGGCTACAACTTGGGCAAAATCGGTTTCTGCCAAAGTTACTGCAACCACATAATCGGACAGCATATAAAAATACGCCCCATCCATCCAACGCTCAAAATCCGCCTCAGTCATTGTCATTGGGTCCGCAATGATGCCGGCAAAATACATGGCATCGTAGTTCCCGGTCGCGTAAAGCTGCTCGGCCAAAGGCTGATCTATCTTGATTTTCTTTGCGAGCGGCTTCATTGCGCCTGTAGCCACGCCAAAAAGCGGCTCGTGTGCACCATTGCTTATGTAAGTCTTTTTGATTCGTTCCTTGCCGAGCGCTTGCAGTTCCTGCATAACCATTTCGAAATCCATCGTTTTGCACTTCCTTCCTTTATAATCATACTCTCTGCTTTGTAACCATCTAGCTGATATTCTTTATAAAGGAATGCTTTAACTTGATGTAAAGGATCTTGTATCGTAACCTGACCTGCCCATGTATATAAGCAAATGAGCTCGCATCTTGTATTTGAGGGAAGTAGGAGAAAAGTGTGTGAAAGGCAGATGTAAAATTTCCTCCTCATAGTTGTTTTACTTTAGGTACATTGTCGATTACTGTTCTTGTTTCTATTTTCCCTTCTTTTGAATGATAGATCAACAAACGTAAACATGTTTTTTATAAAATAAGACATCCTAAAAAATGATGTCAGAAGTTATTGTACTTGTTATCTTATTATTTGCCGCTACACCTCGGGTGTTTTATCATAGCTGAAATGGTAACTATTTACAAAAGGTTTACTGATCATTTTATAATGGTAAGAATCAATAAATGAAGGGAGAGGTATTCATGAAATTGTTTCAAGTAAGAAAAGGGCAATTTGTGTATTATAACAATGAGTTACATAGGGTATATGCTGTAAAAC
>NZ_JBDPNU010000148.1:0-1948 GCF_050468105.1 Fictibacillus sp. NRS-1165
AAGTACAAAGGAGCAATAAAAGAAGCACGAAGCATTTTTAAAAGCAATTATCAACACAAAATTCCCCTGATTGTGACAATACATCAAGTCTTACGCACTGACTAGCATTTAGAACCAAATGAACGTAAAAATAAGAAGAGCTCTATATTGGGCTCTCTTATTTTTTTGATTCTCTATTTGAAATACAAGCCTTCAGGATTTAAATGGCTGTGTTTCACAACCTGTCTAACAGAGGAATCGCTGGAGGCGCCAAATTAAATAAGATTAAAAAAAAAGAGCTGCTATACAGCCCTGTTTGGATTTATAGTTCTTCTGCGTTACTAAACAAGTTGTTTTTCATCATTATACGCCTACCATTTTCATTTGTTTGCGAAGGCATTCGGAGCAAATCCCTTTTAAAAAATGGTATCAAGAAATTTAGAAGGTTTCTTTTTCAGACTTCAGTTAGCAACAATATTCTTTTTTGCCAAGTAAAAGAATCGCCCCTTTGAGAGACGATTCCTAATGAATTACTTATCTGCGACTTCAACCGTATACATAGTTAATATTGGATCAGGGTTAATCCAGGCGCCGTCAAACACGAAAACCACCTTATATTTTGCATAATCAGTATAAGTGACATAGTAATTTCCTTCTTGTTCCACTTCACTTACAGGTTCACCAATCAATCCCTTCAAATCAGATAAGTGAATGGTTTGTAACTGCGGATCAAAATCTTCAATGGCGGTAATTGTTTGTCTACCTGTTGAATCGTCATAGAGGAATCGTACATTCCGGCTCCAATAATTGGCTGCTACAGTACTTAAATCCTCGGGTGGTCCCCAGGCTTTTTTGACTTTCTTTAATGAATCACCAACAGAAAAAGGTCCGCTGTTTATCGATTGTTGGGATTCATATGCTAAACCCATAATTTTCCTGATCAAAAGATCGGGCTTAGACTGCGAGGATTCTGGAGCAGCCGCAGAAGCAAAAGCTGACCCATTGAACATAAGAAATACAAGAGTTAAAAACATTATAAAGCGTCGAGTAAAAACATTTTTTTGTTTCAAAATTATACACCCTTTCCAACTTTTTAGACATAATCAAAAAACTATTTTTGGATGAATTAAGAAGTTAATATAACCTTCGGCGCACCACTCCTCCTCGTACTGTTAACTCTTTTCTTATTTAGACGTAATATGATCGATTAAAGTCACAAAAGAAACAAAAAGAGGCGTGTTTTTCAATCCATCCAAATCAACTAAAAAAGCATGCCCATCAGCATTAATTGTGGGCATGCGCGAAATTTGCATTTATATAAGCTATCCATTCTTTAATTCTTTAATAAGAGCTCTGAGTAGAACTATTAAATTGGTTATTGTTTCCTGAGAAATAATTTACCTTTTTTTACTCACTTCCAATGTTTCTCTTGCCATCTAAGTTCAATGATGTGCTCCTTCATGGCCGGCCAGTAAATTCCTCCTGCTTCACGGTTAGCTGATCAGTTTATCCAGGGCTTCTTCTCCGAAGGCTTGGTACTGGAAAACAAAGTTGATTGACACATCGGTTACTTTTGTCTCGGTCCAGTCAATTAAGCCGGTTACGTTTGATCTTTATCAATCATCGTGTGGCCAGCATGAACATAGTGTCGCAACATCGGCAGTTGATAATGAAGAGTGAACTGCTAAACATTCCGACAGGTTCTCCAGCTTTTTTATTAGAGTCTGTCACCTTTTCGACGAAACAGTTTCCGATCGAACTTTCCTCTAGTATTGTCCGTGGAGATCGTTCAAAATTTGTAATGGAGAGGTACTATATGAACCAGTAAGATGCGGTTTGACAAAAAAGAAGCTCATTGTAACTGAGCTTCTTAAATCCGATTTGCATTGAATAATGGAAGTGTACTCTCTTGTATTCGGAAGGAGATATGGCTTAACCTTATTCAAGATAAGCACCCGTTAGCATTCCT
>NZ_JBDPNU010000149.1:0-1998 GCF_050468105.1 Fictibacillus sp. NRS-1165
TAATTATCCTCATTACCACTTAGGTACCCATTTTCAATTCCACTTTGTGGTTTCTAATACATTGGAATCAGTAAAAAACTAAAAGGCGGGTCAAACGGCCGGTATTAGTGCTTCTAGTAAAGGGACATAATGTAAGGAAATATCGACATGATGGAAGCCGGTAATTTTACTAATAGGTTGATTTTAGGAGCGGTCTTTTTGTCTATTGCTTTACTTTTATCCCTTTAAGTCATTATCCGAGTATTTGTATTAAGAGCAAGAGAAAATAAAAGAAAAAAATGTACAAAATCTCATTGTTCTCCCCTTCCGAAATGCTCTTTTTTGACTTCATGGAAGTTGAATCTATCGCGAATATCTCTCATCAGGTTAAACCCGGATTCTAAGTTCTCTATCCGGAAAAGTATTTTTTCTTGAGTATCATTTATTTTTTCAAGAGACTCACTCGTTTTCTCAATAATGTCGAGCAAGGCTTTTTCCCTCAAGCAGTGCAACCAGTTTCAATGATAATTTTCTTCCTCAGTAGTCCCAATATCCCTAGATACCATTGAAGAGATAAATCGACAAATAGGCCTGCAGGAACACCTAGTTATTGGAGAGATGAATCAATACACTTAGTAGTGATGAGACTATAGGTAACTTATGGAAAAAGGCATCCGAAATAAACTACGATGCCTTTGCTTTGATTTGTTCAAGCCATTTCTTCCTCCTTTAAAACTGGTGTTAATGGTCCTTAATCTTTTCTGTCCTTGCAAATACTATTCAGAGCCCGAATTTTTGAATTTTTTTATAAAATGTGCTTCGCGGGATTTCGCACAGTTTTGCAGCAAGCGTCACGTTTCCTTTTGTTTTCTTCAGTGCGTCCATTATCACATCACGCTGTACTTTATCCCGAAAGGAAAGGGATGGCTCCTCTTTTAAGGGTAATTGGTGTTCTGCTTCCTGATGTTCCAATGGCAGCAGAAGACGGTTCAGTTGATCAGTGTCCATGGCGACCGGCGGCAAAATATGCAGCCGTTCGATCACATTAAATAGCTCTCTGATATTGCCGGGCCAGTGGTAGGCCATCATTTTTTCCATTAAATGATCCGGCCAGTTTGGAACAATCCCGCTTTTCTCGCAATAATACCGGATAAGATCGGGAATGTCTTCCTTTCTCTCGCGGAGTGCAGGAACCACCAGCGGATAAACGTGGAGCCGATAAAATAAATCTTTCCTGAAAGACCCTTTCTGAACGAGCTGTCCCAGATCCTGATGAGTGGCACAGATCACCCGGAAATCAACCGGGATTTCCTTCGTCCCTCCGACAGGGGTCACTTTTTTCTCCTGGAGCACTCTTAGTAGAGCCACCTGCATGGCCGGTGAAATTTCCCCGATTTCATCCAGAAAGATGGTTCCTCCGTCCGCCTGCTGAAATTTCCCTTCGGCCCCTTGTTTTTTAGCGCCTGTAAATGCACCCGGTGCATAACCGAATAGTTCACTCTCGATCAGTTCTGCCGAAAGCGCTCCACAGTTTACGGCAATGAACGGTCCTTTTTTTCTTGGACTGTTTTCATGAATTGCACGAGCGACCAGCTCTTTTCCTGTTCCGGTTTCTCCTGAAATATAGACACTCAGAGAACGGGGGGCAACCCGTTTGATCCCTTCGATCGTTTGTTGAAAGGCAGGACTTCTGCCCGTTTCGCCAGGGAACGAAAAAGTAGAACTGCCGACTGTGTTCTGGACTTGTATTTGCGGACTCTGCTGATCGGGCACCAGACGGACACAATAGCCAATGATGCTTTTGTGGTCATTATATAATGGTACTTGGGTTTCCTTGATCAGACCAAAGTGAATGGCGTCTTTGATTTTCATTCCAGCCAAATCCGTACATCTTCGGCGAAGGGCTTGCCCCATAGCTAAAATCTTACCGGAAGGGCTGCAGATCGCCAGGTGGGGATGGGCTTCAATCATGTCCATGGACAGCTGGATGAGTTCCATCTCCATCTGACAGGTCTGGAC
>NZ_JBDPNU010000150.1:0-4462 GCF_050468105.1 Fictibacillus sp. NRS-1165
GTAGAAACCGCATTCTTCACTGATTTCCATCACATTTTTTTGGCTGTAAATCAGGAAATGCTTAGCCCTTTCCAATCGGCAGGCTGTTATGTACTGCGTGATCGTGTATCCTGTTTCCTGCTTAAAAAGCCGGCTGAGATATTGCCCGCTTAAATACACCAGTTCAGCCAAAGTATCCAAATGCAAATCCAAATGAAGATGGTTCCTAATATACTTCATCACCTTATCAATATCTTCATTCCCAGAGACTTCTATGGTTTCCAAAGTACCTCGATTTGAATTTTTTACTTCTGGTATATATTTAACTAATGTTTGTTTAATTTCATTTGGATGAGCAGGTTTTAATAAATAATCATCCGCCCGCGATGTTAAATTCCGACCGTACAGTTCCTGTTCATCATAGGCAGTAAGAAAAATGACCCGGCAATCCTGGACCTCATTTTTTATGATACCGGCAGCTTCCATTCCATCCATTACCGGCATTTTTATATCCATTAGAACGATATCCGTTTGTTTTTGCTTGGCAATCGTTACAGCGTCCAAACCGTTTTGGGCCTCAAATAATTGGGTTACACCAAGTTGTTCTTTTCTAATGATCATTATCAAGACTTCCCTTTCAAGAGGTTCATCATCTACAATCATGAGCTTCAAATTATAACACCTCCAGGATGGGGAATGGAAATCCGCACAATTGTACCTGCCCCAATTTTGCTTTCAACACCTGTAATACCATTGTCTTCCCCGAAATAATATTGCAGCCGTTTTTGGACGTTGTTCATTCCAATCCCTGTCGTGTGGCTGTTCCTTTCCCTGCCTTGTCTTGAAAATAATGAAGCTAATGTTTCTTCAGACATTCCTATCCCCGTATCATATATATCAATTTGGACCTGATGATCCTTTAGAAAACAATGAAGAGTAATCACAATATCATTTTCATGGGATTCAAACCCGTGAATGATAGCGTTTTCAATTATGGGTTGAATTGTAAAAATAGGAATTCTGATTTCTTCGGCATTCACTTCAATGTTTTCATGATAATGGATTCGATTGCGGAAACGGGATTGTTGTATGTTTACGTAGTTTTGGATATAGTCCAATTCTTCTTTCAATGTGACCATCTGATCGTTATTGCGTAAGCTATACCTCATGATTTTTGCCAGGGAGTAGGTAACATT
Source organism: Fictibacillus sp. NRS-1165 (assembly GCF_050468105.1). Classification (NCBI taxonomy): domain Bacteria; kingdom Bacillati; phylum Bacillota; class Bacilli; order Caryophanales; family Fictibacillaceae; genus Fictibacillus; species Fictibacillus sp. NRS-1165. The sequence continues at coordinate 1,176 of NZ_JBDPNU010000150.1, forward strand.
CTGGGTTTGTTCTGCATTTTCAAGGTAAGCAAGGCGGGAAATGGTGTTTAGTGTATTGAATAAAAAATGGGGATTGATCTGTGATTGCAAGACCTTTAGTTGTGTTTCCTGCAGGAGTTTTTCCAATTGCGTCCGAAGTTGCTGCTCCTGGGCCAGCTTCAGGTTTCTTTCATTCAGCTCTTGTTCGGCCAGATGATTGGCACCTATTTCAATAATGTATTTGGCAACCAGCTGAAGCATTTCCGCTGCAGCTTCAATCCGCCTCTTACTGACAAACTTGATTTCATCAAAATATTTCTGAAGAAGATCCTGATCAATCAGCAATTGCTTAAAATTGTCACGAATGTGTTCGATTCTCTGTTCATCGTGTCCGTCCACTAAAACTTGTCCGCATAAAACGGATCCCAAGTGCCTGCCATCAAGGACGAGGGGTGCTGCAATATCCACCAGTCCGGCATGGCAATAATGGACAATTGGTTTCCCATGTTGTGCCGCCAGTTGCCCCACTTTCCGGTCAGACAAGATGCAGCATTTGGAACCCTGTTCGGATGAACGGATGTTTGTGCAAAAGCTGGTGAAATTAGAGGGTTTCGTGACAGGTATACCCAGCTCATCAGCGATGATGACCGCAAAGCCGGTAGCCTCTGAAAATCGTTCCTGGATTTCCTGTAAAACAGTAACATTTACTATATTACGCAAAGTAAATATAGTCATGTTTCCCTCCGTCCCTTAAAATTTCAGTTTTATTTGAATATTATAGCCGATTCCCTTATCGAAAAACAGCCTGTCTTTTGAACCAGAAAGGACCATCGTAGGAAATCATCAAATTTCAATTGTGGGAATTGTATTCTTTTTTAAAAATAGAACCCCCTGGAACCCTTTAACAATTAAAGTCTGGTACCAAGGGATAGTTAGTGTTTCAACTCTATGAATTTCTTCAAGTATTGTTTACGGTTAATGTTGAATTTACTAAACTGTCAACACCTGCCTGGGCCACTTGGATATCTTCTTTAACCGAACCGCCGCTTACTCCGATTGCGCCAATGATTTCCCCGTTTTGGCGCAAAGGGATTCCCCCGCCAAACACGACCACCCGGCCATTATTGGTGGTATTAATTCCATAAAGGCTTTTTCCGACCCCTGCTGCTTCTGCCAGATTGGCGGTTGGCATTTTCATGGCAACCGATGTCCAAGCTTTGTTTTGGGCGATATCCACACTAACCAGCAAGGCCTCGTCCATTCTGTGGCATGCAACGAAATTCCCGCCTTTATCGACGATGCTGATGACCATAGGCACCTGGATTTCCCTGGCTTTCTTTTCGGCACTTTCAATCAGAGTTTTCGCTAATTCCAAATTGATTTTCCCCATCTCGTCCATCCCTTCCATTTATAAAGATAACGGCAATCCTTTTACCAACCGGGCTGCATTCTGGCCCATACTTCTGGCGTTTTGTAGAGTATCCTCCAAATACGGCGTTTCTTGTTTTAACTTTTCGTGATGAACACACACCTTTCCTTCTTGATCAATGCCAATTCCAACCTGTAACGGGGACATGGCCGCTGCATCTGCACCCAATTCAATATAGTTTTTCTGATCTTCCCTCCCTTGAAGTAAAAATGGGACCCCTTCTTCTTCCAACCCGCTGCAAACGACCCTAAGCTTTATAGGGTCAAGATGGCTGTTATATAAAATCGGAATGTAAATGGCCCGTTTACTCATTTTAAAACCTCTTCTTTTACCGAAGACAAGACCAGCCCGGTGGCCACTGCATTTCTTGGCCCTTCCGTTCCACGGATATTGGCAAAACCGGCGACAATTCCGTATTTGCCAAGTTCTTCAGTGAGCATTTGCGGGATTTCAAAGTCAAGAGCTGAACCTCCCACCATAACAACAAAGGATAAGTGTTTTAAATTGCCTGTTGGAACTACGCGCTTAAGCGACCGAAGCACATTTGTAACAAATACCCTTCGCTTGGCACTGCGGCGGATATCCCTGATTTTGTCCATGGACGCTTTGATGGTTAAAGGGGTTAAACCGCTTTCTTCCCGGATGACTACCTTTCCAAAAGTATGAGGAGGGAAAGGTGTTTCAGAAAATAAAATGGTTCCATCCTCCAACTGCATATGAAATAAACTCATCACTTTCCCCAGGGGATTCTTTTTTATTCTTTCCGCGAGTTCCTTGTCACCTAACGCAAGCTCTGAATTGATCAGCATCGTTACCATGTCCCCGGCTCCCGCTAAATGGCTGGAGGTGATTTTTCCCGTTTCATTCATCATTGCCGCATCGGTTGAACCACCGCCCATATCGAGAATGACGATTGGCTTTCTCGTACCAGGAGTTGTCAGGGAGCCGAGGATCGCCATTTCCGCTTCAATTCCACCAATCTCAACCCGCACACCAAGTTCCTGTTCCAATAAAGCGGCGACTTTCTGAACCGGGACTTTATTTGCTTTCACCATGGAAGCCAGGGCTACCCCGCTTTCCATGGAAAGCTCACCAGCCATCGACCCGCTTATGGAGGTTGGTATAATGGCGTCAACAGCCAAAAAATCAGAGATTTTTATTTCATTTGGCGATTGGCCTGTAAGCTCGGCTAAATCATGGCGCAGCCCGTTAAACATACCCCCGACATTCGTGCCTGTTTCCCCTTTCACGTCAAGAAGATTCCCCAATTTATCATAGGTCCTCATAATCTCTTCTGCTCCATCATTAATGGAAACTTCGAGCTGCTTGTTATTGGTTCCTGCCAATTTAATCCGGCCGGCTTCAATTTTCCGTTCAACAACCTCTCCCTGTGGTGTCCGGATCACAACGGCTGAACGATTGCCGACCAATGCCTTCGCTACCAGGGCAATTTGTTTGGTCTGTTCAGGATTTAGTTGAAATACGGTGGACAGGCCGTATGGATTGCTAAGGGTTCGAATGACATGCCCCGGTAATGCGACTTCAATCGCGGCCATTTTACCGAGAGGAACTTTTTCAATTAAAGAAACCTCATCGACAATGGGGGTTGGTTTGTGCAGGCGGTTATGAATCAACACACCATCATCTTTTTGCACAATTGCGCCGGTAATCGATATTCCATCCTTTTCAGCCTTATTGATCCAGTGGGCAGCCCACTCATAATCGAATGGTTTAGGGATGACGACAATATAATCCAGCCCACGGACAGCTACATCAAACATTTGATCGATTAAAACGGTAATGCCGACACCTAACCCTGCTCCTCCCGGTGTATCGGGATTATGTCCGATCATTGAAGACTCGGTAATGATCGTTTCGC
>NZ_JBDPNU010000151.1:0-2536 GCF_050468105.1 Fictibacillus sp. NRS-1165
GTTGGATACAGCTCCAACTACAGTTTGATTAAGCATAACTGGAAAACGGTTAATAATAATCTGCCGATCAAGAATCTTGGCTACATCCCCTATTTCTTTTCGTCCAGTCTGCAGCACTCTGAGCATATCGGAGTGCGGAATAAATTCCGTTATGTATTTTCCAACTACCTCACCTTCAAGTCCCAGATACTTTTTTGCATTTTCATTGGTTAGAGTAATTTTTCCTTGCCGGTCTACCGCTATTAATCCATCATGAGCAGAATCGACGATGGCTTTCACCTGATATTTTTCTTTAAACATCTCTCTCGTTATACCTATGAGATTGATCGCCTGCCGTACTGCGGAAAATATGGTGTCCTTCGACGGCTGGACATAATAAATGTGTTCTTTGGTTTGTTGGGACATAGGCAGATGACTTTCCCAGGAAGGAACAAGAAATGAGGTATTGGTCTTTGCATTCGCAAGGTTAACTTGCTCCCTGCTCCTGATTTCCAATATACTTTTTTGATTGGCATTTTCAGCATCCAGCCATTTTTTCTCTTCATCAGAAACAATGATCAAAGGATTTTTGTTAGTTAGTGAATTGACTTTAATTGTTTGTTCGAAGTCACTTAAATGCAAGGATAACGGGACAATGGGAATTGAAAAAGAACGAACCTCGTTAACATAAATGGATGGCGTGATGAGGACAAAAGGGTTCATGACATGATCCATGACCGTTTTTCTTGAGTGAAAGGATAATGTTTGAATCCCGCTCTCTTTTAATATATGAGTGATGAATTCCTCCAGCTCCTTATCCACTTTGTATAAAGCAATCATTGATCAACCTCTTTTCTTATAGGCTTAGAACCAGTGTACCATAGTTATTTTTTTACTAGCATTCTATTAGCGAATAAACTTAATAGGGCCTTTCTCTATGAAGAGAAAGGCCTTTTTATATACGTCTTACAAACTCCGTTCACCCTACTTCAAGCCTTTTAAATTGTGAAAGGACCAGCCGGTAATATTCCTTTTCCAGCTCCATCAGTTCATCATGGCTTCCTTGTTCAACAATGTTGCCGTGGTCAAGCACGATGATAGTATCTGACTCACGAATAGTAGACAAGCGGTGCGCAACGATGATGGCGGTTCTCCCCGCAAGAAGGGTCTTAAGTGCTTTTTGAATATTGACTTCCGTTTCTGTATCAATACTTGCTGTCGCCTCATCTAAAATGAGGATTCGTGGATCGGCAAGCAAGGCTCTTGCAAAAGATAAGAGCTGCCGCTCACCTACAGACAGAACATTTCCCCGCTCTTCTACTTCTGTATGGTAGCCGTCTTTCAGCTTGTTGATAAATAAGTGAGCTCCAACTGCTTCTGCAGCATGTTCTACTTCGTCATCCGTTGCATCCGGCCGGCCAAATCGGATATTTTCCATTATGGTTCCTGAGAAGATGAAAGTATCTTGGAGAACAATACTTACTTTTTGGCGAAGACTATCAAGCTTTAAGTCTTTAATAGGAATGTCGTCAATTTCAATGGTTCCAGCTGTCGCATCATAAAAGCGGCAGATCAGATTGGCAATGGTAGATTTTCCGGAACCGGTATGCCCGACTAAAGCAACAGTCGCTCCGGCATTAATGGTCAAATCAATGCCGTTGAGGGCTTTACGCTTTCCATCGTACGAGAACTCCACCTTTTTAAACGTAATGTTCCCCCTGACGTCTTCCAGCTCCACCGGGTTCGAAATCTCATCAACATTTGGTTTTTCATCTAAAAATTCAAAAATACGTTCGGAGGAGGCCATTCCAACAAGCAGCTGATTGTACACCTGGCCAAGCCTTGAAATCGGCTCCCAAAACATGCCGAGATAGAAAGCAAAAGATACGAACACCCCCATCTCAAGAGAGCCTTGCTGAATGAGATGCGATCCATACCAAATCAGAATGACGGTCCCAATGGCATTCGATACATCCACAAAAGGGCGGAACATGGCGTTTAGCCTTGTCGCTTGTTTCCAGCTTAAAAGGTTGTCGTTGTTGATCCCTTCAAAAAAGTTCATATTCTCCTGTTCTTGAGTATACGACTGAGTGACTCTGATCCCCTGGATACTTTCGTTCAGATGAGAGTTTATCTTGGCCTGCCTGGCACGCACCACCTGCCAGGAACGGCGGATATGCCGGCGGATACTTGTCGAAATGATAAACATGAGCGGGACAACGACCATGATTGCGAGCGCAAGGGGCGGACTGTAAACAAACATAAGCACAATAATCCCAGCAAGCAATATTAAATCCATTAAGACATTGATAACCCCGTTCGTAAAAAGGTCCTGAAGCGAATTTACATCATTGATGACCCGTACAAGTATGGAGCCTGCCGAGCGCTGATCAAAGAAACGGTGGGACAGCCGCTGGATATGCTTAAACAAATGCTGGCGTATGTCACAAATGACGAGCTGCCCCAATTCATTCATCCACCTGATCCGGTACGTGTTGGCGACCCATGACACAATGTACATGGCAGCAATGGACATGATCAGCTCAATGAGCAATGG
>NZ_JBDPNU010000152.1:0-4274 GCF_050468105.1 Fictibacillus sp. NRS-1165
CGTGAGAAGCATGGCGATCACGGCTTTCGGCAGCAGCGATTTTCTGTATGGCCTTATATACTCGAACAGCCGGAGCATGAGCCCCCAATTAAACGGCTTATCAATAGGTGGTTCGCTGGAATAAAAGAAACGTTCTTTTTTTCGTTTAACCATGTTCAATACCCCGCTGACACTCGTTTAGCTTCGAGTGCTTCCCTATCCTTGTATTGAAAGTCATACGTCCGTTTATACAAGCCTTCTCGCTTAATTAACTGTTCATGAGTTCCTCTTGCAGCAACCCTTCCGTTCTCAAGCACTAAAATTTCATCTGCATGCTTCAGGGAGGAGATGCGATGGGCAATAATAATCGTCGTTCGTCCTTTCATTACTTCCTGGAACGCCTGCTGAATCTTAAATTCCGTTTCCGTATCCACAGCACTCGTCGCATCATCTAAAAGGAGGATGCTCGGATTAACGAGAAGTGCTCTTGCGATGGAAATCCGCTGCTTTTGGCCTCCGGAAAGGCCCAGCCCTCTTTCTCCGAGCTGAGTTTCATACTGATGAGGAAGCTCCATAATAAAATCATGTGCCTGTGCCAGTACTGCGGCTGCAATAATTTGGTCCATGTCCGCGTCCGGGTTTCCATAGGCAATGTTATCTTTGATGGTTGAAGAGAATAAAAACGATTCTTGAAACACCACCCCAATATGCTGCCGGAGCATAATGGGATCATAATTAGATATTGATTTACCGTCAATGAGGATCTCGCCTTGCTGTGGTTCGTAAAATCTGGAGATGAGCTGGGTGAGTGTCGTTTTCCCGGAACCTGTCGCTCCCATCAAGCCAATGATCTGGCCTTTCTTAGCATGAAATGACACATTTTCAATGGGAGGATTCTCTTCTGTTCCATATCGGTGCGTAACCCCTTTAAATTCAATATCCCCTTCCACACATTCGATAGCGTCTGATTGATTTTTGATTTCGCCCGGTTCTTCCAAGAGCTCTATTAACCGTTCCCCCGACGCCTTTGATTGCGAGAAGGTATTAATGATGAAACCAAGACCCATAATGGGTCCAATGATATACCAGACCAAACTGAAAAAAGCAACAAGCTCGCCAGGCATGAGCTTCCCTTGAATGACAAGATACCCGCCATACGATAGAAGAAAAACAACACACAGGTTACCGATCAGTTCCATAAGCGGAAAGTATTTTGCCCAGATATCAGCTGTAAAGATTTGTTTATCTTTATAGTCCTTATTTGTAGACATAAACCTGCCAATCTCGTAATCTTCTCTGGACAGGGACTTTACTGTCTGCATCCCGCTTACATTTTCCTGAACCTTGGTGTTCAGGTTCCCCATTGACTTCCGTATCGCTTGAAACGCAGGATGAACCGCCTTATCAAACCGATAAACGACAATCCCTAAAAACGGGAGCACACCTAAAGTGACAAAAGCAAGCGGTACTGAATAATAGAACATCACCATCAAACTGAAACCAATGAGAAAGACAAAGTTGATCAACTGTGCAAAGCCGAATGAAAGGAAGAAACGAAAACCTTCGACATCTGCAGTGAGCCTGGACATCAGATCACCGGTTTTGGCATTGTCGTAATAACGAAAGGGCAAAAACTGAAGTTTTTCATAAAGTGCCTTTCGGAGCCGGTACACTGCAGTGACACCGAATAGATCCCCAAGATACTGATGAATAAATGTAAATCCGCCTTTTGCTGTCATTAGAACGACGAAGGCCAAGGCAATCATTGGAACTTTATCATAATTACCTTTTAAAATGACATCATCTATCGTATATTGTAGCACCATCGGATAGATGACCGTCATGCCCGTTAAGAAAATGAGCGCTAGGACTGACCAGATGAAATACCTTTTATACGGCCAATAAAATGCTTTCAGCTTCCTGAATGTTTCCACACTCTCACCCGCCACTTTTTTATAAATTTTGAAAAGAGCCACAATATAGATATTATAATCCGGGTCTAAATAAATAACTAATAATTGGGATTTAATCCAAAAATCCTAGCGTCTCCTTTCTCCCGGGTGTGATTTCCGTTGATGCTGCAAGAGATTTGACTTTGTCATTCCATCGATCAGTTAACAATAAAAACGCGTGACTTATGAAGCATTTTTCCTTAAAATCCCCTTGCTTCACGAATCATGCATCTAGCCGCTCTGGATTCTTTCCAGTGCATTGAAAAATGGAATTCTTAATAAATCGCAAGAAGGTCTGCCATTCACCAATGCCTTAGCTATTCCTGTTCTATTTTCATGTGCCACCTGTTGTTCTTGAGCTGATAGGAGATCCAGAAGCTTTTTTCTCGCCTCTGCTCTTTTCCCATGGGATGGAAGAACTGATTGAGCATGTATTAAAACTAGATGCCCGTCAACAGAGCGCTCATGCAAAGAAATTGGCTGATTTTATGTATGATGTGTATACAACTGTACACCTACTGGAGGAAGCACATTATGATCTTCAAAATACAGGGGAAAACAGAAGAATGATCATTGCCGAGCACTGGTACAGAGTGAGATTTGATCGTTCAGATCGCGGGATTCTTCAGCGTCATCATTACGGATGAGAAATTTAAAAAAATCGTTTGCTTTCATTGATGGAATAAGATAAGCGGGATGTCTGCCGCTTTTTCTTATGCAAAAAAAAAGAACCGAATCTATTAGATCCGGCTGCTCAATGAGGGTATTTCATTAGGGGGTGTGTCAAGAGATCGTTAAATCCCAACGATTATACTCCTTATCATAACCATATCGCTTTAATAAGTAAATGCTTTTATGCATTAAATTAATAAAATTATTTTTTTTAAAACATTATTCACTTCTTTTCAGACATGACCAGATGAACCTTCACACATTCAGCAGCGGTTCGTACCATGTTTACGACATGAGCCATGCTGTATATACAATGGTCGACGGGGCCGTTTGCAGGATAACGGGTTCTTTCAGTTCATCGGCCGCTTCCGAGACGGCTTGAATTATTTCCCGGTTATAAGCAGGAAATGCTCCGACAGCATAGTTTTGTTGAAAAGCATCCATCACCATTTCTTTCGACCTGACCAGCGGTATTAGCATCCTCCTTTCCTTCATGATCGCCCCGTAATTCATAGGCTTATTAAGACCAGTCTTTTCGATGTCTTTATATAGGAGCACCAAGTCTTCACGAACGCGTTAAACAGATGTCTACTACTTCATATTCCTTAATTTCCGGCAGCTGGATGCTTACCCGGCCCCCATGCTGCACAAAGGCTCCGGTTTTTTTGTTTCGCAAAAAACTGATGGAATCAACTTCTTTTGGCAATTGGATATTAATTGTCAGATTCGTTAAAGGCATTACTTCGTTAATCGGTCTCGTCATGGAAGCTGTGTAATTGACTACATGGACAAGGACGCGGTTCTCCCCTTGCTTTCTCAAGGATACGTGTAAGGATTCTGTCTGTTGTGCCGTACTTATATAAAAAGGAATCTCTACAAGTGAGCTAACAGCATTCACCATGATCCTCCTATATTCAGGAATGGCATATGATTCATAAAATTTTCCGACATTCCCGGCAAAGTAGATACTTTCTCCCAACCCATAACTGCTTTTTACAATATAAGGGTAAGAGGTCTTTTGAGGAAGTTCACAATATCTTGAATTTTGTTTCTCCCGATAGAACATCACGCTTTCAGAACCCTTTTTGGCAGTAACTTCAGTTCCTAAACGTGCGGCTGGAATTAACTGCTGGTCAACGGATGTAAGCATAGGATGATGGGGATCGCATTCAATATGATCGTACTCGCAGTGGCGAATGGTATGCAGCGTTATGCCGAAGACTTCGGCTAACAAAGGCTGATCCCTTTTCATCCCATCTTCCTGATAAAGGGATGTATCAAATGTTCCTATGATCTTCCCTCCCCTGTTAACATAAGATTTGAATTGATCCGCCTCTTCTTCGCTCATGACACTCACGTTAGGCAAAATGACAAGCTCATACTTTGCGAATGATCCATCTGTTATTGATGTATTGTCTACTATATCAAACGGTATCCTGCTTCTTGATAAAACATCATACCACCCCATAAAGGAACCTCTGGCGTCGCTCTTATCAGGATCTCTCAATTGATCCTGGCCTGCTGTAAAATCAGTTTCTTCTGACGAAGATTGATAAAAATTGGCCGTATCATAAGACCACATTAAAGCAACAGTTGCCATTGATGTTGTGTCGGTAAAACGGTTTTCATTCTCTTCTAGAAAGGCGTTGATTTCCTTCACCGTTTCCATTC
>NZ_JBDPNU010000153.1:0-1048 GCF_050468105.1 Fictibacillus sp. NRS-1165
TCATAATCATTTCTGGAACCTAGCATGCTTTGAATATAAACGGCAGGCACTCCTGGAAGAGTCAGAAGGATGGAATGGGCCAGTAAAAATCGTTTCAACCGGATCGTATCATCATCAGAACGCTTGTTTAATGCATCCATATAGGTCACATTGATTTCGTAAGGGCTTTCACTTCCGTCCGGATTTTTCTTGTAGTTTACCAATGCTCCTTCTTTTTTTAACGCCTCGACCATCCCCAGTATTTCGTCTTCAGCTATGATTCCGCGAATGGGATTAAGGCCAATCCCATCATGTGAAGCAAGAAAGTTGAAGAATGTCGTCTTTTCGCCGGCTGGCTCGAGTTGTTTTGCCCAATTGGTGAGAGCGCTCCCATTTTCACGTACAATGGAGTAAAGAACCAATGGCGGCAGGGGGAATTGATAAACCATATGTGCCTCATCACGGCCGTTTCCAAAATAAGAAACATTATCTTTATGAGGGACATTCGTTTCTGTAATGATCACTGTACCTCTGGCGACTTCATCCGCAATATCCCGGAACAGCTTGATGATTTGATGGGTCTTTTCATGGTGGATACAGGTAGTCCCGATCTCTTTCCACATAAAACCGACGGCATCCAAACGCAAATATTCTGCGCCTTGTTCCAGATAAAAGAGCAAGACATCTATCATTTTTACTAATAGGTTTGGGTTGCTGAAGTTTAAATCGATTTGATCATCACTGAACGTTGTCCAAATATGCTTTTCTGTTCCATCTGCTAATGTGAATTTCGTTAAAACGGGGGTTGCTCTTGGTCTTGTTACCAAACTCAAATCAATAGAGGGTTCCACTTCAATGAAAAAATCTTGAAATTCCGGATTTCCCTTCAAATACTCTTGAAACCATGAACTTTTTGCTGAAATGTGATTACAGACATAATCAAACATCAATCTTGTTACTTTAGTTAAGCTATCAACATCTTCCCAGTCTCCAGCGATTGGATTGACGTTTTTGTAATCGATTACGGAAAATCCATCATCTGAAGAATACGGATAGAAAGGCAGGAGGT
>NZ_JBDPNU010000154.1:0-1228 GCF_050468105.1 Fictibacillus sp. NRS-1165
GTGGAATACCCCTAACGGAAAAAAATGTGTGACAAATCAAGTGTTATATCATCTAGGTTCTAGAGGAATTGATTATGATCTCCTACCCTGGCATCATGAACATAACATGCCCATTATGGCCTATAGTCCCCTGGCCCAGGGAGGAAGCTTAAGAAGACAATTACTAAGCGATCCAACCATCATTGAGATTGCGGAAAAATACAATATGCAACCATTACAAATTGCTCTTGCATGGACCATTCGTTCGAACAACGTAATTGCTATCCCAAAAGCTGTTAAGGAAGAACATGTTTTAGCCAATGATCAAGCTGCTACGATTCAATTGACCATAGAAGATCTGAACAGATTGGACGAGGTATTTCCAAAACCAACAAGAAAAACACCTTTGGATATTATATAAAATGAATGGGTCTATCACCAAAAAGAACACCTGGTTTGTTGTAGCTTCTGCCTGAATTGGATGTTCCATTGGAGCCTTATTAAGATGGGTACACGAAAAATATGAGCAAAGAAAATAGAAGGCCTGCAGTCAGTCACAGGCCTTCTTGGAAAAACCGCTCTTATTCTTAGAGCTTAACACGATCCTCAATCTTTTGGTAGACACCTTTGTTAAAGTCTTTGACTGGATCAACAAAATCAGCGTAAGGTTCGTCGTATGGATCTTTAATTCCCCATCCTCTTGCTTTGTTCTCGAGATGAGCGCACCAATGCCAGCCAAGGAACCATGGCTCATGAAGAACCGTGTTCAGTGAGGCGATATAATCGTCAGCTCGTCCTGCCTGATCATGAATGTCACTTACGCGGTTGGGATTCATATGCGTTTTGCACCAGTTTCCGATATCAGCGATGACAACAGGCTTGTCAGCTATGGCTTGCCACTGGGCAAGATCTTCCTTCATTTGCTGGTAACCAGCTTCATCCGGGCTTGTGAAGTATTGGACCGACAGCACATCAACATAAGGTTTCATGGCTTTCAGCACTTCCTCCGGGATTCCTTTGTTGCCGTTAAATCGGTCCCCGAGAATCAGGTGGTTAGTATCGTACTTTCTGATGCTTGCTGTGATCGTTTCGTAATATTTCGCCGCTACCTCGTATAGTTTACTTCTACGTTCCTGCTCGTTTAAACCTTCCAGCTGTTTAAAATCACTGCCGCTTGCATGGCGGATCCATGCCGGAATATCGACAAGGAAATACCCGATTAAATTCTGGCTGTCGGCATGTTCAGCAC
>NZ_JBDPNU010000155.1:0-1131 GCF_050468105.1 Fictibacillus sp. NRS-1165
TGTAAATGTCAAGATAAACATGTACATTTTCGCTTGTTTAAGCATGTACAAAATCAATCATTTTCTTTGCTAAAATGATCTTTAATTCGATAGGATTGTCCTACAATACTGACCACCGTGGCATGATGTAAGACACGATCTAGTATGGCATTGGCGAGTTTAGGGTCCTGGAATACTTCGTCCCAAGACTTGAAGTTGATATTGGTCGTTAGGATGGTACTACGCTTTTCATAACGCATATCGATTAATTGAAAGAATAATTTTGCATCCTCCGGATCAATAGGCAAGTACCCAATTTCATCAATAATAAGTAATTTGTATTTTGTATAGTGCTTTAAACGAGATTCTAGGCGATTCTCAATCTTGGCACGTTTTAAATTTTGAAGTAAATCATGACATTTAATAAAATAAGTACTTGTTCGCTTTTTAGCTGCTGCTATACCAATAGACGTGGCCAAATGGGTCTTACCAACACCACTAGGTCCTAAAAATACTATGTTTTCTTGTTGCTCTAAGAAACGTAGAGAAATAAAATCTAAGATTTGTTGTTTATTAATACTCGGCTGGAATTCGAAATCAAACTCATCAACCTCCTTTCTATGAGGAAATGCGCCCATTTTCACCATAGAATGAATCATATTTTGTTCTCGTACATCAATCTCATAGTTTGTCAGTTTAACAAGTGTCTCTACGAAGGATAATTCATTATTAATGCTAAAATCGACTACGTCACCTAAATGTTGTGCCATTTGTTTTAATTTTAAATACTCTAGGTTTGTTGTTAATTGTTGATAGCTATTCTTCATTTCTATATACCTCACCAATTACTGATAAATTTTGTTTCGCCAAATTGTCAATGTTCGGATATTTAGGTAGTGACTTAGCCAATGCTTTTTTATAATGTTCTTCTTTATAATTGAGCTTAGATTGGCTGATTTTATGTTGTACAATTAACTTCATGTTATGATAAACATATATTTGATTATCATATACTTGTAAACCGACGGTTTTACCTTGATATTCAGCTGGAACTGAGTATTGATTCGATTTGTAAGATATCATGCCTGATGTATTAACTTTTACAAGTTTATGCTTAATCATATAGGAATCTCTTATCGCGCTCTTCGGGAG
>NZ_JBDPNU010000156.1:0-7445 GCF_050468105.1 Fictibacillus sp. NRS-1165
GTTCGAGTAAAATAAAAAATTCAGTTTATGATGAGGAAAAAGAAAGCTATCTCCGTTAAAGAATCAGTAGTTGAAAATAAAAGGGAATTGCTTGAAGATAACAAAGTTCCTGAACAGATCGAAAAGCTTATTAAAGCTAGACATCAATACGTCCACCCTTTGGTACAAACAAAGTAGTAAGGAGTTTGACGCGAAATGGAAAAATTTCATCTTTCCTTCTTAATTTTAACCATCAAGCCCTCGGCAAAGAACCGTGGGCTTGATCTTTACCTTTTTATCAAAAGGGCTTTTTTCGGTGGAAAGCCGGATCACATTGGAAAGGACGCGGCTATATATAATAGTTGATTTTGTCATAGCGATGTCTGGAAAGCTTTCCAAATAATCATTTAAATATCCGATCCTACTTCTAATAATCCATTAATCTCTGAAACATAAGAACCGTTCATCGGCTGATCCAGTTACCTTGTTAAACCATGAGGTAGCTGTTTCCTTCAGGACAAGGTTTAGCGCTTGAATATTTTTTTTACCAGTATCTTTTAACCAAGCACGTCCTACTTCTTCACCATTTTCAGCAAATGGAGCAACACCATTTTTCCATGTTGCCCGGCCGCAGAGAACACCGTTGAAGGCAGAGCCTGATTTCTTCGCAAATGCTAAGGTTTGTTGGAACAGTTCTGCACTTACGCCGGCGCTTAAAAAGATAAATGGCAATTTCGTTGCTTCAGACTGCTCTTTAAAATACGCTGCTGCTGCTTCCTGACTATAGGCTGTCTCGCCTTGAGTGAAGCCCCCCACAAAATTCATATCCACTGGAACTTCTACCTTTAAAACATCCACCTTGTATTGCGGTTTAGAGAATTCCCTCATTGCTTCAATAACTTTATGAGGCTTTGCTTTGGCATATTCCATGCTTGCCACATCATCATACTTGGCATCGTAAGTCACAATCTCTAAAAAAAATGGAATGTCTTCCGCCGCGCATTCAGACCCGACCCGTTCCATATAAACATGCTTATAGTCATTAATTTTTTCATCTTCATCGACATCGTAGTACAGTAAAAATTTAATCGCATCTGCACCAGCTTCCTTCAGGCGTCTAACAGACCACTCTGTCAATAAATCAGGCAAACGGCCCACCGCTGCTGCATCATAGCCTGTTTTTTCATAGGCCACCAGTAAACCTGCGTCTGAATGGCGAACTTTTGCAGCCGGCAGACCATATTCCGGATCCAATAGAATCGATGTTGCATACGGTGTCAACTCTTCTGAAACTAATTCTTTAAAACGGACGATCCCCTCATCTCCGACAAAATTTGAACTTGCTGCAGCAATCATTTTCTTTAATGAACCGCGCTGATCAATTGCCAAAGCTCCGATAATCCCATTCTCATCGGATAAACGTTTTAGAGCCGATAATTTATTTTTCGTTAACATCGATAATCACCTCTGCTAATCTATTTTTTTAACCTCTACCAATTCAAAAAATGGACCGAACTTCGCAATGTCAATATATCCTGTTCCTGCTTCTATCGTATTAAGCAAGCCTGTTGTCATCGCGGTTTTCAGTACGTCTGAAACAGACTGTTTCCGTTTAAGAGCAACCGCTAATCCGGCAACAGTAGCATCACCGGATCCGACAGGATTCACCACGTCGATAGCAGGGATAGTAACTCTATAATAATCTCCACCATGTTTGACGAAAGCACCAGCCTCTCCCAGTGAAACGACAACCCATTCAATCCCATCAAACATTTCATTGATCAACCCTCGTTTCAGGTTGCTGTTACTCCTTTCCACTTCTATGCCAAAAAGCTGGGACAGCTCCGCAATATTCGGCTTGATGGCAAATGGTTTCACCTTATGGTTCAAAACCTGTTTTAACGATTTTCCTGAGGTATCAACAATCACGGGAATTCCCTTCTCCTGTCCAATTTCTACCATCATCTGGTAAAATCCAGACTCTAATCCTTTTGGTAAACTACCCGAAATGGTCACAAGGGTAATTTCAAAAAGCAGCTCCCGATATTTTTCTAAAAAGGCTGCCCCTTCTTCCGCCGATAAAGTCGGGCCGGATTCTAAGATTTCTGTTTGCTTGCCATCATGAAGAATGGCGATACAATTTCTTGATTCTTGATTAATTTTGAAAAAGTTATTTCCAATATCGCTTTTCTTTAATTCCTGAATAATGAAATCGCCGATAGTTCCGCCAAGCACACCTGTCGCCATAACGTCTTCGCCCATTTGCTTGACGATCCGAGCGACATTTAACCCTTTACCGCCAGCTGTTTTATAAACATTTTCCACACGGTTCACATGATCCAGTTTTAAATCCTGAATCGGATACGATATATCAACGGATGGATTCATCGTAACAGCTAAAATCATCGTACTCCCTCTTCCTCAATGGAGTCTTTCGCTTGAAACAGGCAAACACCATCAAGATACGTCGCCTTTAAATCAAGCTCCGGCGTCAATACGATAAAATCAGCATCATGACCGGCTGAAATCATGCCGCATTCCCCATCAATGCCAATGCTTCTCGCAGGTGCTGTACTTGCCATATAGATGGCTTCCTCCGTGGTGGTAATTCCCCAATCAACGGCATTTTTTACAGCGTCTTTTAATTGCAAAATACTGCCTGCTAAACTTCCGTTCTTCAATCGAGCTGCCCCGTTCTTCACTTCGACAGGAAATTCTCCAAGTTGATAGCGGCCTTCAGGCATACCACCAGCTATCATGCAATCAGTCGCCATGACCGTTTCCTTCCTGCCGCGGGCATTCATTAAAATGTTAGCAGCAGCAGGATCAACATGATGCCCGACACAAATAATTTCCGCAAACACCTTAGGCAGATTTATCGCCGCACCAACCATTCCTGGCTCACGATGGCCGTCTTTGATTTCCAAATAACCGGGGCCTGCTACCCCATCTTCAAGAAAAAATATATCTGCATACACAAATTCCCCCATACCTTGCACCTCTGTTTAGAAAAGGTAGCTGCCAAGCAACCTTTCACGAAATTTACTTATATTCATGGATGGTTACACCTTTAACGACACGATTAACCGCTCCACTTGGCGAAGGAGTATCAGGTTTATTCCCGACATTAATCGAAGCCAGCAGTGCGATTG
The DNA here is from genome assembly GCF_050468105.1 of Fictibacillus sp. NRS-1165. NCBI lineage: Bacteria > Bacillati > Bacillota > Bacilli > Caryophanales > Fictibacillaceae > Fictibacillus > Fictibacillus sp. NRS-1165. The sequence continues at coordinate 3,132 of NZ_JBDPNU010000156.1, forward strand.
TTTGTCCAACCATGAGGAAAGGCAATGTCAGGTAAGCATCCGGTAAGGTACGAGCGTCATCGTCGAATAAGAACGTATCACCGACATAATTCTTGCCCCCGTCCACTGCGATGGCACAAATAGCACTGGCGATTTGATCCTGTCTCAATTCATTTAACATATCGAGGTCGTAACAACGTGTATACGGATGGTTGGAAACAAACATAAACACCACTGCTTTTTCATTTACAAATGATTTAGGACCGTGGCGGAATCCGAGTGATGAATCAAAAGAAGTGGCAATTTTACCAGCAGTTAACTCCAAGATTTTTAATTGAGCCTCTCTTGCCAAGCCCTCAAAGCAGCCTGAGCCAAGATAAATAATTCGTTCAAAGCCGGAAGAAATCATTTTTTTAATATCAGCTTCTCTGCTAATAACGCTTTGACCCATGCGGCGGATCGTTTCGACAATGTTCAATTTTTCTTCGATCGATAGCGTATCAAAAATGAGTAGTGCAGTTAGGGCCATACAGGTGTAGCTTCCAGTCATCGCAAAGCCTTGATCATTGGATCTTTCAGGCATCAATAATAAGAGGTTATTTTCATCCCCTTTTGCCCGTTGTGCCAACTTCCCATCCTTAGAGCAGGTGATTGTAATTTGATAAATATTTGTTACCACTTGTTCTGCTAACTCCACAGTGGCAACACTTTCTGGGCTGTTTCCGCTTCGTGCAAAAGATATTAATAATGTCGGGATATCTGCTTTTAAGAATTGATACGGGTTTGATACGATTGTCGTTGTTGGAACGCTCATCAAGTCCCACTGTTTCTCATTCACTTTTCCTTTTATAAATGGGGTTACAGTGTCACCGACATAAGCGGAAGTTCCTGCTCCCGTAAAAATAACCCGGATACGATCATGTTTTTCCGTCATATTTCTCAAAAATGCTTCAATCTTTGAACTCTTCTTAGTGTACAATGCAAATGTTTCGCCCCATAATTCAGGCTGTTGTTTGATCTCCGCTGTTGTAATTGAAGCCCCTAGTGGCATTAAATTTTCCCGACTTAACGTAAACATCTTTGACACTCCTCATCTAATATTTAGTTCCCTTCGAATACCCGTAATCCCGCACCAACGACGCCGTTGTTCTCCTTAATCGTGCTAATCGACATGTGGCTTAATAAATGCTGTTGTTCAGGGATTTGGTACAATTTCATTTTTTCTACTATAATTTCAAGCAAAAAAGGGTTGTGAGTGATGACACTTCCACCAAAAACCACTTTATGCGGGTCCAGTAAGCAGGAAATGGAATAGAGCGCTTGGACCCAATTGTCTGTCACCTCGTTTATGATGTTCTGAAACTCACGTGCCCCGCCTTTGTAGCGTTCAAAAACATCCTTAGTTGATAGTTCCGCCATCTGCAATTCCTTTTGTGCTAATTTTTCAATCGCAGGTCCCGCAGACGCTTGTTCCAGTCGCTCTAATTTCTTGGCAGTCTTTGAAAAGACTGGAATCAAGCCGAGTTCTCCGGCAAATCCAGCTCCCCGGAAAAATGAACCGTTTTGAATAATGGAACAGGAAATGCCTGTACTGATTGTCACATAAACAAACGTTTCATCGCTTTCTGCCTGGGTCTCCTTCCACTCACCAAAGGCAGCCATGTAAACATCATTGTCGATCGTAATCCGCTGGAGTCCGAATTGGTCTCGTAAACGGGAAGTAAGGGGAAACTTGGTCCATGGTAAATTATTTTGAAAAACCGCAATCCCTTGTTCACGATCCACCTTGCCCGGTACACCGACACCAATACCATACATATCTGCAATTGTAAAAGATGAATCTTCAAGAACTTGTTCTACCGCTTTTACGACTCTAGTAAACATCTTTTCTCTGTTAGAGGGATCACTTTTTGTCTCCGCACGATTCAGCAATTCCCCTGTTTCCGAAATGATTCCAGCAGCAATCTTTGTCCCGCCAATATCAATTCCAATTGCCTTATTCATATTCACGCTCCTCTACTAGCAGTTTTGTGTCTGCTGTAAAAATTGGTGTCATTGAGAAGACGAGTTTTCCTCAACAAATTTGTTACATGCATTATACAAAGTTGGATTGTTGGTACAAGTAAACAAATTCATTTTCCTACCTGAATCGTTAATACAAAAACATATAATGCGAACATATCCGATCGCATTATATGTTTTTCAGGAAAGACTTTAACGAGACGTGTATGCAACAAATCAAATACCCGGCCCTTTGACTCTTGGGCACTCCCGATTGTTTGCCAGTATTGATCACTAAATCTCTTAAACCATCTATCTGAAGGCTGTCTTTTAGTAACGCAGCCTCGATGACCATAGCAAGATTTGTTCCGCCAACCACAGCAAAATTTTCCTCCTCATCCGTAAGTGATACGGCCGTTTTAAACGGAGAACCACCAACTAAATCACATAAGAATACGATAGATTCACATTCTTGTAATCTTGATAAAGTCTCAAACAGCTTTTCTCAAGATCGCCTGTCGAATCGCCTTCAAGAAAATCCACGTATTCCACATTGGATTGATCCCCAGCGATCAGTTTTACAGATGGCCTAAACGTGTCGATTCGCTGTTAGCAAAATATTCGGCATGAAATTACCCCCATTCGGTCAACAGGACATGTAGATACGTCACTACCAGTCGAGGTACACCTAGATTAATTTTCTAGGCGGACATGGTATTTAAACTTATCACCCCTGGCGATCGTATTGGTATATTCAATGACCCGGTTTATTCCATGTGTTATTCGTTCAATACGTAAACATGGCAGGCATGGAGGCATTTGTAGCAACTTTGCCTCTTTTTCATTTGTCATTACTGGCATAAACAACTCATCTGCCATTGTGATTTCTGTTTCAAAACGATTTCTGAAAATATCGTATAAAGCTGTATTTTCTAGATCTTTTTTTGTTATACCCGGAAATAAATCATAGGGTACAAAAGAAGTTTCAAGCATCATTGGTATATCATCAGCAATACGTAATCTCGAAAAACAATATATTTTAGTGCCCTCAGCAACTAAAAACTTATTACTAATCTTTCGATCGGCTTCAATAACATCAAACGATAAAACCTTCGAGACAGGAACCTTACCCAACTTTTTCATCTCTTCTGTGAAGGAATAAAATTTAACCAGTTCTTGATTAACTTTTTTTGGCGAGACAAAAGTACCTTTTCCATGCACTTTATAGATATATCCATCTTTCTCGAGTTCGTTTATCGCCTGCCGAACTGTTGTTCGAGATAAATCATACTGTTGGCATATTTCCCTCTCAGACGGTAACTGCCCATTTTCTCCTATTTCATCTTCCATTTTATTAACTAATATATCCATCAACTGGATATAAAGGGGGATTCTGCTGGTCTTATCAATTCGTGTCATGTCTCACCTCTATTGGTAATGTGGTCACTACCAGTGTACTCCCTTTTCAACCTTTAGTAAAGGTTTTTAACAAAATATATTAGGCGCGGTAAACAAGACCACTACAAAGAACTAGTGCATTAAATATATTAATCAATGCAATAAGCTACTGGAACACTGTGTATTTGAGTGAAGCAATAAAAGAATTTAATAAAAAGAAGAATTACTTCCCCACATCTCACCTTTAAGATGGGAATATTAATCTTCTTGAAGAATATAAATTTGATTTATTACCAGCTAATTCACTAAGACCTTTAAATAAAAACTAATCTATAACTTAAGCCAAATCCCTTAACATACAGGTATTTGGCTATATTTATGTGGAAATTTGCTAAGCGTAAAAATTTCCGAAATGTTGGAGGTACCCCATCAAGTTAAAATTTTATGCACCCCCAAAACGACTTTTTGTAACATTTATCGTTTTTGGGGTGACCTGTTTTCTTAGCTTGATAGGCATGTGATGCTCTCCCTTTATAGAGCAATTTTTCCTTGTGACAGATTACTTTGCGGTCTACAGCAAGAACCCTGCACCAAGATCTAAAAAAACAAACGACAAAAGGAGAAGCAAAATGAGCGACAAAAAGATTCAAAAGAAAGAACGAAGTGAAAAACCAAGAACAACCAGAAAAACAAACAAATCCAACCGAAGGTTATAGCACCGACATTTTAATTTTTAAATAAAAGCCAAGAGACTTTTTTATGTCTCTTGGCTTCAGAAGTCATTTAATTATTTTACAACTATTAAAATTTTATCATGAATAGACAGCTTTTGGCTTGGTTTCGTTAAACGATTGTTTAAAAGAATCTCGCCGTTTTTTATCTTTTGTACGATTTCAGTTCGACTCCAATCTTCAATATAGTCTGCAAGTGTACGGT
>NZ_JBDPNU010000157.1:0-1138 GCF_050468105.1 Fictibacillus sp. NRS-1165
CGTCTCCATTCCTCAACATTTTTACTTAGTTCTGACAAAATTCGTTGATATCTTCTCAAACAAAATCTAATTGTAGTGCCTAATTTTAGCATTTCATTGGTAGTTTATCAATTTACTAATCCTTGTGAACATTATAGCAAAGGGGTAGCAAGGCTTTTCCTGGCTTAAACAGACAACAACTTTATTAAAGTCTTCCTATCTTTTCTAAATTTAAAAATTGACATCATCTGATTACAAATGTAGTATCGTATTACAAGTGTAATCAAGAAAGGGGGTAAAGATAAGTGAATGTTATATCGTGTTGTATCGAGGCCTTCTGTTGCTGCTGTTTTATAAATTTTTTTAGAAAGGGGTTAGATTTTAATGAAATCATGTAACACTATTTTTACTACTTGTAAATTTAAAAAAATTGTACCTGTACTACTTCTCTCATGTTTAATGCTTGTAGGTTGTTCAGAGGATAACACCCATTCTGCTCAATCTAAACAAAAAAATCAAAAAACTTCAATTACAGATGATTTTGCCAAACTTGAGAAAAAATTTGATGCTAGACTTGGCGTCTTTGCACTGGACACTGGTACAAACAAAACAGTAACTTATCGGTCAGATAAGCGTTTTGCATATGCATCTACTCATAAAGCTTTAGCTGTAGGGGCACTCTTACAACAAAAGTCAATAGAAGACCTTAACCAAAGAATTACCTATACCCGTGATGATCTTGTAAATTTTAATCCGATCACAGAGAAGCATGTTGATACAGGAATGACTCTAAAAGAGCTTTGCGATGCTTCTATTCGATACAGTGACAATACTGCGGAAAACCTCATACTTAAGCAACTGGGTGGGCCAAGTGGGCTTAAGAAATCACTCAGGGAGATTGGTGATAATGTTACCAATCCTGAGCGATTTGAGCCAGAGTTAAACGAAGTTAAACCAGGAGAAAAACATGATACTAGCACACCGAGAGCACTTGCTACCAGCCTCCAGGCTTTCGCAATTGGAGACGCACTCCCAACGGAGAAACGTACGATTTTAACAAATTGGCTTAAGAGAAACACCACTGGAGATACATTAATTAGTGCGGGAGTACCGAAAAGTTGGGAAGTTGCAGATAAAACTGGAGCAGGATCATATGGAA
>NZ_JBDPNU010000158.1:0-4610 GCF_050468105.1 Fictibacillus sp. NRS-1165
CTGTTAAGGTTACGGTTCCAACTTCACTGGTCATCCGCCAAAGCTGCGGAACATCTGTAACAGAGCATCCTTTTAAGGAGGTGATTCAATAGATTAAAAGGAGATCTGAACAAAAAAGGATTATTCGCCCAGAAACCTGCCTATCTAGCCATAGGCATAAGTGACTGCCTATCACTCGTTTCTAAAGCGAATAGCCCGGCACTCCATTTACCAAGGAGCAACTATAAATTATATAGGAGCCCCAGTCATTGTGCAAACATCTTAAGATCGTTTGTTTTGGTTTTGAAAACCATTAATAACTAGGGGGAATGACATTGAAAAAGTTTGGTAAAACATTATTGCTTACATCAGCAATTGCTCTGGCATTGTCGGGCTGTAACAAACAGTCCAGTTCTGGAAGCGGAGGCAACGTGCAACTAACCTTATTCTCTACCGTCACCAACGAATCCGACAAGGCGGCTTTGGCTGATGCCATTAAAGAGTTTGAAAAGAAAAATCCAAACATTGATATTAAAGAAAATTTTCCCGCTGATAAATACGAAGGAATGCTCCGTGTAAAAATGGCAGCCAATGATATGCCCGATTTGTTTGACACCCACGGCTGGTCAAAGGACCGGTACGGTGAATATGTGGAGGATTTACAAAACATGAACTGGGTAAAGGACTTGGATCCAGCGATGAACGACATTCTTAAAAACAAGTCGGGCAAAGTTTATGCCTATCCTTTAAATCAGGCGAAAGACGGCATTACGTACAACGCTACCCTATTAAAAAAATACGGAATCCAGCCACCCGCAACGTTTGATGATTGGATGAGCGCCATGGCAGCCATTAAAAAGAAGAGCAAAGGTGAAGTCACTCCTCTTTGGTTTGCAGGATCGGATAAAAGTTCGTTTGGACAATATTTTGATCAATTTGCCACTCCTTTACTGATCACCGATCCCAAACATGATTATAGAAAAGAGCTCTTGGCCGGAACGTTTGACTGGTCGAAATTCACCTTCCTTCCTGAAAAACTCCAAGAAATGCAGAAAAAAGGATACTTGAACAAAGACGTATTAACCGCTCAAAACCAGCAGATGACAGATTTGATGGCACAAAACAAAATTGGGTTCATTATTGGCGGAGGGCTGCTCGGTCCTGCTGTAAAGGAACTAAATCCAAAGGTCCAGCTAGGCGTAATTCCAATGCCTGTCATCCATAAAGGTGACCAGCCGAGCTGGATTGGCGGAGAACGGCACACACTGGCCGTCTGGAAGGATTCCGAGCATAAAAAAGAAGCTAAAAAGTTTATCGATTTCCTGTCTCAGCCGGAAATGGTAAAAAAGATTGCTGAAGCGACTTCTTTGCCTGCAGGACTTACCAACACCAAAGCTAATAACTACTTCGCTAAAGACTATGAAAAATACAAAGACATTAAGGTTGAACCTTATTTCGATCGTGTCTACCTCCCTAGCGGAATGTGGGATGTACTCGGTGCCTCCGGTCAAGAACTTTTGTCCAAATCCATGACACCGGAACAAGTTTCCAAGAAAATCGGTGAAGAAAATAAACGCCTTTATAAACCTAAAAAGTAAGACAAGCTTATTTCATCCCTGAATCCATGACCGTAAAGGAGTTGAAATACTTGAATACCCTGATTGGTTTCAAAAAAGAAAAAGCTGTCCTTACTAATGTAAAAAAACGACCGAAAAATTCCCCTCAGTCCTCACTATGGTGGATGTATTTACCTGCTCTGGGTGCTGTCTGCTTTTTCATTTTATATCCGTTTCTCAATGGTTTAAAAATCTCATTTACCAACTGGAATGGTTTTTCTCAAGTCTATGATTATGTAGGATTCCAGCAATATAGCCGCCTGCTAAAAGATCCTGATACATGGCTGGTTGTTAAAAATACGCTGCTTTACGGACTGGGCAGCACGTTGTTTCAAAACATTATCGGTTTGCTGTATGCTTTATTGCTTAATCAAAGTATTAAAGTAAGGGGATTAACACGGACGATCATCTACTTGCCGGTTATTATCAGTCCACTGATCATGGGATACATTTGGTATTTTTTCTTTGCTTATCAAGGCGGTGCCTTAAACGATATTTTGATTCTTATGGGATTCGATAAGATCAATGCCTTAGCCAACCCCAGCGTGAACACTTGGATCATTGTTTTTGTTAACACTTATCAGTTCGTTGGCATAGCAATGATCATTTACCTTGCCGGACTGCAAAGCATTTCAAAAGATTATTATGAAGCAGCCCAGCTCGATGGCGCCTCCCCTTTTAATCAGTTTAAAAATATTACACTGCCTCTGTTGATGCCTTCCATTACCATCAACATTGTGCTGAATATCATCGGAGGCCTTAAACTGTTTGATGTCATCGTCTCGTTGACGGGCGGCGGGCCCGGCAATGCTTCTCAATCCATGTCCACGTTCATGTACGACTTGTATTTCAATCGGCAGGACGCTGGGTATGCAGCAACAGAAGGTGTATTAATGGCCGTCATTATTCTAGTGATCAGTATCTCTGCTTTGATTTTCTTCAAACGCAAGGAGGTAGAAGCGTAATGGGAAGCATCAATAAACCTAAAACACTGCTCACAATAGTTGCTTTGGTCATCGCGCTCTATCATCTGGTTCCCTTCTATATCTTACTGACGACTGCGCTCAAAGCGAAGGGAGACTTCAGTTCGAAATGGATTTTCCCCGACCGGCTTTCTTTGGATAACTTTAGAGAAGCATGGGAAATGGCGAATTTAGGTCCATCATTACTGAATACGTTGATCATTACTTTCTTTTCGGCTCTGCTTCTCATCTTTCTTGGTTCACTTGCCGCTTACCCATTGGCGAGAAGAAATACCAAGTTGAATACGTTTGTTTATGTCTTTTTTATCGCCATTATGGTCATTCCCCCATTAACCGCTCTGGTGCCTTTATATCAGCTGGTCGTGGATATCGGAATGATGAACACACGTACAATTGCCGTTTTAAATAACGTTGCGGCTTATATGCCGCTCACCATCTTTTTGTACGCCGGATTCATACGTTCTACGATCCCTAAAGAATTGGAAGAAGCAGCGAAAATGGATGGAGCCAGCACACTCTCTATCTTTTTTAAAGTAGTGTTTCCGCTCTTAAAACCAGTTACCGCTTCCATCCTAATCATTTCTTGTGTGTTTATATGGAATGATTATCAATTTGCAATTTTCTTCCTGCAAGCTGAAGAAGTAAAAACCATTACCGTCGCACTATCCAGCTTCTTTGGCCAAAATACGAACAGCTTAAATCTCGTAGCGGCAGCGGCCCTCATGGCCGTAGCTCCTATGGTCATCCTATTCTTGTTCTTGCAAAAGCATTTTATTGAAGGTTTGGCTTCTGGTTCAATAAAAGGATAAAAAATAAGTGGAGGGTTTACGATGAAGGTTACGATTATTGGTGCAGGCAGTGTGGTTTTTGCCAAGCGTTTAATTACAGACATTTTAAGTTTTCCTGAATTGCGGGATACTGTCTTTTCTTTAACCGATATCCATGCCGATCGGCTGCAAACCGCAGAGAAAATGACACAATCCATCATCGCCCAGTTCGGAAACAATGCCCGGGTAGAAGCTCACATCGATCGAAAACAGGCACTGGTCAATGCTGATTATGTACTGAACTTAATCCAAGTGGGGATGCATGAGGCTACATTGGTTGATTTCGAAATTCCAAAACGATATGGCTTAAAACAAACCATTGCCGACACACTTGGAGTTGGAGGGGTATTTCGTGCATTACGGACCATCCCGGTTCTCATCGATATCTGCAGAGATATGGAAGAAGTTTGTCCAGAAGCGTATTTGCTGAACTATACCAATCCGATGGCCATGCTCATGCTGGCCATCCAGAAAGCTTCTCCCATTAAATCTGTCGGATTATGCCATAGTGTTCAAAACACAGCAGATGAGTTGTCCTCTTACTTAAACATTCCAGTGGAAGAACTGGAATACAAAGTTGCGGGCATCAATCATATGGCCTGGTTCTTGGAGTTAAAAAGAAATGGCCAAGATCTTTATCCTTCGCTCTTTGAGGCTATGAAAGACCCAAGCATTTATGCCAAAGATAAAGTCCGTTTTGAAATGATGAAAAGATTAAATTTCTTTATCACAGAATCCAGTGAACACATGTCTGAATACACACCATATTTTATCAAACGGGATCAGTTAATCCGAGACTTCGATATTCCGATTGATGAATATGTGAGGAGAAGCGAAGCCAATTTAAATCAATTTGCCAAAACACAAAAGATGATTGACCAAGGACATGCCTTTCCGATGGAAAAAAGCCATGAATTTGGTGCTCCCATCATTCATTCTCTTGAAACAGGGGTCAATCGAGAGATCTGGGGAAATGTACTAAACACACACCTTATCACAAATCTGCCGACAAATTCCTGTGTGGAAGTACCTTGCCTGGTGAATAAACGAGGGATTCAGCCTATCCATGTTGGCGTGCTTCCACCCCATCTGGCTGCGATGAACATAACCAACATCAATGTTCAGCAACTGGTCGTTGAAGCTGTACTTACAAACAATGTAGACTATGTATATCAAGCGGTCATGCTCGATCCCCACACTTCCTC
>NZ_JBDPNU010000159.1:0-2226 GCF_050468105.1 Fictibacillus sp. NRS-1165
TAGTAAACACTTACTCTGTAAAGTTGAATTAAGCATTAGGTTAGATGGTCATATACGACTGAAGTCAATTGGTGATAATTAAAACTAAGGTGGCCTCAGCAATAAAAAATGACCCCAGCCTAAACTAAACCGGAGCCATGTTCTCACCACCTAAGAGTTTTTTATTACTGTCTATTATCAACCTTACGCTTGTAAATTCTAATTCTTCTTCCAAACGGTATGAATGTCAATGTTAGCATCTACAAAGAGATTATAAACCGGGCATCTGCGCTCTACCTCTTGTTTCAATTGTTGAACTCTCTCTTCGCTTTCCTCTGTTTGTAAATTTACTTGAAAACGAATTTTTTGAAAATGAGGTGATACTCCTTCTTCTCCCATGAGTCCGCGTGTATCTAAAATTCCGCTCGTTTTGAAGTCAATTCCAGTGAGAGTAAAGCCCATTTCTTGGGCTACTAACGGAATCATTACACCATTGCAACCATTGAGAGCTGCAGCCACATATTCAATCGGATTTGGCGAGGTATCAGTACCTCCTAATTCTACAGGTTCGTCCATCGAAAAAGGGGAAAATTGCCGTACAGTATGATTGGTTTTAACGCCGGATTCCCACTTGCCGGTAACGGATACTTTAACCAATGTTGAAGCTTGAGCCATGTTATTTCCTCCCTTAAACACCGTAATTTTATATGAATAATGCAAATTATATAAAAACAACAACCTAGTGTAAAGGAGTTTTGAATATTACTGAAATTAACTTAATTTTTGTACAGTAAGCGGAAGTGCAAATTGGAGTAATCTTGGAAATCCAATGGACGAACAATCTGTTTTATTTCCGAATGGTCTTTACTTATGATAACAGGAATAATTCCAGAATCACTTTTGGCAAAAGCTAGATCTGAACTCGTATCAATTAAAAGAATTTTTTTGCAATCCCCATATTGTGCTGATACTCTTGCACAGATTTTTTCTTCTAAGGATCCAGATGGATTTGTTGATGAAAAATAAATTAATGCAAATAAACCTAAAAAGTACAGCAAATAAAAATTTATTACTCATCTCAATCGCAAGTATAAACCTTCTGCTGTTTTTATTAGCAAAACCTTTTGAACCTCCTTCCATTGGGGATTTCGAACGTAAAAAAACACACCGGATCATGGCATCTCGCTGGTTGTTTATTAAATTAAATTAGATGTACGGGTAGCTTCTTCATGTTTCGAGGTTCGCTATAATCGTATCAATTGACGGCGTTATGACTACCTGCAATTAATTAGTGGCATTAATGGAGCCCCCTGCATGATGCTTGACTTTGATTGTTCCCGAACATATACAGTTAAACGACTAACAAACTTCTTTTTTCTTCCATTACTTCCTCAAATTGAATAAGGCAAGTAAGCTAAGGGGACACTATTTTGGAAAATGGATAAGGGAGATGTGCATTCTTGGGCAAATGGTTTAGGCGACAAAAGGGCGGCCAGTCCAATAAAGACAAAAATGAACCAACCTTTTCTGAGCTTCTGGAAAAATGCAAAGAATCGAAGGATTTTATTTCGTTCCGGCAGGGAAAATCTTTTCCATTTTATATCTCTTATTATAAGACTTTAGTCAATCCCGATTTTATACACCGTGATTTGTTATCTCCTATAACGAAGCATCCGATCCAGTCGCTGGATGAGTTAAAAAACCTGATACCTGTCGAAAGCGTTACGATTACGGATGACGTCAAGGACATACAAGATAAATTATTATCCGGGTTTATTCTAGTACATGAAAATGAAACCAGCGCTAGGTGCGCACTCATTCCTGCCATAGCAGTGGAAAAGAGGCAAGTAACCATTCCAGAAACCGAGTTCAGCGTGGTTGGACCAAAAGAGTCCTTTGTTGAAGCCATCGATGTAAATATAAATATGGTCCGTAAACGGCTCCCGCTGCCAGAGCTTTATGCAAAAGAAATTTTGGTCGGTAATTTATCTAAAACTCGTGTTGTCGTTATGTACATACAAGGTATTGCAAACGAAGATAATATCAGCACGGTATTACAACGGATAAAAGACATTGAATTTGATCAAATCATCGACAGCTCCTTTATTACACAATTGATGTCGGATAACCACAATTCTCCTTTTCCGCAATTGATCGATACGGAGCGTCCAGACCGGACAGCGAGTGTACTTTCTGAAGGTAAAATTGCTATATTCGTGGATGGATCTCCACAGGTGTTAACAGGAC
>NZ_JBDPNU010000160.1:0-1991 GCF_050468105.1 Fictibacillus sp. NRS-1165
ATCCAGAAGAGAGCGTACTGTTTTCAGCTTCCAATCTGTTCGCCCCTCCAATGAGAAATAGACTTCGTTGGCCGTTTGCGGGGGCTTTTCCCAAAGAACGTTCATGACTTCCCATTCTGCTTCAGAAATACTGGGTACTTTTTTAGACACTCTTATCCTCCTCCTTCTTAGAGATGTCAACCTCTATTCGTCGGTTTTTTCCGCGGAAATACTTAATATATGCCTTTATCTCTCAAAATAGATAACGTTATTTCTGCCGCCTTACTTCCGTAGGCATTATCTTCATTTTGTATGTTAGTTGCAAAGAAATAAGTGTCTTCCGTGGTCTGTACATACCCAATAAACCAACCGTTTATATTTTTGCCATTTACATTACCTGTACCAGTTTTCCCTGACAACCATGCACCATTTTTTTCATTTAATTTGAGCGTATCTTTAACGGTTTGGACATTTTTCTCCTTAAATCCAAATTGGTTTGTATAAAAAGCTTTTAGTAATTTTACCTGCTCTACCGGAGATATCTTTAATGAAGACTCTAACCAATATTGTTCGATTCCACCAGAAACATCGTAATTACCATAGCCTATTTCTTTTAGATAAGCTTGAATGTTATCCAGTTTATTTTTTTTATCCAATTCCTGAAAGTACCAGGTTACTGAATTTGTCATTGCTGTAGATAAATTCTGATCCATATTCCAAGAATCATAAGGGTACTTTATTCCATTCCATTTAATTGTTGAATTTTCACTGGTTATGACATTTGACTCCAACCCTAACAACGCGCTATAAATCTTGTAAGTAGAATTCGGGGAAACTCTCAATGTACTTTTATTCTCATTATAAATACTATATCGATCAGCTTGTATATCATATAATACAAAGCTCCCCTCATATCCGGAAAAATATTCGCTTAGATCCTCATAAACTGTCCGGTCACTATTAAAATCGTAACGATCATTATCATCGGCTATTGCAGAAACGATTGGAATTTGACTTGCAACAAATACTCCCACAAGCAAAAAGATAGCTATACTCTTCAGTTTCAACAGTTTTGACTCATTTGTAAAGGATGCAATCTTTTCAATACGTTTTTTTATTTGCTCCTTGGAACCGTTTAACTGATTTGTCAAAGGCAATTTCATTGGATGAGATGCTCTTTCCACAAAATGAATAATCGTATTTCCGTATTTTGCATAGCAGTCCTTATCTAAAGAGTTTAAAACAGCAATATCACAGGCTATTTCACGATCCAACCTCATTTCCCTAAAAGCAAACCAAACAAGCGGATTAAACCAGTATAAAATTTGATAAATAATGATCAAGTAATTCGTCGCAATATCTTTATATTTATAATGATTCAATTCATGTAAAAAAATGTGTTTAATATCTTCCATAGAAAGCCATTTGCCAAAATGAGCCGGTAACACAACATAGGTTTTAAAAAGACCAAACGTCATCGGAGATTTGACAAGCGGTGATTCACCTACAGTAAACTGTCTTGATATATTTAATTGCTGCTTACACTGATCAAATAAGATGAGAACGTTTTTATTTTTTAGTTCAGTTGTAGTGCTTTTTATGCTCGTTACCTTTAACCAAGCATGAATTGTCATAACAGCCAATACTAACATCCCTGCAATCCATATGCCGGAGAAAATTATATTCAGGAATTCCAGATTGGGACGATTTACAGATACCGTTAAGTCATGCATCCAATTTCCGTTACTAACCACATCATCTCCAGTATGGGTAGTTGAAGGGCTTATTCCATTGCTTTGATTAACATTCAATGAGATAAAATGATTTCCGAAATTAATTAATTGATTCGGTATATAAGGAAGTGTCAATGCAATCATCAATAAAAACCATAGATTATATTGCCATTTCGCTGATAATTGCTTTTGGAACACTTTCTTAATCAGCATAATAACTGCAATGGTAAAAGAAGACACCATAAAACTAATTACAAAATGAGTTAAGAACATGTGCTC
>NZ_JBDPNU010000161.1:0-1391 GCF_050468105.1 Fictibacillus sp. NRS-1165
TAGTCCAGGCTCATGATCGCCTTCGTAATGGATGCATAGCGGTCTAAAAATTCCTGCTCATCTTTTACCTGGTCTTCATATCCCCACCCTTCTTCCGAACTAAAAGCGATACCCCCAAATTCATACCATCTACTTCCCTCGCATCAGTATATTTATTTAGTAAAATTTTAACTTAAATTTTTGTTACATCTTTACTAATTCGATCCATCTTTTAATAGTCAGAATAATTAAATTCTACTATTGTAAGCCCTATCATTTTAATGTTACGATTCATTCAACCAGTCAATATTTTAGTAATATTTAGTAAATATTTTCTACCATTTCAAAGTTAAGAGGTTTATAACTATGGTGACCATTAAAGAAATCGCTCAAAAATCGAATGTCTCGACAGCGACTGTATCGCGGGTGCTCAACCATGATCACTCTATTTCTGTCCAGGACGAAACGCGGCAGCGAATCCTGCAGACAGCGAAAGAACTGGGTTATCAAACGATCCATGAGAGACGAAAAAAACAACAGACGCAATCAAAAAAAACCAGTTTCAGTGTAGGAATCATTGCTTGCCAGACGGTCGAAGAGGAATTAAACGACCCTTACTTTATCTCCATTCGCCAGGGTATTGAAGAAGAATTATATAAACAAGGGATTAATAAGATTGGAAGTTACCGGTTAAATGACATGCTGACGGTTCCCCAAGACTTCCTTTCTTTAGACGGCCTTCTGGTAATCGGCCGTTTGGGAGAAGACGTTCTCAATCAGGTTTCTGAAAACATAAAGAACATCGTCTACCTTAATTATGTTCCTGATGAGGAGCGTTACGATTCAGTGACGATAGATTTTGAAAAAGCGACAAAGAAAGCCTTACAGCATCTCATTGATTTGGGTTATAAACGAATCGGTTACATCGGAGGGGTTGAACGAGAACATCTTAAGCAACAGAAAGTGATATCAGAAGACAAAAGGCTCACCACATTTGAAAACATGATCAAACATGGATACTTTGAAGGTTCAGAGGATATATACATCGGTGAATATACGATGACTCATGGCTATGAACTCATGAAGAAAGCACTCAAAAAGAAGAATGTTCCAAAAGCATTTTTTGTTGCGAGTGATCCGATGGCCATCGGTGGTCTACGTGCTTTACAGGAAGCAGGACTGTCTGTTCCGTCAGATGTCGCCCTTGTTGCGTTCGATGATATTGAAGCAGCAAAATATAGCAGTCCTCCCCTTTCAACGGTGAAAGTCTATACAAAGGAGATGGGACAAACCGGAGTGAAGCTGTTAATGGATCGAATGAAGGGAAGGGAGCTCCCTGTTAAGGTTACGGTTCCAACTTCACTGGTCATCCGCCAAAGCTGCGGAACATCTGTAACTCAATAGATTAAAAG
>NZ_JBDPNU010000162.1:0-5964 GCF_050468105.1 Fictibacillus sp. NRS-1165
CAGAATGAATGCAGCAAGTTTTTTCCCTTTCACACAAGTCCCTCCCCAACCTTTTTTTCTTTGTTTATAAAAGCTTTTAGTAAAAACGCTTTTATAAACTTACCTTCATTATATTTTTTCCTATATTTATAGACAAGTCTTTTAACTGTCTTTAAATGAATGGTTGTACAAAATTTACAATGGGTTTGTAGAAACAATGCGTTGGTACTTAATTTCCTTGCCTACCCCCTTTTCCACTTCAGGTGAGTATGAGTTGTAAAAAAGCTTTTTCTCTTCCACTTCAGCTATACTGTCAATTTCTCCTGCAATATAAGAGAGAAGCCGGTCGCGTGCTGTATCGATTCTTGTCAGCAGTCCCCCGTACCGAATATCAAGGATCTCCCATCCAAATGGTTTGTTATTTGTTAACCATTGTTTGCGGTGGCATAATCGCAGCTCCTTCACAGCTTCCTCTAAAAGGTTCAATTCTTTTGTTGCGATTCCCTTTAGTTCTTCCTTCCTGTTTGCATGGTAAAATTCACTTATTTTTAACCCAAGTTCACTTTTGATCGATAATACTGTGCACAGTTTAATCATAAATGAGTACAGCTGTCCCCATTGAGAAGAATTATGCACGTATCCCTGAAGTTGTTCTTTTATGTTTTGAAAATGCCGTGAAAAGTCATGGCCTTCTATATTTCTATCAAACAAACCCAGTAAAATATCCTGCCACAATAAGTACTTTGCCGGACTGTCCGGAATTAAGGCATGTATGTTTGCCTTGGGATGAACATCTAACTTTCCCATAGCTATGAATGCTTCATAATGAGCTCCAGTGCAAAATTCAAACCGTTTCTTCAGCTGGTTTTTCTCAACCATGCGGTGAAACCCGTGTTCCGCAAATAATTGCATACCTAACAATGCAAAAAAGAAATTGCTCTCCGCTCCATTATCACCCCACAAAGTCGCAAAAACCTCTTGCACCCCTTTCCTTTTACATACCGTCAACGCTGGATTGGTTGTATTGAACGTCTTTTCGTAATGAATAGTAGGACCATGCCATGTCCAGATTCCCCCGGCAAAGACCGGCGGACGTCCAAAAGCTGCATGTTTGTCAATATATTCCTCATAGAAAGCCTCATCTTCATTGTAATAATCCCAGTACACCATTTGAACATTTTCAGGGACTTTTTTTGTCTCTTCAACTGGAATTTCAATATTTAAGTCATAATAAGCATCTGATTCAGACCAAACCCGAAAATACATATCACTCCAAATCATGGGGCGCAATCCATATTTGTTCAGGATTCGTTCGACCTGTTTTAAATGTTGAGTCATTAAAGTGTAGCGGTCTTTTTTTTCATGCAGATCCAGATACCGTCCCCTGCCTAGTCCGTGAGCTTCGTCCATGCCAATATGAATACGCCTGCTTCGGAAAGGTGAGGAGGCCGAAACAATCATTTTTTCGATAAAGTCATATGTCTTTTGGTTCTCTACCAGCAAAACGTCTTCCGTATCCTGAATAGCTGATGTATGGGACCATTTTAAATACGTTGATAAATGGGCAAGTGTCTGAATGCAAGGAATAACTTCGATTCCTAAAGAACAGGCATAATCATCAATCACTCGCATCTCTTCTTTAGAGAAACGGCCCCGCATGTAACCAAAATACGGTTCGTCATCTATGGTATACGTGTCTTCTGTATACATCATCAAGACGTTTAATCCCATGATGGCCATATATCGAAGAAAGGTTTGAGCCGTTTCCGTTTTCATAACTGCGTTTCGTGAGCAATCAAACATGACGCCGTTCGTTTCAAAATACGGCTGCTCTATTATGCGGAAAGCTTCCTTTTTACGAGATGCTTCTACAAACAGGCCCAGTGCCCGGAAAAAATGTATTGTTTTTTGGTACGTAATCAACCCTTCTCCATTTTCCAGACGCACTTCAAGCAAAGCTTTAGAAGATTTGACCACTTTAACGGGTATTCCGTCTTCTGATATCTCGATTTCAAGCTGAGGAGCGAGTTTATCAATTCCTTCTCGTAATGTGTCCCATTCACCCAGAAATGATAGTTTCATCGTCAACCTCCTCACATGACAGGATGATGCGACTGAGCGACTTTTTTAAGAGCCCTTGCTGCATCATAAATCCCTTCTTCATCTCCCAAAAGTACGGTTTGGGTAATCCATAAAACCTGCTGGTCTCCCATTCGTTCAGCAACGGGACATGTCTGTATCCTTTTTTCTCCCGTCCATTCCTCGATTGAATTTTGTATGGCGTCGTAATTCGTAAGAGACGAATATCCGCTTGCGCATGGGATTCCTTCTGCAGAAAGCCGTTTCATGAACTCAGACTTAGGAAAGGACCTGGCAAACTCTTCTTCCAGATAAAACATATAGAGGTGAAAACCGTTGCGGGTCACCCGGTTATCGTTTTTAAACAATCGTACCCCCTCCATGTCTTTGAGCAATTGATCCAAAAGAACTGCGTTTCGATTTCGCCGTTCCACCTGTTCCTCAAGCCGCTCCATCTGTCCAAGCAATACCGCTGCCTGAAATTCAGTAAGACGCAGATTCCATCCAATTGTGTCATGCTGGTACCAGGCACCGTCACGGCTCCTTCCTACGTTGCACAGTGACCATGCCTTGTCAGCAAGAGTGCGGTCATTTGTAACGATCATTCCTCCTTCACCAGCGGTTAAATTTTTGCTTGATTGAAAACTGAACGTGCCTATATCACCAATGGCTCCCACTCCTTTTCCCTTCCACTGAGATCCTACCGCCTGGGCTGCATCCTCGATCAGCGCAATCCCATGTTTCCGGGCGATAGCACTTAACCTGTCCAAATCTGCTACCCTGCCTCCGATATGAACCGCAATGATGGCTTTCGTCCGCGGGGTGATGGCTTCCTCCACTTTCTCAGGGTCGAGAAGCATCGTATCTTCTTCTATATCCACGAACACAGGTATCGCTCCAAACATTAATGGGGCTGTTGCTGTAGCGATAAAGGTATAAGGAGGCATGATCACTTCATCAAAGGGCTTTACTCCCGCTGCCTGCAAAGCAACAGTGATTGCTACGGTTCCATTTACAACACTGACTCCGTAACCAGCATCTTGAAAACTGGCAAACTTGTTTTCGAAAACAGGAAGTTTTGCTTCATAACCTGCTAGATTGGATCCGCCTGAACCTCCCCATTTTCCTGAATCAATCACTTCTGACAGTAACCGTTTTTCTTCTTCTTCACTAATAGGCCAGATGGGATAGGGCTTGTTCCTGACGGGAACGCCTCCATGTATGGCAAGCTTATCCATGTGATTCTCCTCTCTGTAACGTACCGGCAACTTTTTGTTTTTGGTAAAAACACGCTACTTTCCGGATGGACGCAATCATTGCTTGAATATCTGCCATTGTATAAAACTCATTGACAGGGAGCCGAATGGCGGTTTTCAGTATGTTTTCAGCTTCGGGACACAATTCCCCTTCATAGACAGCACCTGTCACATCAAAAGGAAAAGTGCTGTTTTGATAGGCCGAACGCTTTTGGAATAATTCGCTTTTGTACACCACTTCCGGAATATAGCCTGCTGATGCAGGTATTCCTTCTTCTTTCAAGGCAGCAGCAAATTCATCCCTTGTGCAATCATATTTGGAAGTTTCAATACGGAACATATAGAACCAATAGGTGCAGACATTCCCCTCGTCTACTTGATGCGGATGGATGCCATCCAGCTCTTTAATGCCTTCGGTAATCTTGTTTCCATAGGCTGTTCTGTTCGAACAAATTCCAGGGAGTTTCTTCAGCTGCGCGATTCCAACCGCTCCTTGAAGTTCCGTCATTCTGTAGTTAGGAGCAAGATAAGATAGGTCCCTGTTTACGATGCCTCCCAGTCTTAAATAATTCTTATCGGCAAAAGCATGGGTCACTTTAAAATCCTGCTCCTCTGCAGAATTTACCGTTACCATACCGCCATCACCTGTGCTGATATGCTTAAAATCATTGGTGCTGAAACAGCCATAATCACCGATAGTGCCAACCAATCTTCCATTGTAAGAAGCAAGATAGCTCTGTGCACAATCTTCAATCACTTTTAACCGGTGTTTTTTTGCCAGATCCATGATCTCATTCATATTTGCAGGATTGCCTGCTAAATGAACAACTAAAATCGCCTTCGTCCTGGGTGTTATACACCTTTCAATAGAATTGGGGTCCATATTGTACGTGTGAGGATGAAGATCAGCAAAAACAGGGACGGCATTTTGATAAAGAATTCCTATTAAAGTCCCTTGATCAGTGATGGGACTCGTGATGACTTCATCTCCTACTGTAATCCCGGCTGCACCCAGTGCGGTATGGATAGCTGCAGTACCGGATGAAACTGCTACACTGTAGGAAATTCCGTACATTTCATTAAATGCATCAAGAAATTTTTTCACTTTTTCTCCGTTATGATAGAAGAGCGTATTTTGATCCAATGCCTCCACCAGTTCCTTTGCCTCTTCCAACCCAAATCGTTTTCCTGTTCCAAACGGCGTATCCTTCACTTTCCGGCCGCCGTGGATCGCCAGCTTTTCACTCATGGAAATTTGTCTCCTTTCCAGGAAGCACCCATTCTCCAGCTCGTTCTTCGACTTTTTGCTTTTTGCAGGAAACTCCAAAACGTTCGATATATGCTGAACTGTTTTCTTTTTCTTTTACCGGAATACAAATGACAGCACCTGAACAACCGTTCAAATACTTCACTTCTCCTCCTGAAAGTATCCCTTGGATCTGCATCCTTGAACGGCGCCTTACCCACTCGTTGATCTGTTCTCCGGTCCAAAAATGGTATTCCAACTCTTTGGCGCGTTGCACCACTTTTTTCAGTGCCTCTTTCACCGCTTGATCCCTGTAAATATGGATCTGATGAAATAAAAAGTGGGCAACTCCGCGCATACCCTTCGTCGTTTTTAAAAAAGGCTCAATGATGGATGTGTCTGCAAGTCTAGATAAATCCACGTCCTGTGTTAAAAATCCTATTTCTAAAACATCATAGATACGGTTTTTCTTATCGGCCCATGAAATAGGAAAATAAGGATGGCATGTGCCAAACAGAAAGCCAACATTCCCTTTTTTACTGGGTCCTCTCGTCTGATCCGACTGGATGCCGAAGCTTTCACACCACTCAAAGAATTCTCCCCAGTTTTGAAAAATCGTGTAATGGTTCTTATTGGAGACGATGGAATCTTCACCGCTCACTAGATTAAGCCACTCTAATTGCCTTTTCATTTCAGATTGATCCCAAAAACCGGCATCCTCATTCCTGGCATTGTAGTGGAGAGCGATTTCATGGCCCTTTTCACGAATAACAGGATAGAGAGAAGGACTGTATCCCGGCTCCATCATGCACCATGTGCTGTGAATTTGACATTCCTCCAAAACAGCTAGAGTGGTATATGCGGATGCATCGTCGTTTACATCACTATCCAGTGAGATCATGGCTATCTGTTCCATGCCATCTGGCCAATAATCAAGAAAAGGCAGTGTCAATCCCTGATCAAGAACGATTTTCAATAAATGAGAAATGATTGCTTCTTTCCATAAATCAGCATAGGGGAAAGCAAAATAGGGCTGGCCAGTGGGCGTTTGCAAACGATCCATCTCCCAATCCATGGCAAAACCATCGTCTGCCTTTAACAGCCCGTCATTCAAGTTAGCCGTGCCATCCGGAGCTGGCTGCCCATCCTTTGTGACAGGTTCTCTTCCCTGCTGCATGCCGACGATGGCCCCAATGATATCCACCGTCCAGCGCTGAAGGGTTCCTTCTCCTATATCCCATTTCTCAATTAAGGCGCCTGCACGATGTCCATCCTTCGCACCTGTTTTAATTTCTCCGTATTTTTGGCAATGAAATTGAGATGATGATGCAGTCCAAGTAAAAGCTTGAAAAAACCGTAAAAATTGCTGATTATGCACGGCATAGCCATCATCTATTCGGTGCT
>NZ_JBDPNU010000163.1:0-1763 GCF_050468105.1 Fictibacillus sp. NRS-1165
AAATTTGGGGTGCAGTTCACAGTCCTGACTGTTTTTTGTTTTGTTAAAAACACATGCACTGACATGCACTTGTAATTCAGCAGAGCCTGTTAAGCAATGACTGTTTTCTTTTCGAATAGAGGGAGAGATAAGACCTAGAAACGAAGGGGTTACACACCGAAGATTGATCTAAAAGAGAAGCGATTTTGCTGCAACGTTATCCATCTTTTCTTTCTTGTTTTGAGACTGTCAACATTTTATATGGAATGAATTCTTGGTTTACTTTTTTTGCTTCCATTTTTGAAGAAGAGGCGATAGTACAAGATTCAATCCTAAAAAGAAAATTAATAAAAAGAAAACAAAAAACTCGGGAGCTTCCATCACACGAAAAGGACTTAGGGCATTTTTTATTGCTGTATGGATTTCAAAACCTGCAAGAATATCCAATCCTAATGAAAACCCTAATAAAACCACGAAAATCAAAACAGTGATACAGATAATTTTCACTTTTATCACTCTCCAGCTATTAGGTTTTCCTTCTATGTGTTTTTCTATTTAAAAGATAAAGTGAATAAATGAGAAGGATTACGCTGAAACTTTAAAAAAAGAAAGAAAGGATCTGCTAATGCCTTCATTTTTCAAACGTGGAAAACAAGTGAAAAACAACCCAAACAAAAAAGACGGAATTAATCATAACCTTCCTGAACCCTTAAACATATCTTTGTCAGTGAACCTGGATTTCATCAATCAAAAAACGGGAAATAGTTCTGACATTGTGATTCGAACGAAAAAAATCGGCACTCATATCCAATTGACTACAGCAGTTTTGTATGTGGAAGGAATGGTGAACGAACAATCTATCCAGGATTTTTTAATTGAATCGATGATGAACAACAGTAAAGACCTAAATGCATTAGGGCCACAAGAAGCTTTAGAAAAACTAGCTGAAGATGTCGTTTCGCTTGGTCATGTCACGTGGGTTCAGGATTGGGATGCGCTGTTTTTGTCCCTAATGTCAGGGAATACTATTATTCTTGTCGACGGTGTAAAAAAAGCATTGAATGTTAGTACAAAAGGCGGGGAAAAACGCGCTATTGAGGAACCTTCGAGCCAAGTAACCGTTCGGGGTCCAAGAGATGGGTTCACTGAATCTTTAAGTACCAACACAACTCTGATACGGAAGCGTATTAATTCACCTAATTTGTGGGTTGAGTCCATGCAAATCGGTAGGGTGACAAACACCAAGGTAGCCATGGTGTATGTGCATGGAATTGCAAATGACAAAATCGTTAATGAAGTGCGTAGGCGGTTAAAGGCAATTGATATTGACAGCATTCTGGAATCAGGATATATCGAACAACTCATTGAAGATCAGACCTCAACCACCTTTCCGACTCTTTATCATACAGAAAGACCGGATTCAGTCGCAGGCAACCTCCTTGAAGGAAGAGTGGCTATCATTGTGGATGGTACACCGTTTGTACTACTTGCGCCAGCGATATTTATCCAGTTTTTTCAGGCGGTAGAAGATTATTATGCCCGTTTCGATATCTCGACCGCTCTTCGCTTCTTGCGGATCTTGATTTTCTTTATCTCAATTATAGCCCCTGCTACTTTTGTTGCGGCAACGACCTTCCATCAAGAGATGATTCCAACCAACCTACTGATTGCAATTGCAGCACAGCGGGAGACAGTTCCTTTTCCGGCATTTGTTGAGGCGGCCATGATGGAGGTAACCTTTGAAATATTACGGGAAGCCGGTATTCGTTTGCCAAGGGCGGTTG
>NZ_JBDPNU010000164.1:0-1501 GCF_050468105.1 Fictibacillus sp. NRS-1165
AAATATGGTGAAATGCTCAATGTTGTTCAAAATAATGTTAGAACAAACATGACCTTTTATGATATGTGGAAGATCCAATCCAATTATAAAGACGCTCGAGAAAATATAGAGCAGCACAAACTTAAAGGATCAGATAAAACGATAAAGGGTACTTACTATTATATACCAGATAAGAAAGATCTCCGAAAAATTTCCAATGACATGAAAACGCATTTGGAGATGAACGATAAGCAGGTATAAGGTAGTTGTGTGCTAGCAAGAGCCTATAAATTTCAGTATTTTGCCAAAGGAAGAGGGATATCACCTCCCTCTTTTTATCTTTCGAAA
This sequence comes from Fictibacillus sp. NRS-1165, assembly GCF_050468105.1. Classification (NCBI taxonomy): domain Bacteria; kingdom Bacillati; phylum Bacillota; class Bacilli; order Caryophanales; family Fictibacillaceae; genus Fictibacillus; species Fictibacillus sp. NRS-1165. The sequence continues at coordinate 328 of NZ_JBDPNU010000164.1, forward strand.
CGATTTAACGCGTTACAGCTATCTCGAATTGTATTAAAAGAAAAATAAAAAAAAGGGAAGGTTTTTTATGGATATTTTATATAAATTTATGGATAATAAAATATTATTACTGACCACAATTGTCGTATTAATTGTTATTGTCCTCGGGGTATTATTAATTTTAAAGAAAAAAAATAAAAATTATGATCAAATGTTTGAAGAATTTCAAATGGAAGCCGTGGAAAATCTCTCTAAAGTGGAAAAAGATCTTAAACAAGAGAAAGAACAATTGGTCAACCAGGTTAAGGAAGGTTATGAGAGCAAAATCAGTGATTTTAAAGAATATGTTCGTACCGTGGAAAAGATCTCTAGAACTACCAGTGAAGTCAATACTCATAATATATTAACCGAGATAAAGGAAAAATTAGTTTTAGAAGGTACGATCCAACCTTTTCAAATGATGATTCTGGATAATGTGTTTTTTCCATTTAAAAAAGCAAATGGGGAAATAGGTACAACAAAAATCGATCATATAGTTTTGATGAAAACTGGAATTTATATCATTGACACGAATGAGTTCCATGGGGATATATTATATGGAATTTCAAAAGAAAATACCAAACAATTTTCGTTCATTCTTGATAATCTTTTTCCTTCTGAGGATGATGAAACTGAAAAGACAATCGTATTCGTTAATAAAAATAAGGATCCAAAAGAATTGAATGTTATTTCGTTTGATGATCCGTCAAAACAAGTTATGTCCGGAGTCGATAATTTGAATCAATTACTTGAAAAACATATCCAATATAATTCTATAACACCCATCCTTTATTTTCATGCAAACAAACTCATTAATTATTCACAAAATAAAATCCCTTATGTTTTTGACGATAAACAAACCCTCTATAAATTCTTTATGAGGCAATTAGACGGTTACAATGATGTTCATTCAGAAGATGAGTTAGAAAAGATGAAAAATATCATTGAAAACGTTAGTATTAATTGATAAACAAATAGAACAATCCACTATTAGAGCTATACGATTAATTCAAGAAAATTTTGACCTTAAAGCAATCAAGGAAAAAAGACCAATTTATATTTCACTGGGTAATGTCTTTAACCACGCGATTGATTTCGCTTGTTTGTTATGAAACACCTACCACCGAGGATAGACGGAGAGGGGATTTTGATAAGG
>NZ_JBDPNU010000165.1:0-1920 GCF_050468105.1 Fictibacillus sp. NRS-1165
CGTTACATCTTCATGAGTGCCTTCAATTTTGTAAAATCCCTAGTGGTGCAGATCTAGGAACACATCCACACGACCAAATATTGAATTCGGTAGTTGCCCGCTTTTTTGTACGGTATTTTAGGATTAGACCAAGATTGTCAAAACTAGTACTTTTACGACAAATTAACCCAGTACCTATAAATAAATTATTATGAAATAATAAAATCATCCCAAGTACAGACTGCATTTAAGATCTTCTTAAGGAAAAGGTGAAAATGATTTGTTCGTGCTTGAGGTACTGGCTATCTTTGCAAAACTTGTCAGAGCAGCTTATTTATATTAAGAACGGGTTTGTGTAAACATACCCAACTTTATAAAATGGTCTCGTTCTTCTTAACAATTCGAGGGTATTTTTGTACTAATTGTGATTTGAAGAACACCATTGATCCCCTTCTTTCTTTTTGATTCCAAGTTCTTTTCACTTTCATAACTAACAAGTACGTCCACTTTGTTGAACTTTAGGAGGATCATCCTGTTAACCATTAAATAGGGGATTAGAATAGTATGTATTTTTTATATCTGTTTTATCGATCATGGAGAATTGCTGATGTGAATGTCTATAAAAAAGATTAAAGTCATTAAGTTATAACAAAAGCCAATTCATCGTCCCTACATATAACCTACGCTAATACACTATATAAAGTTAAGGATGAATTTTCTGGCCAATTCTACTCTTGGGGGGAAAACAAATGAATCTTAAAATTAAACATGAACAATTAAACGATTCACATTATTTAGTATTGAATGGAGAAATTGATGTCTATACTGCACCAAAGTTAAAAGAAGTACTTATACCACTATCAGAAGAAAAAAGGAAAGACATTATTATCGATCTTCAACAAATTGACTTCATGGACAACACGGGGTTGGGTATTTTCATTAAAGTTCTTAAGTCCTTGAAAAAGAACGACAGTACGCTAAAGCTAAGAGGGGTGACGGATCGTGTCCACCGATTATTTGACGTATCCGGTCTTACAGAAGTGATGGACATAGGGAAGAAAACGGAATTCTTCCCCCAAAAGGTATAATTTATTATCCCATTCTACCTTATAAACGTCCTTCTTTATATTACATATAGAATATACGACAGCAAAACGCGTAGGGTATACTAAGACGGTTCGGTCTTTTCGGAAAGACGATATACTCTCTTGATTCAAACATAAAATTATGGAGGGATACGTTTGATCCGTTCGCATCCTCTTTAATTTTTTCCTTTTGTGGAATCACAAAGACTATAAGTTCCTTTCTGGCTCTGTTGAGGAATTCACTTGGAAATAGTCTGTTTTATCTTTGGTCAACTTTCACTGGATTTATTGGGAGCGACGCTATATAAACATAATCCGCATCGTGACCTTCCTGAGGTACAGCTAATTCTATTACTTTATGAAAGGTATGCCTTAGTCGTACGACGAATTCCGGCGATGGAGAAGCACTCCAAAAAGTAATAACACCATTTGAAGCCAATAAGTCTGACAATGCAACAAGACTGTCCTTCTGATATAACCTAGCATTGGCTTCGGTCACTGTCCAATCAGGCCCATTGTCAATATCTAAACAAATAACTTCAAATTGACCCTCTCTCCGGTGAATCCATTCGAGGAGATCAGCGTGAACTACTTCTGTTCGATAATCCTCTAAGCTGTTATTTGAAAAGGGCGCAAGATAGGATTGATTCCATTCGATAACTTTATCAACTATCTCGATAACCTTTACTTGACTTACACGTCGATCATTTAATGCCTCTGCCAACGAAAATCCAACACCTAATCCTCCAATAAGAACACGTTCCGGAGTTAATGCTACATCCAGCGCCGCCTTTACTAGTAATCTTTCGGACACATCATTGTATGTTGCCATTAAAAACGTTCCATTACTTATGAT
>NZ_JBDPNU010000166.1:0-2340 GCF_050468105.1 Fictibacillus sp. NRS-1165
ACATTATGGAACTAATTAGCCTTACTCCTATTGAAATACAGAAAGCTGAACATTACTGGTTGGATGTTTTCCATCTTTGGGCGAAACCAAAAAAATAAATGGTGGGTAGTCTTACTTTTACAGTACTAATGCTCTTTAAACAGCTCCATTCTACTTTCCTTTTGAATAAAATTTCACGATTAGTTTAAAGAGAAATAAAAGTAAAACTCCTCCAAGACCTATAAGGCCTACAATCAAAACAGGCAACATATAAACACCTCCACTAAAAAAATATTGAACAAAGAACAAGATAATCAAAAACGCTCAACCCAGAAAGAGGGTGAGCGTTTTTGTTGGTGGTCTTTTCGTCTATATTGTTCGTTAACCAAAATAGAAAGTGGACCTTTAGAACGTTGGTAAGTTTTAACTCCCATGAAAGAGTAAAAACTTTGAAGACAATTGGCTTGAGCGTGGGAAGAATAGCTCAGGAAATGGTAACAGAGCAATTATTGAAAAAACTTAAATCAACCACTGCAGGTTTCTTTAGTAACTATAAAACTGCCAAAACAGAAAACTGACGCAGCTTTTGGTATCAGTTGAACAAAAAATTAATATGAAATCATAAACATTAGAACCCGCGACTGACGACTCAGCCTCGGTTTTTTTTATTTTTGGAAACTAAAGCATATGAAAAACAAAAGCTGTTCCAATGTAATCAAATTGTAATATTTTTAATGTTTATACTTCATCCTTTTAATAAATGCCTTCATTAAGGGAAAAACCTTGTTCACATACCATTTAATATAGAAATAAAAAATGAAAATGATGGAAGGAAAATAAAGTGGAAACATTGACCAGTTTTTTTGAGCAATGATGTGGCAAAGCATAGGAGTAAAGACATATGCACATATCAATTGTACTGAATGTGTATGTGAAAATACCTATAGAGGAGGGATGGAATGTCTCATTTGAATCAGAAAAAAAGCAGGATATCCAAAGGCATACTAATTGGAGGCATGCTCGCAAGCAGCGCTTTTTTTGTAATACCTCGGATCAAAACAAAAGCAAAGAAGGGTTTGGCAGCTGTAAAAGTGGCGAAGAAAAAACCTTCCAAAATAAAAGATAAAGCCAAAGAAAAATTGAAAGAAGAAGCAAAAAACCATTTTAAACATAAGGTTGAGGAAGCGTTTAGGACGAAGGTTAACCATGCCTCAAAAAAGCTGGAGAACGCCACAGAAAAAAATGCTAAAGAGGTTCATGGCAAAGCAAAACAGGCAAGAGATAAAGTAAGGGACGTTTTATTACACGTTCAGGATAAATTAAAAAACTTAAAGAAAGCGGGGGAGAAGTTTCAAGAAAAAATCTCTTTCCGCAATGATGGAACCAAGATCAAAAGTGTAAATGATATAAAAGGGACTAATGACATTAAAAGTTCAAACCATATCAAGAGCTCAACAGGTATTAAAAGCTCCAAAGATATTAAACATGCCCGTGATATGAAAAAAATCAGCTCTTGATTAGAACCATATTTAAGAGAGAGGAGAATGTGTGTAAATGAGTGTTCAAAAAAGTACGGATAGTTCAAGTCTGGCAGAGGTTATTGACCGAATTCTTGATAAAGGTGTCGTTATTGATGTGTTCGCAAGAGTATCACTCGTAGGAATCGAGTTAATCACAGTGGAAGCAAGAGTGGTAATTGCCAGTGTGGATACTTGGTTGCGATATGCCGAAGCGGTAGGGCTGCTAAGAGATGAAGTGGAAGAAAAAGGCTTGCCGTCTCAATCAAACGAAAGAAGCAAACAATTCAGCATCTAATCTAATCATGCAGCTTGGCTCAAATAATAGTGCCCGGCGCCTCTTTAAACGTGCCAGGCACTTATGAGTCATCTGAAACCTGAACAATGGAGGGGTTGAAAAAATGGAAATCACAAAAGTAATGCAAGCAGTTACTCGTTTTTTTAAAGAGAATGTAGCCCCGCCACATAAGATTACTTCAGTTGAAGCAACGGATGATGAGGGAGCAAAGGTAATTATGGAAGTATTTGAAGAAAAGGAATATATGAAGAAATATGCCAAGGACGAAATGGTGGGAGTCTATCAAGTGATTTTAAATAAAAACAACGAAATATTATCCTTTACTAGATTAAGCGTTCGATATCGAAGCGCTATTGGACAAGAAGCTTAGGAACTATGGGATAGATCCATTAGAATGGGGGGACTTAAATGGCGGAGAGGAAGGAAAATGACATAGTCTCGTCCGGATTATTGCAGAATGATGTAATAAAAGAGGTTATTTCACGTTCACTAAACTACCTTTCGGCAGGATATCCGATACATTTTACAGGGCCTGCAGGGGTAGGG
>NZ_JBDPNU010000167.1:0-534 GCF_050468105.1 Fictibacillus sp. NRS-1165
CTCTAGAACCTAGATGATATAACACTTGATTTGTCACACATTTTTTTCCGTTAGGGGTATTCCACAACTCAATCATATCTTCCGTATCAAAATTAGAAACTCCCCATCTTGCAATTTTGCCATCCTTGCGCAGTTTCTCCATTCCTTCAATCGTTTCTGCCAAAGGAACACGGCCTCTCCAGTGTAAAAGATACAAATCAAGATGATCTGTTCCTAATCGTTTTAGACTATTTTCACATGCGCTTTCAATCAAATCTAACCCGGAATGATGAGGATATACTTTCGAAACTAAAAAGACTTTATCTCTACGCCCCTTGATTACCTCACCTACCAAACGTTCGGAATCGCCATTTCCGTACATTTCAGCCGTATCTATTAGCTTCATGCCTAGTTCTATTCCAAGTTGCAAAGCTTTGATTTCTTTGTTTTTCGATTGAGGATTTTCACCCATGTACGATGTTCCTTGACCAATACTTGGAAGAAAGGTTCCATCAGGTAAGGTTACTACACGTTTTTCAAGTGAATGCTTCATTC
>NZ_JBDPNU010000168.1:0-1651 GCF_050468105.1 Fictibacillus sp. NRS-1165
CAAAAAATGTATTATTTATTCTGAACTATGCTGCCTTCCAATAAGGGAAAAAATAAACAAAATAAAGGAAAGAACCGATTCCTTATTTACCTAGGGAATCGGTTTTAATTACAGTCGGCATTTTCACTGGTGTTCTGAATCATCTAACGTGCGCTGGGTTTTTGACACTTTACAGGAGGTCAATAAAAGAGTGAAGGAGGTGTTTTAAGTGAAAAAGTTAGTTGTTGGCAAGAATTACCGTTAAGCGCTTTCAAAATAACGATTTACAATTGATATTTGCTTTGCTAATATTCTGAATATACTAGTATGGTAGTATGGCAGTTTATGAATACTTGGAGGAGAACTAATTGAAATCAAATCTCTCTACTAGGGACCAGGTTTATACGGATCTGAAAGAACAAATTTTAATTCTTCAGCTTACTCCAGGGACAGGTATTTCCGAAAAAGAGATATCATTACAATTCAATGTAAGCCGTACCCCGGTGAGAGAGGCGTTTCTGCGTCTGGCACAAGAAGGTCTAGTCGATGTTTTCCCGCAGCGGGGAACGTTTGTATCTTTAATAGACTTAGAATCTGTGGAAGAAGCTAGGTTCATGCGCGAGCATGTGGAGAGAGCTGTCATTCGGCTGGCTTGTGACTATTTAACACAGGAAAACCTCATGGAATTGGAAACGAATGCGAGCTTCCAAAAGAAATGCATAAAGGAAAAAGACTTTAAAAGAATGTTTGAGCTGGATGAGGAATTTCACCACACGATTTTTGAGGGGTGTAATAAAAGTAAAACCTGGTCAGTAATTCAACAAATGAATCTGGATTTTAATCGAAGCCGGTTGTTAAGGTTGGTAGCGGACCACAATTGGGACCATATTTTGAATCAACATGTACAGATTTTAGAAGCGATAAGAAAGAAAGATGCCGATCTTGCAGAAAAATTGACGGAAGATCACTTGATGCTGGCAGTTATTGATAAACAGTTATTAAAAGTACATTACCCAAACTACTTCAAGTGAGAACAAGAGAATAAGCGACTGCCAGACTATCAGGATAATACTTGGAGGAGTTGACGAATGAAAGAGGTTTTGAACTTCGGAATCGTTGGATATGGTATGATCGCCAAAATTCATGCGACGTGCATCGATGAAATACAAGGCGCTAAATTAATTGCAGTATGCGGTAATAACCAGAACAAAGCAGAATCTTTCGCGGCCAGTTACGGAGCACAAGTCTATACGGATTATGATGAGATGCTAGCGAATAAGGACATAGATGTTGTTTGTATACTTACGCCGAGCGGAACGCATGCGGAGCTGGGCATGGCTGCCGCCCTGTCCGGTAAACACATCATTGTGGAAAAACCGATTGACGTCACGCTTGAAGCGACCGATAAACTTCTCGAGACATGCCGCGCCTGTCATGTAAAACTTTGCTGCATTTCCCAGCATAGATATGATCCAGCGATTGTTGAATTAAAAAAGGCGGTGGACACCAACCAGCTGGGGCAGTTGAACTTTGGCGTCTCACGCACAACCTGGTACCGCTCCCAGGAGTACTATGACAGTAATAGCTGGCGCGGTACAAGGGCATTGGATGGGGGAGGCGCACTGATCAACCAATCCATTCACTAAGTGGATTTACTCCAATACATTATGGG
>NZ_JBDPNU010000169.1:0-1680 GCF_050468105.1 Fictibacillus sp. NRS-1165
ACATCACCACTCTCTTAAGCTCTTACAAAACTCCTATTGTCCGATAATTATCAATTGTTGAAGCATCCATTCCGAACTCTTTTAAAATCGACTCAGTATGTTCACCCACTTCCGGAATAGGGTTCATTGCCGGCTCCAAACCTTCAAATGTTACTGGCGGAATTAAAGCTTTCAATGTTCCCGCCGGTGACTGGACATCTCTCCAGCGATTTCGGATTTTCAACTGTGGATGATTAACAAATTCATGTATCGTATTCAAATGGGCGTTAGCGATCTCAGCCTTTTCCAGCCTGCCGATGATCGTTTCTGCACTCAGGCTTCGGAATACAGAATCAATGATTTCCTTCAGCTTACCGCTATTGGTCAATCTCTTGGCGTTGCTGTTAAAGCTCGTATTCGTTTTTAATGAAGGGTCTTCCAAGACAATCTCACAAAAATTCGCCCATTCTCGCTCATTTTGTATCCCCATGAAAACCAGTTTTTGATCTCCTGCCAGAAATGGTCCATATGGATAGATCGTGGCATGGCTTGCTCCCGTTCGTTTCGGATCTGTACCTCCATACTCAGAATAATAAAGAGGATAACCCATCCATTCTCCAAGCGCCTCAAGCATTGAAACTTCCAGCACCTGCCCTTTTCCTGTTTTAAAACGGGAGATCAGGGCAGTTAAAATACCGGAGTACGCATACATCCCTGCGGCTATATCAGCAATGGATATTCCTGCTTTGGATGGTGTTTCCTCTGTACCTGTAATCGAAACAACTCCTGTCTCACATTGGATCAGAAGGTCATACGCTTTTTTATCTTTATACGGTCCATACGTTCCATACCCCGAAATTCCACAGATGATGAGATGCGGATACTTTTCCTTTAAAACATCGGAACCAAACCCAAGCCGGTCAACTGCCCCAGGTTTTAGATTCTGAATAAAAACATCCGCTTCCGATAGAATTTTATCCAATATGTATTTTCCTTCTTGCTGCTGCAAATCAAGTGTGATTGACTCTTTTGAGCGATTGAGCCAGACAAAGTGGCTGGACATGCCCTTGGCGGCTGAATCATAATGACGGGCAAAATCCCCGGTGACCGGCCGCTCAACTTTTATGACTCGTGCCCCTAAATCCGCCAGTTGTCTGGAAGCAAAAGGCGCCGCTACGGCCTGCTCCAGCGTAACAACTGTAATTCCTCCTAACGGCAGCATGGATATTCTCCCTCCTATTCAATGAAATTTAGAAAGAAATAGCTCCGGTTATAAGCGCAACAACCGTCATAACGATCGTCGTCCCAAATGCCCAGAAGAAAATACTCTTTTGAAGGTCACCGAGATCCACCTTACACAACCCTAGCAGAACAAAGACCGATGGATTTAATGGGCTTAACGGAAACCCTGTTGTTGCGTTTCCGAGTAATGCGGCTCGGCCGATGTCTAAAGGATCAATACCGAAAGAGGCGGCTGATTCGCTAAGGATTGGAAGCACTCCATAATAAAAGGCATCTGGGGAGAAAATTAAGCTTAACGGCATACTAATGACGGCTATTAAAGTCGGCAGGTGCGGACCCATCCAATCCGGTATGATGGAGACCATAGACACGGCCATGGCATCGAGCATTTTTGTACCTGAAAGGACACCTGTGAAAATACCGGCTGCAAAAATGGTAAAGCACACCATTACCATGCTT
>NZ_JBDPNU010000170.1:0-1404 GCF_050468105.1 Fictibacillus sp. NRS-1165
TCAGCTCGGAGAACGTGCGCAGCTTTTTATCCTTTCGCTGCAGGAACAAGTGGAGAAAGAAATTTATCTCCCACTGTTGGAACTTTCAGCTGCCGGCAAGCAGAATGATACCATTCCCGGAAAAGTCTTTTTAAATGCTGCCTATTTAATTGATAAAAATGCAGAAGCGGCGTTTGACCAGAAAATAAATGATCTGTATGAGAAATGGAAAGACAAAGCGGATTTTAAATACACAGGTCCATGGCCGGCTTATAATTTTGTAAACATACGTCTTCGAATCGAGGGATAGCCATGTTTCATAAGCTATTTACGCTTCCAATCCGGTCGATCATCAAGCTGGGAGAAAAAATACAGGAAGAAGTGGATCAGGAGCTCTACAGCATTCCCTATCTTCAGCAGCAGCTCGTACAGCTCCATACGATGTTTGAGATGGAAGAGATCGACGAGGAATCTTACATTGAAAGGGAACAGGAATTGCTGGCGCGATACAAGATCGCCAAGGAACGCGAAAAACTGGGTTTAGAGTAAAGGTGTGAGGAGGAGCATGAGTGGCAAAGACAAAAACAAAGTTGCTCTACGTGTATGGCATTTCGGCAGCTTCAGATGTTCTTGAAGCCGACCTTGCCCTTGCGGAGGGGATCGGCGGGCAAGCGATACAAATCAAAGTTTATCAAGCCCTAGCTGCCGTCCTGACAGAAGTGAATGGGGAAACCTTTTGCCAGGAACAGATCGATCTTCACGTGAAGGACTCTGAGTGGCTAAAGGAAAAAGCATTCCATCATCACGAATCCATCGCTGCAGTTCAGCAGCAATTCACCATTTTGCCGATGTCATTCTGCACGATTTTTGAAAATGAAAAAAATCTGCAAACTTTACTTATGAATCAGCATGATGAAATCCTCCAAAAACTGAAGAAGCTGAGAGGTAAACAAGAGTGGAATGTTAAGATGTTCTGCAGCCCTGATCGATTGCGATCCTTTGTAGAACTCAAAAACCCTGCGGTAAAAGAGCTGGAAAACCAGATGGCCTCCATGCCGAAAGGGAAACAGTTTTTAATGAAGAAACGGCTGGTGCATTTAGTTGAAAGTGAACGGGAAAGAGAGCAAGCCCAGCTTTGGTTTAAAGTGACAGAGCAGCTCGAGCCTTTCGTTTGCGATCAGCTTGTCAGGCAGAACTGGGGGAAAGAGATGACTGAGATTGGCGAAGAAATGACTGCGAATTGTGATTTCCTCATTGAAAAGGAGAGAGCGGGCGAATTCTTTCAAAAGATTGAAGAGATAGAGGAACAGATGAAGGAAAAAGGGTGCCTGTTTCATGTAACAGGTCCATGGCCGCCTTATCACTTTTCCAAGATGATGAAAGAATCCTTATGAAGCAATTTTCTCCGTTTGAAAACAAAGAGAT
>NZ_JBDPNU010000171.1:0-2601 GCF_050468105.1 Fictibacillus sp. NRS-1165
TATTTCGCCCGGGTATTTAAAAAATATGAAGGAATTTCGCCGACACAATTTCAACAGCAATCCCTCCTGTCAAAAAAGAAAAGAATGAACACATTTAGTAATTTTGTCATGTAAAGTCCCAGCAATTCCTCCTAGTGGTTCTTTACACCTTTATTAACTATGAAGGACGTATATCCAGAACTGATATAGACAAATACGTATCATCAGGATTATGTGAGTAGAAAAAAGTTCTTGCTGCCGGCAAGAACTTTTTTGACAGATTGATGGTTAGCTGGTTGTATAATTAAATGGAACTAGGAAGTAAGAACAAAAATTAGTGAAAAGCGATTGAATAAGGGGGATCCGTAGTTCCACATTCATACCGTGACGAACGAGTAAATAGGTTTTTAGATCATTCATTGAAGGAGGTGCAACGGCTACAATGTCTTTTTTTCTACCTTTCTGAGAACATGAATCCGGTTATCCTCAAAAACCAAGTCACGAAGCCTTAAATTTGATAATTCATTTACTCGGATTCCAAACTATGTTCTAGGCTATAAATTGTTTTATGGAGGGTTAGATTCATTATTTACATAGCGTGAGCCTCGCAGTTATAAAAAGATCTGAGATAAGTAAGCTTTTCTTTACTAAAAAAGGGGAAAGTGTATCCTTTTAAAAAGACAGCGGGACAGAACGAGACAAAAAGAGACAACCGTCTCGTTTTGTCTCTTTTTTTTGTTTTTCAAATCCACAAATGCCCTTTTCTCAGGTTTTATAGGTTGGCATGAATCTTGCTACATAATAAAGTGCAGTTTTTAAAACAAGAAAAGACAGGAGGATGACGTATGGAAGCGACGCAAAGTCAAAACAAAGAATCATTGACACGGGACAAAGCGCAGTGGATTTATCAAAAGATGCTGGAGATCCGAAAGTTTGAAGACAGGGTGCATGAATTGTTCTCGCTCGGGAAATTGCCTGGATTCGTTCACCTTTATGCCGGGGAGGAAGCGGTGGCAGTGGGTGTTTGTGCGCACCTGTCAGACCATGACAGCATTACGAGTACACACCGGGGGCACGGCCATTGTATTGCCAAGGAATGCGGATTAAACGGCATGATGGCTGAGATTTTTGGAAAAGTAACTGGGCTCTGCAAAGGAAAGGGCGGATCCATGCATATTGCTGATTTTGATAAGGGCATGCTTGGAGCCAATGGAATTGTTGGCGGTGGCTTTCCATTAGCCTGCGGAGCAGCTCTGACAGCCAAGTACAAAAAGACCAATAATGTAAGCGTTTGCTTTTTCGGTGATGGGGCCAACAACCAGGGAACGTTTCATGAGGGCATTAATTTAGCCGCAGTCTGGAAACTGCCGGTCGTTTTTGTGGCAGAAAACAATGGCTATGGTGAAGCCACACCCTTCTCCTATGCCTCAAGCTGCAAAACCATCGCAGACCGCGCGGCAGGCTACAACATTCCTGGTATTACCGTGGATGGAAAAGATGTTCTGGCTGTATACAAAGCGGCAGAAGAAGCAGTGGAACGGGCGCGACGTGGCGAGGGACCAACATTAATTGAGTGTGTGACCTACCGCAATTATGGCCACTTTGAAGGAGATGCACAAACCTACAAGATCGAGCAGGACAAGAAAGAACACAAAGAAACAAAAGATGCGATTGTCCAATTTAGAAAACATGTGCTGGAAAACGGCTTGTTTGCTGAAAATGAGCTGGCGGAAATGGAGAATGCGGTGGATCTGGCGATTGAAGAAGCGGTAAAATTCAGCGAAGGCAGTGAATACCCGGATGCATCCGATTTATTGAATGATGTATACGTAAGCTATTAAACAAAAAGGAGGCGACGAGAATGGGTAGAACAATCAGTATGTCCGATGCAATTAATGAGGCGATGAAACTCGCGATGAGAAAAGATGAAAATGTACTGCTGCTTGGAGAAGACGTTGCCGGCGGTGCACAAGTAGACCATCTGCAGGATGATGAAGCCTGGGGCGGTGTGCTTGGAGTAACCAAAGGGCTCGTTCAGGAATTTGGAAGAGAGCGGGTGCTGGATACACCGATTACAGAGGCCGGCTATGTCGGTGCAGCGATGGCTGCCGCATCGACTGGCCTTCGTCCGATTGCCGAGCTGATGTTTAACGACTTTATCGGCACATGCCTGGATCAGGTGCTCAATCAGGGGGCGAAGTTCCGCTACATGTTTGGCGGGAAAGCAAAGGTACCGATTACCATACGGACGACACACGGAGCAGGCTTTCGGGCAGCAGCCCAGCATTCCCAAAGCCTGTATGCGTTGTTTACAGCCATTCCCGGTATTAAAGTGGTGGTTCCTTCCACTCCTTATGATGCGAAAGGACTGCTCCTGAAGGCCATTGAAGATGATGATCCGGTCATCTTTTTTGAAGACAAGACGCTTTATAATATGACAGGAGACGTGCCGGAAGATTACTATACCATTCCATTCGGTCAGGCGGATATTAAACGAGAAGGAACCGACCTTACCATTGTGGCGATCGGCAAAATGGTTCAGGTCGCGCTGACAGCAGCTGACCAGCTGGCATCAAAAGGAATACAGGCTGAGGTTGTGGATCCAAGGAGTCTATCGCCTCT
>NZ_JBDPNU010000172.1:0-730 GCF_050468105.1 Fictibacillus sp. NRS-1165
TATGAAAGAAAAGCCTCTTCATTAAAGAAGGGGTTTTCTTTCATATGGAAAAAGAGCATACAAAGCGGCCATTATCAATTTGTGATTTTCTTTAAAAATCACGGTCCGTATTCTGGAGGAACACTTCGTCATCCGCATATGTAATTCATCGGTTTTAATGAGGATTACCATCAAAACATCAATCCCACCCCATTTTAGGGCATGTTGATAAACAGGATGAGATGATTAAGATTAATATTTCTACAAAACCAAAAATGGGGTTTTATGAGCTGAATATTTGAACATGAGAGTAGAGTCAGATTTATAGCAAGAGCAATAAGCTTAACCGACAAATCCAAAAGAACCGAGAATGCCTTGCGTGGATTAAAAGCGTACCGATAAGCGAGTTGATGCGCTTTGGAAGATAATCGAGAGCACCATCACGCTCGGTGATGTGTGGGCCTAACTTTTTGATCAGTTTACGAATGGCTTCAGGTTTATTTTGAATGTTCCATGAAACCTGGGTTCGGCTCTTCCTGCGTCATCAATCCCAACAGCACGCGACGCCAACATCAGGAATCTCCCCATCGATGATCATTACTTTCGCGTGCAATAACCTTTATTATAGAGATAGATTTGAACCCCGGCTTTCCAACAGTTCGCCGTAAAAGGTTGGGCTTGCAAGGGACACGATTTTTTGATCCGCGCGCTGTGGAACCAGTAATCTTACACGGACACCACGGGCCACAGC
>NZ_JBDPNU010000173.1:0-1119 GCF_050468105.1 Fictibacillus sp. NRS-1165
ATTTTGTACTTTTAAGGTTTCATTATGCTGGCATTATCTGTTTATAATAATCTGAAGGGCCTTTTTTCCAAATTCATATTACTGAATACTGCCATAGAAAAGGGACACCTCTGCCATAATTCAGGGACACTTCGGACATGAAATAGGGACAGCTGTGCCAAGTAGAGGGACACCTCCTGATAATCAATATGCGCAATATTGCGTAAATTGATTATACAGGAGGTTTTTTGTTGATTGAGGGTTTTGCAAAATAAGTCTTTTAAAGGTCTAACTTAAAAGAAATAGCCCCCACTCACTAAAAATTTTGATTTTCGATCGCCTTTTTCTCGTATGTTCATCGCAATATCTTGAAAAAGAGCATACTTGCAGAATTTAAGTTTTTCAGCTTTTAAGCAGCCGTCTCAACGTCTTTTGAACGATGCATCCTAAAACTGAGGCTAATAAAACAATGGCATTGAGAAGTACGTGTGTTTTGACTTTTTCTCTGCCTCGAACATGCAGGTTGTTCGCTGTCATATTTGTTTTTAAGCGTGAGAAGCAACGTTCAACACTGTTTCGTTCCTTATAAAGTTGATTCCATTCGGCTGAATCTCGATGGGGAATAGAAAACTTTCGGACATTGTCCTTTACATTGATTTTACAAACCATGCCATAGTTTGATCCGAACACCAAGCCGTTCGTGTGGACAATCTACTTTTCCGACGACATGGGGGCAACGGAATTTCAAATAGTTCTTTTCTGATCCCCAATACGTCATGTCATACCCCATGGAACACCGTGGTGTCCCATTTGATGAGTAACCGGCTGGCGGTTCTTTCTCATTTCGTAAGTTCAAAGGGATGAGCGCTTGAGCACCGTATTTTAAAGCGATTTTGTAATTTTTTAATTGATCGTATCCAGCATCCATTAAGACAACATCCAGGATTTCCTTGAACTTAGACACATGGTCCTTTACTAATAAGGGCCCCAGACCACCATCCTTGACATGAGCTGGTGTTACTTCAAGAGCTGTTGGTATTTCACTGTTCGTATCGACGGCAATGTGAATCTTATACCCAAACCAAGTGATTTTGTTTCTGAACTCATCAAATTTCGCTCCCCAGGTAGCGAATGCGGGAT
>NZ_JBDPNU010000174.1:0-3138 GCF_050468105.1 Fictibacillus sp. NRS-1165
GACCAATACTTGGAAGAAAGGTTCCATCAGGTAAGGTTACTACACGTTTTTCAAGTGAATGCTTCATTCTTACTATTTTTTCATGGTCATGTACACTCATTTTCAACATTCCCTTCAAAGCTCACCTTGTTTTTCTTGAACTGCAATTCTTCATTTATTACCATTTGTTGAAAAATCGGATCATTATTAAAAAAATAAATGTGGCTATACATTGTTGTAGTATATATATATAGCCACAAAAATAACATATTAATGCTCACTTACACCAAGTGAGCACCGCCATCAATAAGAAGAACAGTACCAGTTGTAAAACCATTTTTCACTAAGTACACGTAGGCCTCAGCAATGTCATCAGGCTGTGCCACGCGATTAACAGGTAGCTGCTGTGCAATGCTGCTGTATAAATTTTGTCTTTGCTCGTCAGGCATCCCTCCGTAGAGTGGGGTGTCTACAATACCAGGTGAAACAACATTTACCCGTATAGGGGCCAGGTCTACTGAAAGCCCTCTAACCAATCCATCGATCGCTGAATTGATCGAAGCAAGTGTAGTTGCCCCCTGTGGTGGACGGATTCCATAAACACCAGAGGTTAATGTGATAGAACTGGTATCATTTAAGTACGGAATAGCAGCACGAACGGCTAAATACTGCCCCCAAAATTTACTATCAAACGCTTCTCTAACATCCGCAACAGGTAAGTCATTAAAATGGCCCATTGTACCTTCACCCGCCGTAACGACCAGGTGATCAAAATTCCCTACCATTTTAAAAAAGTCAGCTAGTTTTTCTTCACTGCGAAAATCAATAGTGGATGCTTCGACATTACCACCAAGTACATTCTTTGCCTCAGCTAGTTTTGCCTCAGAACGACTTGCAATAATGACTTGAGCAGATTCATCAAGAAACGCCTTTGCTGCGGATAATCCGATACCAGAAGTACCTCCTATTACGACTACACGTTTTCCGTTTAATGACATTGTATGAACCCTCCTTAAAAAATTCTTTTTATATTTTATTTGCTAACAGTTTTAGCGCTTCACGATTGAATGCAGGGATATCATCTGGAAAACGGCTAGTCACAATATTATTGCTTACCACAACTTCTTCATCTTTGTATTTAGCCCCTGCATTTTTTAAATCATTACGAATAGATTTGAAACCAGTTATGTCAACGCCTTTTAACAGGTCTGTATCGATCAATACTTGTGGTCCATGGCAAATGGCAAAAACAGGTTTGCCTTCTTGGATAAATTCTTTTGCGAATTGACCAAAGCGGTCATCTTCACGAAGTAAATCAGGGGAGAAACCACCTGGAATAAGCAAAGCATCAAAGTCTGCAGGATTAACCTCATCAATGGCTTTATCAATTTTTACGGTTGCGCCATTTTTACCAGTGACTTCATTTCCTGCATGTTTATCAATTGTAATTACTTGATGACCAGCTTCTTTGAATGCCTCTGCAGGTTCTGTAAATTCAACATCCTCAAATAAATTGGTGATATTTTTTTGTCCAAACTAAAAACCCTCCTTGTAATCGCAATAAACTTTCTCACAAAAACTGCTTATAATTAATGGAAGAGGTGGGCTCAAAATTTACTTCCGAACCACACTCTATCCAACTAAAATGTAACTAACGTAATGCTTTAACAAGGGCTTTTCCAAATTCTTTCGCCCCTTGTGGACCATCGCCAGTAATAATATCATCGTATGCAACTACATGTTGTTCAACATAGTTAACGTCAACAGCTATCAATTCGTTCTTTTGAACATCTACTGGATAGCAAGTTGCTTCTCTTCCAGAAAGCAAACCAGTTTTAGCAACTGTAACAGCCCCTGCACAAATTCCTGTTACAAGAACTTTCTCATTGTAAGCTTGCTTCAAAAAGCCTTGAATTTTTGATTTCCCCATAGATGATCATTTGTACCAGATCCTCCAATGACCGAAACAACATCAAATTCTGTGGGCGATACGTCCGTAAAGATAACAGAAGCCGTTGCTTTTCTATCATAGTCACCAGTAATTTCACCTGCCACGGTGCTAGCAATGGTAACTTCGACTCCTGCATTTTCAAGTTCTTCTTTTGGTTTGAATAACTCATCTTCATTAAAACGTTCTGGCGGTATAATTAAGAGTGCTTTTTTACTCATTATTTTTTTCTCCTCAAAAAGAAAAAGATTTGTTGATAACACTTTTTCTTATAGTGTATTTTTACTTGTGGTTGTTAACAATTTCGGCTGAAATTTAAGTGAGCTTTGCAAGTTCTAGTGGATTGCGAAAAGCATCAGCTGAAGAACTTCCAACGCACAATCGATGAAAGGTTTAGAACAGAACGGTATATCAAACTTTGTATGCTCAGAGATAGATTCATCTCTTTTTCAAAAAGTCTGTATTACATATGCTTTGAAATTATTTCTGTCAACGCTTCTTTTGGATTGAAGCCGATAACCTTATCTACAGCCACTCCGTCTTTGAAAAGAATCAACGTTGGAATGCTCATGACTCCAAATTTTCCTGCTGTTTCTGCGTTTTCATCTACATTAAGCTTGATAATTCTAAGGTTGGCACCCATTTCACCATCGATTTCCTCCAATACAGGTGCAATCATTTTACAAGGACCACACCATGGTGCCCAAAAATCCACTAAAACTAATCCCTCTTTCATTTCAGTGCTAAATGTTTGATCTGTTACGTGTGAGATAGCCATTATTATATCCTCCAATTCATTCTTATAATTTTAATGAAAGTATTTTTTTGCTTACAAAAAATACAAAATCCCTCCCTTTTTTAATGTAATTAAAAAAGTTACAGTTTGCTTAGTTTGCCGTCTAGACATTACGAATAATGGTCTGGTAAATGTCCCTAACAAACTAATCTATTTTAAAAGCCACTTTCCAAATTGATTGCTTCCTGTTCAAAAGGATTACTGTAATTTTAATGTTTACAGTTTGTGAAGTCAAGAAAAATTAACTTGTTATTCTCAAATTCCATCCTTAGTGGGTATACACCGATGAAAAGTTCTCATCGTATTTTCGTTTTTTACCTGAAGCAGATTTTTCTGCGAAGGTTTTTCTTATTTCGATAGATCTGGTAGAGGAGGGATTAGTGATCTTCAGGTTCGAAAATGACTATGTAAAACG
>NZ_JBDPNU010000175.1:0-785 GCF_050468105.1 Fictibacillus sp. NRS-1165
ACGCTCAGGTGCATCATACGAATCAGCCTGATCACTCAGACTTCAGCTGGTCCAAAAACTTTGGCCAAGCTGGCTGAAATTTTGAAAAAGAAAAAGGTAACGACCAATCCACTTCCAAAACCAAAGGTCACACCTAAACCAAAGAAGACGATTCACCGAGTGATTGGGCATAGAGAACAGATTAATGCATTTGGCGATACAGAAAATCTGCTGGCTTCCGTTGAGAATCAGATCAAATCCGACGCTGAAAAAATTGAAATCGAGAGGGTGTAAGAAATGATCAATTGGAAGGTTCGTTTTAAAAATTGGTTTTGGTTGTCCCCTTTTCTGTCGCAACTTATGATTATTCTGCAGTTGCTGCTTGTTGCATGGAATGCAACTGGAGTGACAGAGTCCAATTAACTGAAGAGATTAGGGGATAGGTGTTGGCATTAAGCTAACGCTATTTTTATTGCCCTTTCAATGTAAGGATTTGTTCATGACCCCACGTGGAGGGGATTAAAAACCAAAGGGAGAAGTCAATAGTGGCAACAACTAAAACAAAATCAAAGTGGTTACACATGATAATCAGGCGTTTGTTACAACTGCAGAAAATTACGACGCAGCTGCCATTAATGATCAACTGAATGATCAACAGAGGATTACTGTGTAATTGGAGATATCGTTATGTATCGTTCAAATGTGAAGTTAATTGTGCCAGAAAGCAAATAACCCTGCAGATAGGGGATGAGATGCAGGGTTATCAGCAGTATGAAATGCATGATACTCCCCATATCTATATGCAA
>NZ_JBDPNU010000176.1:0-1650 GCF_050468105.1 Fictibacillus sp. NRS-1165
CCAAATATGGACATCCAAAGAAATGTTCCCAATGTTGGAACAACCAAGACTCCAATAACAAACTCCCTCACCGTTCTTCCTTTAGAAACCCGCGCAATAAACATACCTACGAAAGGTGCCCAAGCGATCCACCATGCCCAATAAAATAAGGTCCATGATGCAATCCATTTTCCTTCACCAAAGGGCTCTAACCTTAAACTCATATGTATAAAATCGCTTATATAGATACCAGTCGTATTAAAGAGAACCTTAATAATAGTCATGGTGGGGCCGACAATCAAAAGCAGCAGCATGATAGCAAAAGATAAGATCATTGCCGCATTCGATAAGTATTGGATTCCCTTTTCTAAGCCTGTATTGATTGAAATGATAAAAAGGACTGTTGCAACAGCTATGACGATCAGTTGGACGAACAACACATTGGGAACGCCGAATATGTCGTGCATTCCCGCAGTTACCTGCATGGCACCAAGACCTAAAGATGTTGCGATTCCGAAGACGGTTGCAAAGATTGACAGGATATCAATGGTTTTTCCTATCGGACCGTATATCCTATCCCCTAGTATCGGATGGAACGCCGAACTGATGGCAGCAGGAAGCCGTCTGTTATATTGAAAAAAGGCAAGGGCCAAGCCGATAACCGTATAGATGGCCCAAGGGTCCAAGCCCCAATGAAAAAATGTATACTTCATAGCCGTATTGGCTGCGTCAATCGTATAGGCTTTCCCATAAGGAGGGGTAGTATAGTGGGTAACGGGTTCGGCCACACTCCAGTACACTATTCCGATTCCCATACCAGCACCGAACAACATGGCGAGCCAAGATGCCGTGTTAAAATCCGGCTTGTCCGTTTTTTTACCGAGCCGAATATCGCCATATTTAGAGAACAGTAAATAAATCGAGAAGACCACAAAGAATAGAGTGGCACCAAGATAGACCCATCCAAGATAATCAATCGAACCTTTATAGATGGTATTGGTGACTTTGGCGAGATTATCTGTAAAAAAGACACCCCAGACAATAAAAATGAGAGTAATTAATAAGGAGACAATAAAAACACTGTTTCCCGTATACTTTTTGTTATCCATAGAAACCTCCTAGTAAAAAATTTGGGGTAAGTAAAAATAGGCATTTTTCATAAAGGGATCAGTTTGACAGCATCCAGAGGAAAGATCATTTATCAAGGATATTATATAGAAATTCCCATATCTCAGTGTTCATCAACTCTTCCTGCGACAACTCTAATCCGCTTCCCAGGTAAAACGTTTGGCCTTTTATTGCGACCACCATAGCCTCAAATGATTCACTACTGTCCTTCTTTTTATAAATGTCACCTAATGTTGGCAACAGTTCACTAATATGATTGGTAACTAATTGGTTGGACTCAATGTCTTGTAAGTTTTCTGGTTCAACACTTTCAATGTCTTGATAATCGATAGGGTGGCTGTCATCAGCACGGCCGGGTACCATTAATAAATACTCATTATGCTTGATTCCGTGAGAATTACTTGTGATGATCCCTTTGTGATCAGCTGTTTCAACTTCTTCGATTTCATTTAACGAATAAGTATCCAGGGAATCCGGCAATGGATTGTGAATTAAAATATAATCACCCGTTTCCGCTTTGCGGTCATTTCTGAGCGTATATAC
>NZ_JBDPNU010000177.1:0-857 GCF_050468105.1 Fictibacillus sp. NRS-1165
TCTTCCAGGAGTGCCTGCCGTTTATATTCAAAGCATGCTAGGTTCCAGAAATGATTATGATGGAGTGTCAAAAACCGGAATGAATCGGTCCATTAACCGGCAAAAGTACAGCTTGGATGGGATCGAAAAGGAATTAGCAGACACAGATTCATTACGTTACCATGTCTTTTCCGAACTCACGAACCTCATCCAAATCAGAAAAGCTGAAGCACTTTTCAACCCGGACGTCCCTATGGAAGTAGTAGATCTAGGTGACAAAGTGTTCGCAGTCAAAAGAGTCTTAAACGAAAAGGATGAATTGTTAGTTATTCATAATCTAGCGAATGAAAACAACGTTTGTGATATCACTGGAAGGTATCTGAACCTTATTACCGGGGAAGAAGCAGAATATGCAGGGAACAGTAAGCTGGATCCCTACCAATTCCTTTGGCTAAAGCCCATACACCAGGAGGAGAACTAAATGAAGTTTAAAAGTTTTAGTTTAGGTTTGATCTTGTTATTAGCATTGAGCACCATATTGACAGCGTGCGGCAGCACTAATGGCAGCAGAAACGGAAAAACGACAATTGAGTTCATGCATTCATCCGTCGAACAGGACCGTCTGGCTGTGATCAAAAAGCTGGTTGCTAAGTTTGAAAAAGAAAATCCCAATATTGAAGTCAAACAAGTTCCGGTTGAAGAAGACAGCTACAACACCAAAATAGTTACGCTTGCAAATTCCGGGAAGCTTCCGGCAGTTCTGGAAGTCGGTCAGGACTATGCAAAAGTAATGGATAAAGACGAGCTTATCGACCGTAACTCCGTGAAAAAAGTCCTTCATAAAACCGGAGAAGGTGATTTTTATGAAGGTGCTTTAA
>NZ_JBDPNU010000178.1:0-638 GCF_050468105.1 Fictibacillus sp. NRS-1165
TCGCGCCATCGCATGGGCCAACTTTCTTTCCTGCTCTTTTTGCAGGGTGATGTCCGTACATATCCCCACCACTTGAGCTACTGTTCCTTGATCGGCCACAGGCCGGAGACTGGTGATGTACTCTTTGTCTCGATAGTGAATTTCGTATTCCACATACTCTCCATTCCACGCCATCTCATAATATTCATGGATAACATGAGCCAGATCAGGAGCATCCTTATACATGTCAAAAACGGTTTTTCCGGTAATCCCCTGACCCCCATGGATTTGGTCCAGCAAAGGCCCATGAGAATACGAATAGACAAATTGTTGGTTTCTTTTCGAAAATGTAAAAATCATTCCTTTGTCTTCACGATTTGCCTTGGATACATACTCTGCCATCGTGTACACCTCCCCTCGCCTGTTTTTAAGGGTTTTCCTCTGTAAACGTTTTCTCCATCTATTATAAAATCACTTCTCTGGTTCGTCTAATCCATATCCTGCCAAAGACTATTTTCTCATGGTCATTTCGAAGGCAACATATGATGGGTAACAAAAAGGAAAAACATCACAGAAACGGAATATCTTTAAAATGAAGTTGAAACGGGGGCTTATGGAGATGAGTAAAAAATGGTTACTAGCTGTACTCTGTATAGGGA
>NZ_JBDPNU010000179.1:0-1198 GCF_050468105.1 Fictibacillus sp. NRS-1165
AAGGGATAGTGCGTTTGAAAATGGAATTTCAGATTAATTTCGATTTTTTTTGTTTTCATTACAGAAAATCCATTAAAAACCATTGGGTTGGTAGACCGTTAATTATTACGCGGTCCAAGGATATTAAAAATGACTACGCACTTTCACTAACAAGATGTTGAAGCAAATTCAAGGGGGGAGAATAAAAGGATGCAAGAGGGAAAGTTTTATAGCGTTAGAATGAGAGCTGCAAAGAATGGATCTCATGAACAGGGTGGAAAGCATATTTCTGGTGGGGAAAAACTTTCAACTTTAAGCCATATGAAACATGCTGTGAATGCCTTATTGGAAAAGGGCTTAACTCATTCAAGGGGTACACCAGATTTTATGCAGATTCAGTTTGAATCTCTTGACGAGCCTATAAAACTAGTTAAGCCTTTACAAATTGAGACAAATGAAGTGGAATCAGTAGAAATAGGACAAGCATTGTCTTGGAATCTGTTAGAAAAGGTTGGTATTTCTAGACAAATCATTGAAAAAGCGTATACATATATGACTCAATATTCAGGAATCAGAGGCGCTATATTGATTGACATACATTTAGGTGAACGAATTGATTATAAGAACGAAAAGGGTGTGCGTGTTTCCAGAATGGACTGGATGAACACTAATTTCGAAAAATGGGCTGACTACTACAAGGTTCCTAAAAATTCCAGAGTTAAAGAGGCGCTTGTACTTGCAACAAAGGTGTGTGAGCATCCGGCAACTGTCGCAGAATTATGCTGGTCAGATGATCCTGAATACATAACAGGTTATGTTGCAAGTAAAAAGCTAGGCTATCAACGTATTTCTAAGCTGAAAGAATACGGAGATGAACGAGGCTGTCGAATCTTCTTTGTTGATAGCTCAAAAGACGAAGATCTAAATTCATATATACAATATTTGGAAAAACAGCCTGTTATCATCCAATGGGGGGAAGAGAATGACTCAAGAATTGATTGAAAAAAGTAAAAAGTACCTTTGGCTACCTTTTACACAAATGAAAGATTATGATGAAAACCCTTTGCCTGTGAACATGAAAGTGTGCAACCAGATTTGATGGCAGCTGGGAAGGGGATTTCAGGAGGCTATTTACCAGTAGCTGCAACATTTACAACTGAAGAAATCTACATGGCATTCTATGATGACTACGAAAAGTTAAAAACCTTGTTCCACGGCC
>NZ_JBDPNU010000180.1:0-680 GCF_050468105.1 Fictibacillus sp. NRS-1165
AGAGGCTTTTCTTTCATATATGTTTTAAAGGTCTTTTTAACTTTAGGAACAACGTAATGGCTGCCCCCTTTATCCTGTACATCCTCAATCATCATAGAAATCAGCAGGTTCGGCTGTTTTTGGTTGAAAGCTACAAACCAGCCGTTTTCTTTCCCTTTCTCACCTACTTTTGATTTTAACTCAGCTGTTCCGGTTTTACCCGCAAGCATGATTCCTTTTAGAGGGGGATTATATCCCGTTCCCCTTTTGTCCTCTACCACTTTTACGAGAGAGCTGCGAATCCGCGTAGCGGTCTCTGGTGAAACAACATTTTCCTTCCATATCTTTGGCTTCGGATTTTCCTCTTTCACCAATTTAGGCGCAATTAAGTCCCCGTTATTGATAAATGGAGTATAGGAGAGCCCAAGGTGAAGAATGTTCATTTCAACTCGACCCTGTCCATAACCCGTATCGGCAAGCATTCCTTCTGAATCGATATCCTCTTTTGTCAACGAAGAGTTCTCGAAATCCAAATCAAACGGCATATTCTCATTAAAACCAAATTTCTCAGCTCCTTTTACCATCTCTTCTTTTCCAATTGCGAGAGCTGCCTGAGCAAAGTAAATATTATCAGAATAAATCAGTGCTTTTTCCAAATTCACATTTACAGAAGGAACTTCAGTAACCCTCGTAACAAACTT
>NZ_JBDPNU010000181.1:0-1357 GCF_050468105.1 Fictibacillus sp. NRS-1165
GGTCTGGACTCTCAGTTCCTGTTCAATGGCCTGTGAAACCGAAGCCACAACACCGAGCATATACGGATGAGCTGAATCTATCGGGCAGGAAACATCCAGAACACCGAGGATTCTGCCTTCAGGATCATGCACAGGAACGGCAGAACAGCTCCATTGATGTGATGCGATCGAATAGTGCTCTGTCCCGCTGACGAGCACAGCCTCTTTGGTTTGAAGGGCCGTACCGATAGCATTGGTACCCACTTCTTCTTCGGTCCATTTGACCCCTTCGACAAAATTGATTTTAGAGGCATCAGCAACTATCTTCCGGCTGCCGGTCAGTGACAAAACATAGCCTTCGGAATCAATTAAAAGCGCCATCATTCCTAGCTCATGAATGGCCTCTTTCATTCGTGCGATATGAGGCTGGGCCGCTTCTAAGAAGAAAGAACTTTTCTTTTTTTGGTGGAGCAGCTCCTCCTGTGATAAAATATGGCGCCCCTTGGTCAAATAAGGGTCCACTTTGACCTCTTTGCACCGGTGCCAGGATTCCTGAATGCGTTTACTCAACCGGGATGGATCGAGAACTCCTTCATGTACAAACCGCTTCCATGTGCTCAAATAACAGTTAGACGCAAGCATTTTGACCTCCTCTATCCTAATAAGAGTGTGGAAAACAAAGCTTGTCCAACAACCAACATCATATTTTAGAATTTTCTGTCTGTTTTTTCTTATTATATCGGATATTTAAAACGCTTACAATCCCATAAAAAAAGGCACGCAAATACCGTGCCCGTAAGCGAAGCTGATGATCCTTTGTGTTTCTTTCAGGAAAAAACGACACCGCCATCAATCATGATGGATTGGCCAGTCATGTAGTTGGAATCATCATAGGCCAGATAAGAGACAAATTGTGCGACATCCTCCGGTTTTTCCGGACGGCCCAGGGCAATTCCCTCAGAAAACTGCCTGAACGCTTCCCCTCTTTTTAAATCCATATACTCTGCCATACGTTCATCAATATGTTCCCACATCTGTGTTCCGACAATGCCGGGACAATACGCGTTTACCGTAATCCCAAACTGTGCCAGTTCTTGAGCAGCCGCTTGTGTCAGTCCCCTGACCGCAAATTTGGTGGCTGAATACACACCGAGGAGGCTAAACCCTTTATAACCGGCGATGCTGCAGGCGCTGATAATTTTGCCGCTCTGTTGTTTTTTCATCTGCTCTGCGGCTGCCTGTAATCCGTACAGCACACCAAACACATTCACATTAAAAATGCGCTCCAAATCTTCTTTGGTTACCTCGAGCAGGGGCTTGACCTGGGCGATCCCTGCATTAGAAACCATGACATCCACACTGCCGAACGCCTCTTGAG
>NZ_JBDPNU010000182.1:0-2013 GCF_050468105.1 Fictibacillus sp. NRS-1165
TACCAGCGGAAGGGGCGATGACCGCGGCCCGCAAGGCAGGAAGAGACGATTTGGTCATCACAACGACAGATCTTGGTATCCATGTTGCTCTGGACATGGCTCGTGACGGACTGATCAAAGGATTGGGCGCCCAACTTCCGTATCAACAGGGAGTGGCCGAAGCCATTTTGGCAGGTTACGCACTTCTTGGCCGACAGGCACCGCCTTATGTCGCGGTGCCGGCATTAAAGGTGACCCAAAGGAACATGCTGGAGGCCTGGAAGCTGGTGTATAACATGGAGGTACCGGAAAGGATCCAAAATGCACTGCAGGAAAAAGGGAGATGATGAGATGAAAGTGCTGATTGCTGAGGATGATGCTTCATCAAGAAAACTGCTTAAACTGTTTATCGACAGTCTGCCTGATTACCACATTGTAGGAGAAGCAAAAAACGGGGAGGAATTAATTAAATATGCCGCCAGTGAAAAGCCGGATATGGCATTGGTGGACATCGGAATGCCCTTGTTAAATGGGATGGAAGCTGTCAAGGCGTGCAAGGAATTCCAGCCGTCCATGCAGGTGATTTTTATTACGGGACACGACGATTATGCTCTTGAGGCATTCGAAGTGAGGGCGGTGGACTATATGATGAAACCGATCGAACGGAACCGCTTGTATGGAGCTTTGGATAGGGCGGCACATGTGATTTATTCCCAGGGGGAGAGGGTGCCGACCGTTAAAAAAGACCTGAAGATCAAGCAGCAGAGAAACATCATTTTTATCCCGTTGGACGACATTTTGTTTATTGAACGGATGGACCGCAAGTCTGTCATTCATACGAAAAACAAATCCTATGAGACCAATGAACCGTTGGCCAGTTTGGAAGTGGCTCTGGATTCGAGGTTCCAGGCATCACACCGGTCATATATCATCAACGCGGAGCATCTCGTGCGGATTGAAGCAGCGGGACAAATGTACAAAGCCTATTTTAAGGACTACGGTGAAACTGCAAAGATTTCCAAGCATAAAGTCGACGAACTGCAGCGGTATAAGGCGTTATAAGATCACTTAAAATTGGTTGAACACGGAAACACAAGCGAAAATCGAGAACTTACTGGCCAAAAATTGTGATTTACTGTCCAAAACAACGATTCTACTGTCCAACCATTCATTATAGAAAACTCAGCCAACTAGGCTGAGTTTTTTTATTTTTTACAATTTGTGATTTTTTTGTTCCGCTGGATCAATTAGACGTTCGAATATTAAAAAAGCCTGGTCCGAATGGAAGAAAACGCGGTCTGAAAGCGGTTAGACAATTAAAATGTATGCGATTACAATGCCGTTATAGATAGCCAAACGAAACACAAAAACAGAAGAGAGAGTCTAGATATGGCAGGGATAAGAGATGTAGCTGAGCAGGCAAATGTATCGATTGCTACGGTGTCCAGGGTGCTGAGCAAACCGGAAACAGTAGCGGAAGAGACGATGAAAAAGGTCATGAAAGTGATTGAGCTATTAAACTACCAGCCCAATGCAGCAGCCCGCCAGTTGAGGCTGTCGGAAACGACCACGATATTGGTTGTGGTCCCGGATATAACGAACACCTTCTTTTCAAAGGTGTTGAGAGGCATAGAATCGGTCGCCATCGAGCATGGATACCAGGTTCTGCTTGGCGACTCGGCCAACAATGCGGAGCAGGGGAAAGGATACCTGAATGTCCTCCGCCAAAAAAAGGCTGCCGGAATGATCTTGCTGACGGCTGGGATTGAGGCGAAGATCGTTGAGAAAATTGCCCTTGAGTATCCTGTGGTTCTAGCTTGCGAGTACTTAGAAGGTGTCAACGTACCCACCGTATCCATCGATAATGTAAGCAGTGCACGTAAAGCGACTGAGTACCTGATCCATCTGGGTCATAAGAAAATCGGGCTCATTTCAGGCCCGATGAACAGTGTGCTTGGGCGCGACCGGCTAAAGGGCTTCTACCAGGCCATGGCCCAGTACAACGTAAAGGTTGAACCCGAACTGGTTCAGGAA
>NZ_JBDPNU010000183.1:0-816 GCF_050468105.1 Fictibacillus sp. NRS-1165
TTTCTGCTTCTACTCGAACGCCTCTTGAATTCTCAAATCAACCTGTGATGAAAAATCGTCAGGATCAAATGCATCTGTGAATTCTGTTTACAGTAATATTTTTGTTTATAGATAACCGTGAGAATGAAAATTATAATTTGGATTTCATAAAAGCCAAGAGACTTAAAAGTTTTTTGTATCCATTTCATATAAAATATGGTAAAATTAAACTGATCTGTTTGAAAGAAAGGAACTTCAGTGATCTGTATGCCAACATCTAATCTGTAATGGAAAACAACTGGATCGCTTCTCAACCGTTAAAAAACATCTCGTTTTTGACCACGGGAGAAGTCTGTCTACATCCCATTACAGAGGAAATACAGCGAACTGCAGTCCGTTAAACTTTTAACTATGCGTCCTTTGCTCTCCTTGTTAAAGGGTTTTGCGTCCTGCAAGATTTTCAAATAGAAGTTGTATTCCCTCGCTATTATTTCGAGGTGAAAAAATGCGAACAGAGCAATACTCTTTAGTGCTTCGTAAAAAACAGAAAGCCGATACAGTGAGAAAGCAATGCAAAATGTGCGGGAAAGTAACGATTTTTACAGATACAACGATTCGAAGACATAACGCGAACGGTAAAAACATCTATCAGTTTGCCATCTATAAATGTCCGAAGAATCATTCGTGGAACAAGAAGCTAGATATCTATAAATCGTTTTCTGAACATGTTGACCCAGCCAATCTTGTCGCAACAGAATTCAATCTTATCCAGGATGGTGAGAAAATTTCCCTTTTTAAATCAACTGAAACATCCTATGAAATTAACATATCTTCAGC
>NZ_JBDPNU010000184.1:0-718 GCF_050468105.1 Fictibacillus sp. NRS-1165
ATGTCATTCCATTCATGAAGGATCTCTTCCTTGTTCCTGCCAAAACGATCAAGAGAAGGAATGTAAAGGATATCTCCTTTGCGGAGTTTTAACAATTAATACTGGGCTCGATCAAATTTGCTTATCGATGAAAATATCTCGTGGATCGATTTAGGAAAGTTCAGAACGTTATTTAGACAATTATATGTTTCATGAACTCGTTAACTTTAGGTCTCCCTCCCTTTCGGCCCCTAGCACTAGCTGCTTGTTGATAGATATCCATTAATAAAGGAACCCCAACTGTTGAAAAGACTAAATTGATTTTTAAATCAATCGCTACTTGCTCTAAATGGTTATCGAGCAGCTCATAGATGCTCTCTTATTCTTTCAAAAACGTTCGGAAAAGTGGCGGAAAAATCATGAATTCCTGCAATACAAGAAGTATAAATTCCATATTCTGGGCAATTTCTCTAAAGTTTTCGGAGAAGTTGGGCTAGTATTGGAGTCCTTATCGTTGTAAATCCGCATTTTCTTGACGATACCCCACTAAGGCTGTATAAATTCGTCCTCGATCCCCTGCTTTTTAGATGTAGCAGCCTGTGCAGCGACAGATTTTGCACCAGACCGGCTTCCTCCCACTATCAGCTTGACATAACCACACATTGTAGTATATATTTAATAATATTCTTAATTAAGGAGTTGGTTAATTGGCTGCGAAGGACTCACTCAGCCTCATCTT
>NZ_JBDPNU010000185.1:0-1679 GCF_050468105.1 Fictibacillus sp. NRS-1165
GGGACGGTGATCACAAAGTATTTCATCGAGTTGCCCAGTGCAATCCAAAATTTTTCGTCCTCCATCATCATTTTGTAGTTTTGAAGCCCCGTCCATTCAGCAGGAGATAAAATATGATATTCGGTAAAAGAATAATAGAAAGCATTGATGGTAGGAAGGTATTCAAAAACCAAAAGGAGTACAATTGCCGGCAGCAGGAATACATAAGGAACATAGTTGAACTTTTTCTTTTTCTTTTGTTTGATGGAAACTTTCACTTTTTGATGGATATTTGTTTCTACTTGGTGGACGGCCATATTACCACTCCTTTCAATCAAACAGCAGCAGCGGACGCGAAACCCTCCGCTGCTGTTCTAAGGCACCGATTGTTATTTTTGGTTCTTTAGTGCTTGATTCCAATAGTCAACCGATTTATCCAGTGCTTCTTTCGCCGATAGTTCACCCATCATGGCAGCACGGATTTGTTCAGTATAATAGTCTCTTAGCTTTTCCTCATCTTTGATCCCTAAAATGTTTACCTTTAAATGAGGAGCTGTTTCCACCATGATTTTCCTTGCTTCATCATGTATGGTCTTCCCCTTTGATTCTTTAAAAAATGGGTCTTCCAGTGTTTCGGTAGTCGATGGGAAGATAGGAACAATTTTGGCAAAATCCAATTGATTCTTTGCGTTAGTAACAAAAAGAGCAAATTTGGCTGCTTCTTTTGGATGCTCTGATTTCTTTGGTACGACGAAGGTTTGAATGGCTTTGACGGCTATGGTTCCATCTCCTCCGGTCACAGGTTTAGTCACTTTTATCTTCGTAATTTCATTCGGAGCATTTTTTTCCAGATTCAGCAAAGCGGCTGCTACGGACTGGCCTGCCTGTGCCTGCTGCTTATTTTCATAGGTTTGCTGAAGCTGACGGTCATCTTTCGTTACCGCACCAGGTGCAATTGCTCCATTTTTGTACCCGTCTACGAACATTTGTACAAATTTTACGTGTTCATCGGAATTAAAAACGGCTTTTGTATGATCATCATTAAGGATTGGCAGCCCCTGGCTCACAAAAACTTCAATACCCGGCAAGTCGTTTGAACCATATACTTTTGGCAGCTTCTCATGAATCAGTTTTCCGTTTTTCAAGCTTTCTTCCCATGTTTTTGGCGGATTGTCAGCATCTAAACCCGCTTTTTTATAGATTTCTGTATTAATGGTGCCAATTGGAGGTCCGCCATAGTACCACGGAAGCCCTTGAAGTTCATCCTGGAAGGTTAAGCTGTCGATCAATCCAGGAATATATGCATTGAGCTCATCTTTGGATACAAGTTTATTAATGGGGGACAGAACATTGTACTGCTGAATCATGGAGATATCACTGCTGGCCAGATTAACCACATCCGGCACTTTTTTACTCTGCAAAGATGTTAAAAACTTTTTGGACGCGTCGGCACCTGGAACATCTACCCATTTAATCTTGACATTCGGATTGGCTTTCTCGTAATCACGGATCATACCCTGAATATAATCATTGAAGTTCTTCTTTAAATTAATTGTCCAAAATTCGAGCTCGATCTTGTTTCCATTTTTGCCGTCACCTGAAGCTTTTTCATCATTCGAACATGCTAACAAAGGTATAAATGCGAGTAAAAACACCAGAATGAATGCAGCAAGTTTTTTCCCTTTCACACAAGTCCCTCC
>NZ_JBDPNU010000186.1:0-1002 GCF_050468105.1 Fictibacillus sp. NRS-1165
GGCTGGACTTCCGGATGGAGCTGTTCAGGTGGTTTCAGGTAGCGGCAGAGAACTCAGTGATGCTTTAATCATGGATCCAAGAGTCAAAAAGATTACTTTCACAGGCAGTTCTCAAGTAGGTAAAGCAATTAAAGCAAAAGCGGGATTAAGAAAAGTAACATTGGAACTTGGTTCAAATTCCGGGTTAATTGTCGAACCGGATGTACCTTTGGAAAAAGTGATTCAGAGATGTGTGGAAGGGGCATTTTCCTTTGCTGGTCAAGTTTGTATTTCACTGCAACGCATTTATGTCCACGAATCGATTTATGAGGATTTTAGTAAGCGTTTTATAGAACGCACAAAACAATTAAAAGTCGGTGACCCGTCGGAAGAAACTACGGATATAAGTGCCATGATCAGCCCCCGGGAGTTGGAGCGGATCGAATCGTGGGTAACTGAGGCCGTAAAGCAGGGTGCCAAAATTGGCATCGGTGGGGCAAGGAATGGAACTATTTTTCCACCAACCGTTTTGCTGAACGTCACACGAGATATGGCAGTTTCATGTCAGGAAACGTTTGCTCCCGTGGTTTCAATCGTGCCCTATAAAGAACTGGATGAAGCGATTAACATGGTGAACGATTCGGTGTATGGACTCAATGTGGGGATTTATACCCAAAACATTATGAACGCCTTGCATGCGGCACGTAAGTTGGAGTCGGGCGGCGTGATAATCAATGATATCCCAACCTTCAGGCTCGATCATATGCCTTATGGCGGTGTGAAAGAAAGCGGTTACGGCCGTGAAGGAATTAAATACGCGGTTGAAGAAATGACCGAATTAAAATTCGTTACAATGAAAACGACTTTTTAAGGGGGAGTAATTCATGACAAACATTATAAAGCCTAATCCTAAACTTTATGTACTGGATAACGGTCGGATGAAGATGGATAAAAATTGGATGATCGCCATGCATAACCCGGCAACCATTGACAAACCAAATGTGCAAACCGAATTTGTTGAAT
>NZ_JBDPNU010000187.1:0-1056 GCF_050468105.1 Fictibacillus sp. NRS-1165
ACGTTATACGGCAAAGCGCCGATCGGTGTTGCGTCTTGTGCTCCTCTCCATGCTAGAGTCATAGCGATTTGCGGCAGTGTCGGTGAAGGCAGTGAAGTTCT
Organism: Fictibacillus sp. NRS-1165; assembly: GCF_050468105.1. Classification (NCBI taxonomy): domain Bacteria; kingdom Bacillati; phylum Bacillota; class Bacilli; order Caryophanales; family Fictibacillaceae; genus Fictibacillus; species Fictibacillus sp. NRS-1165. The sequence continues at coordinate 102 of NZ_JBDPNU010000187.1, forward strand.
TTACAGCCATGGTATCGATGCAATCTTTCCTACGATTCCGGCGCTATTGTCAACAGAATCGATAATGAGCAGCTCGTTTCCCAATATACAGAGAACAGCTCGTAATATCGCAGCTCTGCTTCGAAGAGAAAGGGAGTAGGAAATGAAAAAAAGTATGATTGAAGCTGTAGTATTTGATCTTGATGGTGTCATCACAAATACAGCCCATTATCATTTTTTAGCTTGGAAACAACTAGCCAATGAAATAGGCATTACCATTGACGAGACATTTAATGAAACACTAAAGGGGATCAGCCGGCTGGATTCCCTTGAGTTGATTTTACAATACGGAAATCGGCAACATGACTTTTCCACAGAAGAAAAAGAAGAAATGGCGAATAAGAAAAATGATCATTACCGTCTTTATTTAAACGACCTGAAACCAGAACATGTATTACCGGGTATTCCTGAGCTGATTCGCAATATTAAAGCGGAGGGGATTCAGATTGGGCTTGCTTCGGTTTCGAAAAATGCGGGTACCGTCTTAAAGGCATTAGATTTAGAGGCGGCCTTTGATTTTTGTGCGGATGCTGCAAAAATAAGTAAGTCAAAACCAGATCCGGAAATATTCTTAACCGCATGCAGTGGACTTGGTGCTGACCCTCTAAGGTCTATAGGTATAGAAGATGCAGTAGCAGGAATTGAATCCATCAAGGCAAGCGGAATGTTTGCAGTAGGGGTAGGCCACACACTACAGGAAGCGGATTTGGTGTTTGAAACGACCAACCAATTACAATGGGTCAATATAAAAGAGGAATTTGATCACTGGATAAGTAGATGTGAAACACCGGATAGCTTGTAGACCACGGAGTCTACAAGCTTTTTTTGTGAGATGACATATTCGGCGGGTAACACGTTGGTTCTTTACAATGTACAGGAGATCAGCAGCAGTGCGAGACTCACTATATAAAACTTA
>NZ_JBDPNU010000188.1:0-1429 GCF_050468105.1 Fictibacillus sp. NRS-1165
GCTTTAACATGATGCTGAAGCTGCTGGCGTACAGCCAAACTCCCACCGCTGTTTTTGCAGCGAATGACGAGATGGCCTTCGGTGCCATTAACGCGGTCGAACAGAAGGGATTATCGGTCCCAAGGGATATTTCAATTATAGGGTTCGATGACATCCAGTTTTCAGCCATTTTTAAACCCGCCCTCACTACTGTATCTCAGCCAGCATTCCAAATCGGAACGAAAGCGATGGATTTGCTGCTTAGGCTGATGACAAAACAGAGGATCGGCAAAACCCAGTATATTTTGGAAAACCAAATCATCACCAGGGATTCATGCCAAATACACGATCAGTAAACACAACATGTAAACGTTTACGAATCAGCAACCAAATGATTAGGCAAAGAAAAGCCAAAAATTTTTGAAACGACTGTAAACGTTTACAGCGAAGTGGACCGAAAAATGCTAAAAAAACCTGAGAAAAAATGTAAACGTTACTAAACATCCTTAAGGAGGTGGTGTTGGCGGTATTCTGCTTCCCAATCATGAATCTTAAAAACCATCAATTAAGGGGGAAAAACAATGAAACTCGGATATCAAACAAATACATGGGGCGGGGTGGTCGGTCATCCTGCAGGAGTCACGTCCATAAAAGATTTATTCTATCTGGCCAATGGATCAACAGAGGAAGCGTTACAGGATATTACGGAAGCAGGCTTTAAAGGGTTTGAACTCTTTGATGGCAACCTGATGGAATACAGGGACCAAAAGGAAGCGTTCAAGGAATTGATCAAGCGGTATTCCCTGGAGTTTGTCGGGGTATACGCGGGCGCTAACTTTATCTACCCGGATATCTGGACCGAAGAGCTGCTCCGGCTCGAGGAAGCAGCATCACTTGCTTCAGAGCTGGGGGCACGGCATTTCGTTGTTGGCGGGGGAGCCGTCCGGGCGAACGGAATATTGGAAAGCGACTATCATCAACTGGGGGAGGCACTAAACCAGGTCGCAGCGCTGGCGGAAAAATACGGCCTCATCCCGAGCTACCATCCTCATTTGGGAACCATCGTTCAATCACCGGATCAACTGGACAAGCTAATGCCGCTGACGACCATCAATCTTTGCCCTGATACCGCCCATATAGAAGCGGGCGGAGGGGACCCGGTTGAAGTGATCAAAAAATACATCAACCGCATCAACTATGTTCATTTGAAAGATTATCGCGATGGCGCGTTTGTCCCTCTCGGTGAAGGAGTACAAAAGTTTGACGAAATGATTCGCCTTCTGGATGACGCGGGCTATAATGACTGGATCATTGTTGAACTGGATCAATACGAGGATCCGAAAAAGGGAGCAACGATCAGCCGCGAGTATTTGGCACAATTTGAAAAAGTTCATAGATAGGGAGGTTAGGTTCATGAAAAAGATAGGTTCTGTTCTAACGGCTGCCGCCC
>NZ_JBDPNU010000189.1:0-1232 GCF_050468105.1 Fictibacillus sp. NRS-1165
CGCTCATTGGAACCCCTGTAAAACTTTTACTGTTTTCCGTTCTCATTAAGTTTAAAGCGCCCTCATAGTAATTTTTTTCGCCAACTTCATCGATGATCTTTTTTACTGCACCTTTGTCAATAAGTTGATCTTTATCCATTACCTTTGCGTAGTCCTGCCCAGCTTCAACAACAGCCGGCAACTTTCCTGAATTAGCCAGAGTTATAATTTTTGTATTAATTTTATCTTCTTCAATCGGAACTTGTTTAACTTTAATATTTGGATTTTCTTTCTCAAACTTAGCAATCAACTTGTCTAATACCGCTATACGCTCTTGTTCAACCGAAGAGTGCAAAAATTCGATGGTGGTTTTTCCGCTTCCTCCCGTTTGTTTACTGCTTGAACAGGCAGTTAAAGCAACTGCTAATACCAAAAAGATTACAAAGCTTATACCCCTTTTTAACATTAACTTCTCCTCCTGATTTGTGGTTTTATATGGATTTTCATTGTTCCTAAACGCAAAGTATTTCTCTTCTTTGTTAATCATCCAGCCTAAAAGCATAGCATCATGGGTCGCTTCCCCGATTTGCCATCAAGCTCCAGCAGGCTGGCTTCTAAAAGTTCATTCCAATATATATCAGTTTTCAACACTGAAGAGTCTGATATTTACAAACACGTTCATTCGGTTCAACATCCTCTGTTCTGTATCCCCGGAATCCAGTCCCCCTGCCCTGATCGCTTCCTGTTATCGCAGAGATAACAGGATGATTAGCCACAACTTTTCCCAGGTTGTGAGTATTTGAAAATCAGTTAGAGGGAACGATCCGGACAGCATTTTCCTGCGCAATCAAACACAACTCAGCGGCTTTGAAAGCGTGCTCCTGGGTCATTGCCACCTCGGTACGATTCAAACAATCAAGGATGAGTTCACCAAAGAAAGGAAAGCCTACTTTTCCGTCCAGAGAATAATGCTCCACACCCTGGTCATTGGCGAGATACAGTTGATTTCCGCTATTTTCACGTGCTATGTCCACATACTTACGAAGTTCGATGTGACCTTTGGTACCGATGATGAACGTTCGTCCATCTCCCCAAGTCGGCAATCCATCAGGAGTGAACCAGTCGACCCTGAAGAAATTCGTTACCCCGTTATCGCCAACAAGGGTGGCATCCCCGTAGTCCTCCAATTCCGGAAATAGCGGATTACCGTAGTTGCCTACTTTGCTGTGGAGCACTATTGCATCCTTACAGCT
>NZ_JBDPNU010000190.1:0-961 GCF_050468105.1 Fictibacillus sp. NRS-1165
GTGTAGAAGTACATACGTCTGCCTCCTTAAAACAGCTTGAGGCACATACGAAGACCGCCATTTATGAGGTTGATGGACAGCGGGTCGACATGAGTCCTGAAAAAGTGTTGGTTTCTGTGGGAAGGAAACCTCGTGTAACCGGACTGGGCCTTGATGATATAGGCATAGTCACTGAAAAAGGCCGAATTCGGGCCAATGAGTACATGCAGACGAACCTGCCGCACATTTTTGCTGCAGGAGACGTAACAGGAGGAATTCAGCTTGCTCATGTGGCCATTCATGAAGGGAAAGTGGCTGCATTCAATGCCTGCGGTCGTAACAGGCAAGTGAATTACAAAGCGGCACCACGATGTATTTATACCTCTCCGGAAATTGCCAGTGTCGGCTTGACACAGAGACAGGCAGAACAACAGTACGGGGACGTGCTAACAGGGGAGTTCTCTTTTGGTGCCAACGGAAAAGCACTGATTCTCAATGAGCCATTCGGAAATGTAAAAGTAGTGATTGATCCGCAGTACAATGAAGTGCTCGGCATTTCCATTGTCGGTCCGCGGGCGACTGAACTGATTGGGCAGGGAACGCTCATGCTTCACGGCGAGTTAACCGTGGACGTTCTTGAGGATTTTATCGCTGCCCATCCCACTCTGTCTGAAGCCATTTCAGAGGCGATTGCCAGTACGGTCGGCCAGGCGGTTCATGCTTGATTTAAAACGGAAGGGAGGAAGAAAAGCATGAAGGAATTAAAAACAGCGATCGTTACCGGATCCGGCCAGGGCATTGGGCGAGCCATTGCATTACGTCTGGCAAGTGACGGGTTTAACGTAGTAATCAATGATGTTGACCAGGAGAAGGCAGAAAGCGTCTCAGGGGAAATTGAGCGTCTTGGGAGAAAAAGTCTCGCCGTTAAAGCGGATGTCAGCAACAGGGACGAAGTTTTCGAAATCGTATCACAGGCTCAAGA
>NZ_JBDPNU010000191.1:0-1037 GCF_050468105.1 Fictibacillus sp. NRS-1165
TTTGATTCACATAATTCTCTAAAGCCAAATAAACTAAAGTGCTTTTCGGTACACCACTTTCTTTGCTATACTCGTCCAACCAACCATTTAACTTCTTTACAAATACGAGTATTAACACGAACCATTTCACTCATCTAATCACCTCTTGTATATCGTACGACATAAATATAACATCAGTTTAAACACAATATCAACACTAAGATACACCAGAACAATGTAAAAGTGGGACTCTATCCGCTATTAATATAAACAAGTTAAGAAAAACAAAAAGAGAGCATCATATTGACACCCTCTTGACACACAGAGAAGCACACGCTAATATCATAAACGAGTATAGTTCTTAATATTTTCTAATATAGATAACCAACAGTCCTGTAGAATGGGGTCCACCGCCAAGTGATCCATTTCTTCAAGGGCTTTTTTTATACTCTCTTTAGTTCTACGAGGGAACTCTTTCATATCCATAGTTCCATTAGAATAACAAATCAAACAAGCTTTTAATGCCCCTTTAACATTATTCAAATTAAAAATCGAGAATGTATAAGATTCATCAATACTAAACGGAGGACTCTTCCTTATTTCGTCTACCACTACACCGTCAGAGTCTCTCCAACTATACTCAATACGAGTCAAATTCTCTTCTTCTATCATTCTTTTAAAATGATTATATAACTCCTTTTTCTTATCATATATCTTCAAATATCCATCTTTATTTCTATTTCCATAATAAACAGTTCCTTTATGTCTATCCTGTTGCTTTCCTGTTTTACTATAAGACACAATATCACTCATATGACGCTCTATATCAAAAGCAATATCCATACCATAAACCACTCGCTTATTAGACTTCAAAACTGCATTTAACGTATGAAAAACGGTTTCAAACACTTTTTCATAACTATCTTTTTGCAACTCGTTATTTTCAAATTTAGAAGGGTTAAAATCAACTTTCATATCATAGCTATCTTTTTCCTTTTCCGAATTATGTTTCCACCCTATATAAACTGCACCTTCACCATATCCAATATGTATAACTC
>NZ_JBDPNU010000192.1:0-793 GCF_050468105.1 Fictibacillus sp. NRS-1165
GGAATATGCACTAAAACCATTAGGGATTAATTGTTTCATATTGGCTAACTTTTTAAGATTGGATCGGCGATAGAGGGTATCATTGGCATCTTGATCAAGGGCATTTTGCATATGAGTGCTATGAGTAACTGCACCTCCGGCTTCAAGTGCAGCTGTTACAAACACTGCTTCTACCAATTCTTCAAGGGATGCACCCGATGTTTTGGCATTACGGGTATGCACATCAATACAATAAGGACACTCAGTTGCGTGCGCCACAGCGACAGCAATAATTTCTTTATCCTTTTTTGTAAGAACGCCTTCTTGCATTACGGTTCTACTAAAATTTTCGTACGCTTGCTGTTGTGCAGGAGCTAATTCGCCCAGCTTAGCAAGATGACGTAGGTTTTCCCTCTGATATAAGTTGTTTGCCATCATTCATATTCCTCTCTTAAAAACTGCTTATTTTAAATTCAAAGTCCATCCTTTATTACTTCCTAAGATTCACCTTGGCCTGTTCCATTTTTTTATACTATCCATTTTGAATAAGAGTATTCAAAGCTTGTCAAGCCGTATTTTATAAATTAAAAATCAGTAGGTATTTTCTTGGACATAGAGCCGCCTGCTTTTTCCTGCCAGGTATGCAGCTGATACCGGTTTACAAAACTTTGCGAACAACAAAGAAAACCCCAGGTGAAAAGTGCAATTGTAGGTAAACCCTTACCGCATCATTTAATATAAAAATAGGAAACATTTTAGAAATTATTGCATAAAAAATAGTTTAAATTGAGATGTTATGTAAAAAAGGAGGTGA
>NZ_JBDPNU010000193.1:0-1330 GCF_050468105.1 Fictibacillus sp. NRS-1165
TTGCCGTATAACGTTTGGCCATCTATTCTTCCTTCCCCGGTAATGACAAGGTCAGCATCATGACAGATACCCTTCAGATCTAATTCTTCGAGTACCAGTTCGATTCCCTTTTTCAGTTTCGCGTTTGCAAACAGCAACAGCCCTGCTGCAAAACCTCCCCCTGCACCACTGCCTGGCACAGTAGAGACATGCTTGCCTAAATGGTTCTCTGCCATTTCATAGAATTGACCCATCGCCTGATCCGTTTCTTCTAACCTTTCTTCGGGCAGCCCTTTTTGGGGACCATACACATAGGTGGCACCCTTTAGGCCTGTTAAAGGATTATCCACGTCTGCTGCAATGGTTATGTTTACATCATCCAAGCGTTTATCACGATGAACATCAGACATAGATTTAATCTGAAAAAGATCCTGGCCGGTGCCCTTTGCTACCGTTCCGGCTAGATCAAAAAACTGATAGCCCAGTGCAGAAGCCATTCCAATTCCACCATCATTTGTAGCGCTGCCGCCTACACCAATAATGAGTTCTTTAGCCCCTCGATCCATGGCATGCCGTATCAACTCTCCCACACCATAAGACGTGGTTTGTAATGGATTGCGCCGATCAGCAGGTACGAGATGTAATCCACAAGCTTCGGCCATTTCTATAAACGCCTTTTTACCATCATGGGTTAAAGCTATTTTCGCTTGAACAGGTTCACCAAGAGGCCCCGTTACAGAAATACTTTCAATTTCGGTGTCATTCGTGGAAGCCAACGCATGAACGGTTCCTTCCCCACCATCTGCTATGGGGAGCAAATGATAATCGGCTTCGGGAAAAATGCTCTCAAAGCCGCCACGAATGGCTTTAGCTACTTCATCTGCGGCTAAACTTTCTTTAAATGAATCCGGTGCGATAACTACTTTCATGGTTTACTCCTTATGAGTTGAGCGATTTCCATTCGATCTGATAAAACATACTCAAAACCGCTGATTTCAATCATGACTTCTGGTCCTGAAACCTTTGTCAAAATGATGTGCTCCTTTGTCACTTTAATGTTTAAAGTGGCCCCTTGCCAATGTAACGGAAAAACCAGTTCGGACCAGTTGTCCGGTAAGATGGGATTTAATGTTAAACGGCTGTTTTTTATGGAAATGTTCGCAAATCCAAACACAGTCACTAGCCAAATGGCTCCAAGTGAAGCAGCATGCAGCCCTTCATCCGATGAATAAGGATTTGGACCTAAATCTATTAAACAAGCTTCCTGGAAAAAGCGATAGGCCGCGTCATGTTCACCACATCTTGCTGCGACGATGGCATGAATCGCTTTGCTCAGCGAAGAATCGTGGAT
>NZ_JBDPNU010000194.1:0-1533 GCF_050468105.1 Fictibacillus sp. NRS-1165
CCATCGCCTGGCCGCTGTGAAGCACCCATTCCCCATCAAACCGCGCAAAAGGAAGCTCCGCTGGCTCCGCCCCTGCGGCTATGATGCAAGATTCAAAGTCTATGAATCGTTCAGAGCCGCTGTTTTCATCGATCCGGAGCGTGTTCGCTGTTAGAAACCTGGCATTTCCATGAATCACGGTCACCTGGTTCTTTTTCATCAAATATTGAATGCCCGAAACTAGTTGATCTTTAATCGAGTTCTTGCGCTGCTGTACCTTCTCCCAGTTAATCACAGGTTCTGCAGAGGAAACTGAAACGCCAAATTCTTCTGCATGCTGAATTTTCCCAAGTACTTCCGCGCTTTCCAGGAGTGTTTTTGTTGGCATGCAGCCTTTATTTAAGCAGGTACCTCCCAGGGCTGCTTGATCGATCAGAATAACCTCTTTCCCCTGCTGTGCTGCGGTGATTGCAGCAACGTACCCGGCAGGACCGCCTCCGATCACTGCGATTGTTTCCATCAAGTCCACCTTCTTTCTATACAAGAATTGCAAACGGCTCTTCCAAATACTGCTTAATTGTCTTTAAAAAAGCGGCAGCAGGCGCTCCATCCACAATTCGGTGATCAAAAGTTAGGCTCAGCGGCAGAATGGTGCGGCGTTCAAGCTGTTCTCCTTTATACACTGGCTGGTCTTCCGTAGCTCCAATGCCTAGAATCCCGCTTTCCGGAGGGTTCAGGATTGGGGTAAAATGCTCTACTCCATACGCTCCAAGGTTGGTTACCGTAAAGGTTGAACCTTTCATCTCTTCATTGCTGAGCTCCCCTTCTCTTGCTCGGTCTGCCACCATCCGGATGGCTGCGGACAATTGCGACAGAGAAAGTGACTCCGCATGTTTAATCACCGGAACAACGAGACCATTTTCAAGTGCTACCGCCATGCCAAGATGGACGTTTTCAATTTCGCGGATGGAATTTTCCAGTAAAGTGCTATTCATCACCGGGTGTTCTTGCAACGATAATACAACCGCCCGGGCAATAAAATCAGTCAACGTGAGTTTCGCTCTAATCCTGCGTTGCACAGATTGAGCGCTTTGAGCCTGGAGCGTTTTCAATTCGGTAATATCCGCCTTCATGTTGATGGTCAGCTGGGCAGTATTCAGAAGACTTCTGTGCATCCGTTCGGCAATGACCTTGCGCATACCCGACAATGGCCTTGAAGGCTGTTCCGTCAAAGCTGGCGATTCGTATTGTGTAAGAACAGCCGGCTCTTGGCGGGAAATTTGAGATTTTGTCTCCAGTGCCTTTTGCACATCTTCTTTTGTAATCCTTCCTCCCGGCCCTGTTCCCGTCAGGTTTTGGATGTCCAGATTGGCCTGGGCAGCCATTTTTCTGGCAACAGGCGAAATTCTGACCTTATCAACGGCAGCGGGTAACGTGGCAGGAGAATCTATCTTTTCTTGCCGCTTTATCTCCGGGTTTTGCCTCTTTGGCTCTGCGGAGATACTGGCTGCTGCCTCTTCCCTGGCCTCTTTTTTTACGATCGTTTCATTCGGC
>NZ_JBDPNU010000195.1:0-889 GCF_050468105.1 Fictibacillus sp. NRS-1165
CTTTAAAGCTCGTAAAAACGGAAAATGGAAAAAGCTATACTGGGGTTCCAGTCAGCGGCTGGGTTCAGGGGATTTGGTATAACAAAGAAATGCTAAAAGCCAAAGGATTCAGTGAACCTAAGAATTGGAACGAGGTTATGAAAATAGCCAAAGCGTTTACTGATAAAGGCCATAAAAAATATGGAATCGGTTTACCGACTGTAGAAGGATTATTCTCTGAACAGGCTTTCTCCCAGTTTGCTTTGTCAAACAATGCAAATGTGCTAAACAGCAAGGGTGACTTAAATGCAAAAACACCTGAAATGACAGAGGCTGCTTCCTATTACAAAGAATTGTCTAAATACACAATGCCCGGTTCCAACGATACCACTGAAATTAAAGATGCGTTTATGAACGGAACGGTACCGATGGCGGTTTATTCCACCTATCTCCTTCCGGCCGTATTTGAAGAAGGTAAAACAGACAATATCGGTTTTGCCGTACCAACAGAAAAAACAAAGGCCGTTTTTGGAACGGTTTCAGCCTTGACCATTTCTTCTGGATTAGATGATGATCAGAAAAAAGCTGCGGAGAAATTTGTCTCGTTCATGGCTAAACCTGAGAATACGACGGATTGGGTATTAATGTCTCCTGGCGGTGCACAGCCAGTCAATAAAAAGGTTACAGCAAATCCAGACTACAAGGCAAACAAAGTGGTTAAGGCCTTTGGTCCCCTTTCATCTGAAATAGCTGCATCTTTCAACGACATTCAAGTGTTTGGTTTAGTGGACGGTAAAAACTTCTTGAAAGCGGGAGATTTCACAAGCTCTGGCGCCTTCCCTAAAATGGTCAACAGCATCACGGTTGGCGGAAAAGATGTTAAAAGCGAACTGAAAAAAGCAGAAAAAGA
>NZ_JBDPNU010000196.1:0-996 GCF_050468105.1 Fictibacillus sp. NRS-1165
CGATAATTCACATAATCGACTGCAATGACCCGCTTCGCCCCTTTTAGCCAGCAAAACTTTTGTGCAAATAGTCCAACGGGACCACATCCCAAAACGATAACGGTGTCCCCGTCCTTTACGCCCGCATTATCAACACTCCAAAAACCAGTGGTCATCGCATCCGCAATAACCGCTAACTTTTCATCAGGTTCCTCGCAGGTCTCCGGGATTTTAAAATGAGTAAAGTTGGCAAAAGGGACTCTCAAATATTCCGCTTGCCCGCCTGGATAACCGCCAGTTGTTCCGGAATATCCGAAATAGGCTCCCATATCTCCATTATCATTTGAATTGTCGCATTGACTTTCCAAATGGTCTTTACAGTAACGGCATTCACCGCATGCGATGTTAAATGGAATGATTACGCGGTCTCCCTTTTTTAGTTTTGTTACTTCCGGACCAACCTCTTCAACGATTCCCATCGGTTCATGTCCAATGACATAGTTCTCTTGCAGGTTAGGGATCATGCCATGAATTAAATGCAAATCAGAACCACATATCGCTGTACTGGTCACTTTGATGATCATGTCATCTGGTTTTTCAATCTTAGGGGCTGGCACTTCTTTTACAACAACATTTTTTATCCCTTGATATGTTACCGCCTTCATGCTATATAACCTCCAGTGTTAATGTTCATCAGGTGTCCGATCAAACATGCCCTTTCGATTGGTCTCAACGGGAAACAGGTTCATTTTTCCAATCTTAATCGTATTGTTGGCCGAAAGCTGATCCAATTGATACTGTTCCGTTAATTCGTAAGGATGGAACCATTTTTTCTTGATCATCAACTCAGATATTTCCTGATGCATGGCAATGCCTTGCTTTAACTGTTTTCTCAATGCCGCTCGGACATCAGGTGATGCGGATTCGGTTAATGCTACAGCTATGTTGCGAACGCCTTCTTTGGCACGAATTAGAAAGTCCATGGCAAAGGTGGTGTCTGCTAGCTCAGGCATATGC
>NZ_JBDPNU010000197.1:0-509 GCF_050468105.1 Fictibacillus sp. NRS-1165
GTAAGGAGTAGTATCCCTAAAGTAACCCATAACGTTTTTGCTTTCATTCCATCTTCTCCCGTTCTTTGCTATAAAAACAAATTCGAGATGTGAGTGGAAAACACCTTGCTAATGATTTCTATTTAGTGGAAGAAAAAATACTGTAATCCCTGTTTTTAGGCAGTAACACCCAACGACACATTATTGGAGCCATAATGTTCGATGCCTCTATGACGATTCCACAACCAGTTTGTTAAAGATTATAAATGCTTCTTTTTTATTGATGCGAATTATTCCCCGTAGCTTTCAATCAGGTTGGCCATATGGGCATAAGCACCACCTGCCAACAGAGCAGCTGCAACTAAAATAGCTTCTGATAGCTCTTCTTTTGTTGATCCTGCTCGTTGGGCAGATTTTGTATGAACGTCAATGCAGTAGGGGCATTCTGTGGTATGGGCTATTGAAACTGCTATTAATTCTTTTAACTTTGCATTTAATTTTCCTTCTTTGGTTGCTTCGGTGCTGAAATG
>NZ_JBDPNU010000198.1:0-553 GCF_050468105.1 Fictibacillus sp. NRS-1165
TAGTAAATGATCAAATGGCCAGGCCGAAATACCAGGCTGCTGCGGCGCTGCTTTATTTGAAGGAGTGCCAGTCGCGTGTGGCGGACGCGAAGCCGGTCGAACTGAAAGCAGAATTTATCATAAAAGACTAGGAGGGTAAAACCGATGGAAAAGTCGATTCAAGAAAGGAAATTAACCAAAAAAGATTATCCGCTTGGTTCAAAGAGTCCTGATTTATTGTTTACTCCTACCCAGAAGTCTTATAACAACTTAACATTGGATGCTGCTTTAAATGGAGAAGTGACCGGGGCAGATTTACGGATTAGCCCCAAAACCCTTGAAATGCATGCCGATATCAGTGAAAGCCTGGGAAGAAATCAATTATCGAAAAACTTCCGCCGCGCAGCTGAAATGATCAACATCTCGGATGCCCGCATTTTGGAAATCTACAACGCGCTCCGCCCGAACCGTTCCACGAAGGATGAGCTTTTGGCGATAGCCGATGAATTGGAAAACGAGTATGGCGCAACAGAGAATGCCGGCCTGATTCGGGAAGCTGCGGATGTATATGAAC
>NZ_JBDPNU010000199.1:0-729 GCF_050468105.1 Fictibacillus sp. NRS-1165
TACTACAGGTACTGGGCTCGGGCTTTCTCCCAGGGCGTACATCGCAGCATTCCTTCCAATCGCCCGGTATGTTTCCAAAGTAATTAACGGGGATTGGGGAAATAGCTCCAGATTACTCAATGGATCCAAATCCCTTTGATGGATGACAGTCGTTCCCCTGGACTGGAGGCCAATACCGATTCCTGACCCGCTCATTTTGGCTGCCCCATGGGCCATGAATGCTAAATCTGCCGTGCGCAAGCTTCGGATGACCCGTGGGACGGCTCCCTGCTCTTCAATTCCGGAAAGGATTTCGCGAAGGACCAAGGCGTGATCCACCTTTACAATCGTTTTGTTCATTTCTTTTCCAAAAGCAGGAGCTATGGCCACAACCACTTCTCTTGGATTCGTTCCTTTTGTAGCGGGACCAATTTCTGCCAGTTTCATTTCTATTGAAAAGGCTGCTGTCGTCATATGGACTCCTCTCCTCTAATCAAAATCCTTCGGGCTGATGGCTTGGCGGATTCCTTTAATTTCTTCCCATCTTTTTTCGCTTAACCGGTAGCCTGTGCCAGGTCCCATGTAATCGTTCTCATCATTTACCGCGCTTATCACTTCATTGTCACCGTTTATTATGGCGGATGTATGCAAATAATCACCTGCCACCCGTTGCTTCAGCATATTAAAGATCCGTTCAGACGTCTGGCGGTATCCACGTTTGGCCAAAATCATTGCGACATCAAAACCGGA
>NZ_JBDPNU010000200.1:0-898 GCF_050468105.1 Fictibacillus sp. NRS-1165
GATCAATTAGATGCGTTACTTTTACCAACTATAAATGGTAAATCTCCATTAGCATGGCTAAAAGATGTACCGGCCCAGCCTTCACCAGAATCATTTTTAAAAGTAATAGACCGATTACAATTTGTTCAAAAAATTGGTCTTACTATTGATACCACAAAAATTAATACAAATCGTCTTCGGCAGCTCGCTAGATTAGGATCAAAATATGAGCCATATGCTTTTAGACGATTCAATGAAGTAAAAAGATATAGTATGTTAGTCTCATTTTTATTGGAGATTACACAAGACCTTATAGATTACGCAATTGAAATTCATGATCGTCTTATGATGAATCTTCAAACAAAAGGGAAAAAAGAACAAGACGAAATACAGCAAGCAAATGGGAAAAAATTAAACGAGAAGATTTTACAATTTATTACTGTATGCGGGACACTAATTGAGGCAAAAGAAACGGGTAAAGATGCTTTTGCAGCCCTAGATGAAGTAATGTCATGGAATGAGATGGTCGAATCTGTTGAAGAAGCAAAACAACTATCACGGCCTTTAAATTATGACTATTTGGATTTGTTAAATACTCGTTATTCCTATGTTAGACGATATGCACCTACTTTATTACGCAGTCTTCATTTTAGAGCGACGAAATCTGGAGAACCCGTTTTACAAGCACTTGATACGATTCATGAATTGAATGAAACAGGTAAACGAAAAGTGCCTCATGGCGCTCCCTTACACTTTGTATCTAACCGTTGGCAAAAACATGTATATGATGATGACGGAAACATTAATCGGCACTATTATGAATTGGCAGCTTTAACCAAGTTAAGAAATCATATTCGTTCAGGAGATATTTTTGTATCAGGCAGTAGACATCATAAGGCATTTGATGATTATCTTATAC
>NZ_JBDPNU010000201.1:0-600 GCF_050468105.1 Fictibacillus sp. NRS-1165
TCAAAGAACAAGGGATTTAATAAACAAATCTAATGATTTGGTAAAAAATCAAGAAAGATTTAAGTCATTATATGAGTATCATCCGGATCCTATTTTAACGATTGATTCAACTGATATCGTATTAAACATAAACCAGGCTGGAAGTATGTTATTAGGAAAAGAAAGTGCTGCATTGATAGGGAAAGAGTGCTTCTCTATTTTTTTAGATGAAGATAAATCTGAATTGGAAGCAGCTATAAAGAAAGGGAAACGATGTAGTTCATCTTCACTACAGTTACGTGTGAAAAATAACAATGAGAAGGACATACTCTTTTGGTATGTCACTATAGTTCCTATTATGATAGAAGGTCAAACTTTTGGGAGTTATGTAATGGTAAAAGACATAACGAGGATGAAACAACAACAGGATGAGATAAACTACCTTGCATTCCATGATACAGTGACGGAGATTGGAAATCGAATATTCTTCCAACAAGAATTAGACAGATCTATTGAGCGTGTACAAAAAACACAGGATAAGTTTGGACTTCTGTATATAGATTTAAACCGCTTTAAGACCATTAATGATACGCTGGGGCATGCAATTGGTGACAGTGTTTT
>NZ_JBDPNU010000202.1:0-934 GCF_050468105.1 Fictibacillus sp. NRS-1165
CCTTACAGCCCCTTTAAAAGCTGAAGATTATATAACTGACCGAATAAACCGATTAAATGAACATTTAGAATGGTTATCAAAAAATAGCGAGAAATTAGAAGGAGTAGATATTAGTCAAGGAAAACTACATGTTGAGCGATTGGATAGAGGAACTCCAGAAGAAGCAAAAGCATTTAGTAAACTTCTTCATAGTATGTTACCCAGAATAAAACTGACAGATTTACTAATAGAAGTGGCCAGTTGGACTGGATTTCATGATCAATTTATCCACGCCTCTACCAATCAATCTCCTGATCAAGAGGAACAGAATATTGTATTAGCTACTTTGATGGCAATGGGGACAAATATAGGTCTTACAAAAATGGCGGAAGCTACCCCTGGAATCTCCTATAGACAAATGGCAAATGCTTCACAATGGAGAATGTATGATGATGCAATGGTTCGCGCTCAATCTATTCTCGTGAATTTCCAAAAGGAACAAAAGTTATCATCCTATTGGGGAGATGGGACAACTTCTTCTTCTGATGGTATGCGTTTATCCATTGCTGTACGTTCTCTACATGCAGATTCCAATCCACACTATGGAACGGGAAAAGGTGGAACCATTTATCGATTTGTAAGTGATCAGCTATCTGCCTATCATGTGAAAGTCATTACTACCAATGCACGAGATGCTCTTCATGTATTAGATGGGCTTCTTCATCATGAAACAGATTTAAAAATTGAAGAACATTACACAGATACAGCTGGATATACAGATCAAGTTTTCGCTTTAACACACTTGTTGGGATTTCGATTTGCTCCTCGTATTCGTGATTTGGCAGATACTAAGCTTTTTTCTATACCTGGTGGAGAAGAATATGAAAATGTTCAAGCACTTTTAAAAGGAAAAATTAATGTAAAGTTAATAAAAGAAAACTATGAAGATATTAGA
>NZ_JBDPNU010000203.1:0-864 GCF_050468105.1 Fictibacillus sp. NRS-1165
GTATTTGGTCGCCCTGCGATACAAGGTTGTACCTTAAATCCAAAATCTTGAGCGAATTGGGCAAACTTATTGTTAATCGTTCCTGTAAAGTGTTCTGTTCGAGCTTCATCCATTACCGTCTTCATATTATCCGTGACAATTACCTTCGGTACACCACCAAACATTTCAAATGCCTCTGTCATAAATGACATTAAAACACTTTGTGATTTTGAAATATTCAAATGAAAAACTTTAAATCTCGAGTAGGACAATAAAAGTACAGCTACATTCACATATACGATTTCGCCACTTTTGGTTTCAAATCGTATGCTTTCTTTCCAATCTAATTGAGCTTGTTCTCCTGGAGGTGTCTCATAACGGACACCCACTGAATGACCTGATAAAATACGCTTCCCCTCATCAAAATATGTTCTAAATTCAGGCTTTCTATTAATATAAGCACGAAATGCAGACTGTGAACATTTTAAACCGTGATTGTCTGTTAGATACTGCCATAACACTCGTTTGTAGTAGAAGATTTGTTTAGAATCACTAGATAAAAGAGCTGCAATCACTTCATAATATGTATCGATTTTCGATGTTTTATTTTTTGTCCCTTTTGGTGTAAAACCATTCAAATACTTATCTATGGTACGCCGATCCACATTCAATTCTCTGGCTAATTGACTTTTATTTATCTTCATTTTTAAGTTCCCCATTAGTTTTTTAAAATTTGGTAAGTCTGAAAGACTTTTAACCTCAAATTCTGTTTGAATATCTAGCTTAATATACATACTAACCACCTCAGAGTCAGTATGGAGAATCCAATTGAAAATGTACATATTTATTCAAGCGTTAATGTACATATTTAAGTTAGCATTTATA
>NZ_JBDPNU010000204.1:0-585 GCF_050468105.1 Fictibacillus sp. NRS-1165
CAAATCATTTTTGCAATTCCCGACAATTGTCCCTTGTCTTCCCTGTACTTCGACACGCATCCCTCGTTTAGCAAATGGAATCCTTCTGTAGTTGCACATTTTCCGAAATGGCGCTTCTTGCCCGAAAAGCGTAGTAATATCTACTACTCCCAAATACTTGCAACTAATGAACCTTTCAAATTGTTCGAATGGCATATCTATAAAATGCTGCTTTTTAAATTGTTTATAATAGTGGTATTTGGCTTTCTCTTCACTTTCCTTAAAAACAATATGGTCACATCTCCACTGCGGAAAAACTGTTGAAATATGATACTTGTATGTAGGAGCAGCAGCCATTAGTTTCCCTCCTGTTCAGCAAAAGAAACTTTCGACCAATCCATTTCTATTTCTTCTTGATTAACCATCTCTAAAGGCATTTCTAGCAAGAAGCGCGCTGTTTTGTTGCAATTCGTGCATTTTACATGAATAGCTTTTTCTTCTGCGCTTACCATGATTCCGCCAATCCCGTTATCCTCCGTTGTAATAATTGGCAATACAGATGTAACTGGACCTTCATTTTCAAATTCCTTTTCAACCAAACTAGCC
>NZ_JBDPNU010000205.1:0-572 GCF_050468105.1 Fictibacillus sp. NRS-1165
AAACTCGGTATCGTATCTCCTGCCCAATTTATCCCTCTAGCAGAGGAAACTGGTTTTATTATTGAACTTGGCAATTGGATTTTACGTACTGCCTGTTTAGAAGCAAAA
Source organism: Fictibacillus sp. NRS-1165 (assembly GCF_050468105.1). Classification (NCBI taxonomy): domain Bacteria; kingdom Bacillati; phylum Bacillota; class Bacilli; order Caryophanales; family Fictibacillaceae; genus Fictibacillus; species Fictibacillus sp. NRS-1165. The sequence continues at coordinate 109 of NZ_JBDPNU010000205.1, forward strand.
AGATGGCATAATCAAGGTTTTTCTCACTTAAAAGTTGGTGTGAATTTATCTGTTGTTCAATTTAACCATGCAGATTTAATCCCAACTATTTCAAAGGTTTTAGAAGAAACAGAGTTAAAATCAGAAGCACTAGATATTGAAATTACAGAAAGTATCGCCATTAATCAAAATCAATCTGTAGTTGCAAAACTAGAACAGCTTCAAAACCTCGGTATTCAAATTTCAATTGATGACTTTGGAACCGGTTATAGTTCTTTAGCTTATTTAACAAAATATCCAATCAACACATTAAAAATTGCTCGAGAATTTATTTGCGGAATTACAAATAGTCCTTTAGAAGAAGCAATTGTCTCTTCCATTATTACACTATCAAAAGAACTAAATTTAGAAGTGATTGCAGAAGGTGTAGAAACGGAAGAAGAATGGGAATTTTTACATAAACAAAATTGTGATCACATTCAAGG